>JAAZBP010000021.1 GCA_012513715.1 Thermoproteota archaeon | reverse complement strand
GTATTAGTAAAATAGGCTGGTGTGTTGGCCGTAACCCGCCTTCTGTTTTATGTGGCATTCGGCTAATCGGGCTACCCGCGCCTTCCGGTAGAGACTTCATCGGCGTCTGTTTGCCCTTTCCACTTGCAGGACGGCCGTTTCACCGTTTCCAAACCAGCAGACTCAACCTCACTAAGTGCATCATAGCCATATCCGGTTGGACGTGTCGTTTCTGCTCCGTTGCCAAGCCTCTCAGCTTGTACCCTTCGGTACTGCAATTCTACATGTGGGCGGAGTTTCCTCAGATCCCCGAGGGGACCCGAAAGCCACTCACCAACTCACCAGCCCAAAGTTAAATGCGCACACGAACTCAATAAAGTTACCCAATCAAAAAAGGAAATCAATAGAAATAAAACTTTTAAAATGTGAATTTTTATATCAAAAATCTGGCGGTTAGCCTTCTGATTTATTCTCTCCAGTGTTCAGGTTTATTTAATGCATCACTACAGACTACTCTATTAGATATTGAGCCTATGAAGCCTGATCTGAGCTCTTGAACCATCCATGCATCTGCGTCTTTTTCAGGTATTGGAAAAGTGCTTCAAAACCCAATTTACCTGCAGGTCTAAAACCATAACGAGGATAATATTAAGGATGCCCTAATACGAAAACTAAGCCGATATTGACTTTAGATAAAAAGTCTAAACCTTTCTGTATAAGTGCCCCTCCAATGCCCTTTTTTTGGAATTCAGGTACAACAGCCAATGGTGCCAAAATATAAATCATTAATTTCTTGGATTTAGAATGAAGGTAACCTTTAGTGAATAGTATGTGGCCAGTAGGTTTTTCATCGACGTAGGCTATGAGTGATATAAGTGGTTTTGCGCTTGAATCATTTAACAAATCTTTTGTTAGCTGCGCTTCTTTATCTGATTTAAATGCTTCACGTTCGATGAATAATATATCTTTCAAGTCTGCATCTGTTGTTTCACGCATTATCATATGTAACCACTTGAATACACAAGTGTATTAAGCATCATAATTATATAACGGAGACCTAATTTCACAAATCAAAACATACAGCTAAATATTTAGAAAAAACAAAATATTATACTAAAAAAAACAAAATTTTCACCAAAAACAAAGCACTGAGCCCAACATGAAATAACAGAAGTTAAGTATGAAATCATATAACGATATAGTTTTTCAAGCTGCATTTAACAGATTTATCAGAATCAATAAAAACCACGAAGATTTACGTATTGATACATGCAAAAGCAAGTGATTCTAATTACAGGCACACCTTGTGTAGGAAAAACAACTACCTCAAAACTGTTAACTGAAAAATTATCTGCAGAATACATTAACCTAACAGAATACGTTAAAGTAAACAACTTGACTTTAGGTGAAGATAAACAGCGTCAAACAACGATAGTAAATGAAAAAGCTTTAACAGAAAAACTGGCAGAGACAATAGTTCAATTAGAAAAAGAAAACATTGTTGTAGATGGGCATTTCGCAGCGTCTGTGACACCTGCCGACCTTGTCGATTACGTTTTTGTGTTACGGAGAAACCCAAAAGAGCTGAAACAGTTAATGTTAAAATCAGGTTTTAGTGAATCAAAAATCTATGAGAATCTTGCAGCTGAAATATTGGATACTTGCTTAGTTGAAGCGCTTCAAACCCAGAAAAACGTCTGCGAAATTGATGTAACAGGGAAAAATGTTGAAAATGTTGTTAAAGAAATAGTGGATGCTTTAGATAACCCAAAAAAATGTGTTAGCGGATTTGTAGATTGGTTAGGATTATTAGAGAATGAAGGTTTAACTGATGAATACCTAAAAATTTGATTTAACGATAACTACTAATTTTATGTCTAGTTAGCAAAGTAATCTTTCTTCGGTTAGAATATGATTTAGCGTGGTCACTAAATTTTTCTCCAATCATTATTGGACTTGACAAATCAACATCTTCTGATGAAGTATCAAGATTGATGAGGACATTTACGCCTATAGTGCGGTTCCAATCTCTAACCCATACGCCCTGTTCATAACGGCCCTTCTGAACAATTAAATCAAACTTCCGCAGAATCCCGCTGTGGCCCTCTAAAGTAGCGTTCTCATAGTTTATTATGTAACCTTCTTTTTTGAAATATTGAATCGCCATGTTCAACAAACGAGACCTTACTTTTGATTGTTCTTCAGCCGTCATGATTGTATCTAAATCCCCTACACCAAATTGTTATCTATTACAACGCGGAAAAGGCTTTCGGAAGGCCAATAGAAATGACTGCCACGTTAATAGTTAAATGTAACAAATGTGGAAATTATATGCTTTCTGCTTTAAACCAGAAAACTAAACTATGTCCTTATTGTGGAGTAAAAGTGAATCTGAATCGTGTACAGAGGGTTGCTGCTGCAGACAATGCTTTTGAAGCTTCAGAAATACTACGTAAACTGAAAAGTGAAAAAGGATTCAACCATAACCCTTAACGTATCTGCCTTAGCATTTCACAGGTTTTACAGAGGTCTAAAGTTGAAGGCTCACCACATTCTATACAGGTTTTGAACACTTCCTTTTTTGTTGTCTCTTCAAGTGCAGGCGCTAGTTTTGTCATTGCTCTGGAAATGGCAAATTTTGTTCCCGCATGCTTCTCTTCCACGTGGTTAAGCATGCCACGAATGTCATTGCGTAAAGCTTCAGAAGCATAGGGACAAGGTGTATCTTGGAAATCCAGTTTTTTGATGTAGGCATAGAGGGCGCTTTCTTTTTCTGGGATTTCACAGAAAGGCTTGATTTTTTGAACAAATAAGGGTTGAATTTCTTTGCTTACGGGTGTTTGTTTCGCAAGCCTGGTTACGTCGCCACGCATTATATTCATTAAGAATGTTTGAGTTTCATCGTCTAATGTGTGAGCTGTTGCGACCTTGTCGGCTTTTACCTGTCTTGCACCTGTATTTATTGCTCTTCTTCGTAGCACACCACAGTATGAACAGGCAGTTAATTCAGCTAACCCTTTTTCTCGAGCTTTTGTTATGATTTCGTCAAGACTGAAACCGTATAGTTCCTTAAAAGAAACTATATGAAGTGGAATTTCAAGTTTCTTGCAGGTTTTAGCTGCTATTTCAAGTGCTTCATCACGGTATCCTTTTATGCCTTCGTCAACTGTTACAGCTGTAATTGTTGTTTTTGGTCTGTACTTTCTAATTTTTGCAAGAATGTAGAGTAGACTTAAACTGTCTTTTCCACCTGAAACTGCAACTGCTAAATGATCATTAAAACGTAACATTTGGTAACGTGTTATTGTGCTACGTACCTTTGCTTCAATGGATGACGCAAAACATTTTCGGCATAGACGCTCTCCAGAGTATTTTCTATAAAAGAAGGCATCTCTTATTTTGCATGCAGTACAAAGTTTTGCATCAGTCGAATTCATAAGGTGTTTTGATTGTTTTAAACTAAAAATAGTTTCCCCCATTGATCTTAGTAAATTCTATTAAACATCATGTAATCACCATTAGTAGTAGCATAAAAATTTAGAATAGTAATATTTGGATTATCTCACCACAGAAAAATATGTTTGCAACTAAATTTTATTTTTGTTTCAGAACCTTTTGTGATTTAAAGCGTAAAAAATGTGCTGAACCAACCGCTACAATCACAAGAACTTTACATTACACACAAACGACAATCCAATAGTTTTCCTCCATTAACAACAGGGGGATAGCGACAAGATACGTAGCTGTTAAAGTAATCAAAAAAAATCTTTACAACCTCAATTTGAAGAGTTAAGTGTAGCAGACAAGATAATCTATCCATAATTTAAAAATACTCTAAAAAATTATTGTTTATTGCTGCTTATGTCTGAAATTTATTTTTCCAAATCTGTTGATAGAAAAAAATTTACTTTAAATATACTAGAAAAGTATCAGGATAAAATTGAGAACGCTAAAAAAATCTTTCTTAAACCAAACATTGTATCTTATGAGCTTTATCCTACAACAACACATCCTGAAATTCTTGAAACCCTTCTAAAGAAACTTTCAAAACACGAAGTTATTGTTGGCGATGCCCCAGCAATTGACGCTGGCAGATCAAACAAAATCATAGCTAAATCTCCGCTAAAGAAAGTCTGCGACAGATATGATGTTAAACTGATTAATCTCTACAAAGAAAAAATGAAGACTTTTAAAAGTCCTCGAGGATACAAAATTAAAATTTCAGCGCTTCCTTTAACTTGTGATTTTGTTATTTCTTTGCCTGTGCTTAAAACGCATTTTATGGTTGGTTTAAGTTGCGCCATAAAAAACCAGTTCGGCTACTTAAGCAAACTGGACCGACTGCTGATGCATGGCAAAATCAAAAACTTAAACAAGGGAATAGTGGAAGTGAACGCTGCCATTCCCACTGACTTGTTTATTGTTGATGCAGTTGAAACCATGATTGGGGCTCAAGAATGCAGACATGGAGGATGCAAATCAGGTCTTGGTTACTTGTTTGCTGGGTCTGATCCGGTGGCGCTTGACTGTTATGGTTTGGAGCTTCTCAAAGAAGTAGAACCAAATTTTGAAGAGATAAAACAGAAAGCCAGGTATTACATTGACTATGCAGAGAGTATAGGTTTAGGTGCAACAAAGTATAATGAGATAAACATTTAGCACAATCGACGGGTTTAATTTTTAATTTAAGTATATGAAATCACTTTTTTATTGATTTTAACATGTTTAAATTTCATGTCAATTTAACATTTGATTCAAAAAATATGTGAGCATAACTGAGC
>JAAZBP010000189.1 GCA_012513715.1 Thermoproteota archaeon | reverse complement strand
CAATTTACAGAGTGTTGAAGTATGTGTTGATTTGCCTCTTTTATGGAAGAAGTCATTAAATCTGAATAATCTGTTTCTTCTTGACTCGTCAAGATTTTAGGAATTACCAATCCAGCAACAGTTGTTACCCCTAAGGCACTAGCCACTTCACCTTTACTATGACCGCCCATTCCATCTGCTATAACCAGAAAGATCTTCTTTACAGATTTTCCGTTTTCTAAAGAATAGGTTTTGGCTACAAAGACGCTGTCCTCATCGATTCTTCTTGTTTTTCCCACATCTGAAAGACACCCAATATCACTTTCCACCTTAGGACATTTTTCTTCCTCTTTTTTATCTTCAACCTTTTTTTTGTCGTGTTTAACTGTAGCTGGAGCAATTTTAGACGATACATTAAGCCATGCTTTGTTTAATGAAGAAAAAACATTCTTCTTGCCGTTATTTTTTTTATTTGCAAAAAGAAATAATGATTGCAACTTTAAAAATTTTGATTTTAATAAGACGTTAACAGTAATCATCTGGGTCATTAAACCACTCTTTAACTTCTTTTCCACGAATATATCTTTACGATGGTTATTTGGTTTTCGTTAACTGCAATAGAACAAATGCATTTAAAAAGCAAATTAACGTTAATGAATTAAAAGACACCCAAAGAGCGTAAAAGCACATGACTAAAACCTGCTCAATTTGCGGAACCACAACAGATGATTCATCAATATTCTGTGATTCATGTGGATCACCAATTGAAGAAGTTAAAGTTGAAAAACAGAGGCCCTTAGATATCTCTTTGGGATTTGCATCTACATCAAGCAAAAATCTGAAAAAAGAAGATGTGTTTCATGTTTTAGATACTAAAGCTTTTTTCGGAGAAACAAAAAACCACAGAGTACTATGTGTTATGATTAAAGGATTAGCTGAATTCGTAGATGCAAAAACCCTTACATTGGACCTAATGGCTGATTTTTTACGTAATAAAGGCAAGGTTGATTACTCAATGCACTTTTCAGAAATACACAACAAGTTGAAGACAGATTACGCAAATTACCTATCAAGTGATACTTCAAAGCAGCCAGTAAATGGGTTGCTTTTAGGTGTAATCGATGGCTCCAATGTAAATGTGTTATGTGTAGGCTCACCAGCTGTTTTAGTTTTGAAGAATGGCAGTCAAGAAATGACCCAATATAGTGAAGACGAGCCTATCTATGAGTTTAAATTAGAAAAAAATGAACAAGTCTTATTCAGTTCTGATGACTTATTTAATTTAATCAATGAAAGCGAAGTGTTTGATGTTGTTTCAAAATCTGATTCACCCCAAAAAGCAAGTGAATGCTTACGCTCGAAAATTAGTACTAATAATCCTGAAGCTGAAACATTTCTATTGATTGCTCAAATGACTGAAAAATGTTAAAAGCTTTATACTTCGAAAAAAACGTAAAACTTTTTTCCCTCAGATTTTTTAAGGCCAAAATAATTGGCTAAATATGCCACTAAAAGTTTCAAACTCGAACAAATCCCACTTATTTGTTATCTGTATTACATCACTTAAAGTCTCCAATTGACTCACTTACCCAAAACCTAAAAAACACTACGCAATAATAAATTAAAACAGGGAATTAAATGTCCACGTATGACCATGAAATAGAATCCCGAGTAAAACGGAACTCACTTTTCGCCTTAGGAATAATTAAACGTCTCGAAAAAGACTACAACATGAAAATCGACGATAACCATAAAGCACATTTAATAGGTCAACTATCCGTTGCAGCATCTTTAGAGAGTTTAACCGTCTATGCTAACAAGGTTTCAAAGAGTTTTGCCTTTGAATTCTTCCAAGAGATGATTAAAAAAGGCGTTGTTGCTGCCTTAACACCAGCTCCAATAGAAGCTCCAAAAGAACCTGAAATCATAAAAGAACCTGAACCAATCCTGACAGAAAAAGAAACTATAGTAGCTCCGCTGATTGAAGATCAGTCTCCATCTGAGAAGGAAAAGTTTGATTCACCTGAAGAAGAAAACAAATCAGCACCTGAACAGCCAACACCCTCTGAACCCACATCAACGACAACAACTGATAAACCAGAAAAAAAGACAACTTCTAAAATATCCAAAAGAAAAAAGAAAACCAAAAAAGCATCAAACCCAAAAACTCAGCCTAAATAAAACAAACAACTAAACGGAGAAAACTTCACCTACAAAAATGGTGAATCTTTAACTCCACAACCTTACAAGAAAAATTCAGACCAAAACACCACCTCTAATTTTTTAACTACAAAAAATCCGAATTGCTATCCATTTAAACTCTAATTAAATCAACAATACTTTATCAGTAAATTAATTCAACTGAAGGTATTCTCACAAGAAAATTGTGTTACTGTTTACAGTGAGCTGTAAAATCCAAATTTTGATTTTTTAGGTGCAATAATTACTCAATGGTTTTCTTCTGATATATAATAAAAAATTTAATCCTGCTAAAGAGGTGTATTTACAAAAAAATAATTAATACAAAGTAACCATAACCTAAACTACAGACTTATCGGCTATTAAAATCCAAGTAAACTCTTAAGGGGGATAGAAATATGAATAAAAAAACGCTAACAATAAGTGCTGTCATCATCCTTCTTGTTGTGATTGTTGCATACGCTTTTTCAAGTTCCCTTTTAAATGTCTGGTCCCCTCAGGGTAGAACTGAACCTGTTTTTAATTATAACTTTGCTGGAATTAGTTTACATTCTTTATTAAGTGAAGAAGCACAATTTGTTAATGACACAGATGTGAATTGGATAAGAATAGACATCTTTGAAGACGTTAACTCTTCGATAGTAAATGCAAAATCCTACGGCTTCAAGGTCTTAGGAATACTCGACAGTTGGACCATGAATTATGCTCTGAATTTTACAATCACTGAATGGACCAATAATGTTACATATTATGTTTCTCGATACGCGGATTTTGTTGATGCTTGGGAAATCTGGAATGAACCCGCAAATGCCAATCTTACTCTCGCTTTATGTAACCTAAAACTTGTGGACGAAAACGGTTCAATAATCCAGCAGAATATGAGTCAAATTGTTGACTTCTACTATTCGATGGCTCAAACAGCATATACAATAATACGGCAATATGATCCAGAAGCAGAAATAGTGCTTTTTGGCGGTCTCAATTTATGGTCAGGCGGCGACCCCAATCTTGATGTGGATAAAGAGTTTGCAAAACAACTTGCGGCAAAAGATATCCAAAGTTATGGTGATGCCATCTCAGTACACGCGTATTCTTGGGGCAAATACAATAATCTTTCAACTTGGGAAGGATATTCCGATTCACTTTCTTATTATAAGAAGCTCTTCTCTAATCTTGAATTTTGGGTAACAGAAACAGGGTACCCTGAAAATCAAGAAGGTGAAACAATTCAAGCACAGTATCTATCAGACGCCTATGACTACTTTCAGGGAAAAGTTACTCATATGTTTTGGTACTCACT
>JAAZBP010000020.1 GCA_012513715.1 Thermoproteota archaeon | reverse complement strand
TCCGCTACGACTGTAATACAAAACGAGAACTTTCTTCATAATAAAAGATAAACGTGAAAAATATTTAACCCTTTACTTGTGTCGCTTGGTAAAATAGTACAATTCAATAGGGCGCATCGTATTTCTTCATCCAATTGCCTACAAATTAGAGCAACAAGCGCAAGATAGTTTTTAGGAACTACAAGTTGTTGATTTGCGATTTAAAAAAAGTTCATGTTAAACTTCATTTTGATAGCTCCTATAGTTGTAACTAAAATTTAGACATACAAATGGAAAAAACAGGGCATCTATGAGTTTTCACTAAAAAAATGAAAATACATACAGAAAAAAATGGGTATAACAAAAAGTGGAATGTGTTGAAGCAATAGTTAATTTTAATTTGGGGTATAATAACTAAATAACCACCAGGTTTAGTTAAATGAAGATTCTCCTCATCAATCCGCCACAGACATTTTATCCAGGTTCCGAGCCGCCTGCAGGCAACTTACCTTTAGGCTTGATGTATATTGCCGCTGTACTCAGAAAAGCAGGTTATGAGGTGGAAATTTTAGATGCATTCATGACTGAAAAAGACTTCTGTGACAACGGCGAAACAGTAAATGTAGGTTTATCTTTTGAGGAGATAAAACAGGAAGTTGAAACACGAAAACCAGATATTGTGGGTTTAGCTGGACCATTCACTAGCCAAATAGAAAACACAATAAAAACAAGTAACATAATCAAAGAAGTAAATCCAGACATCATAACGGTTGTTGGTGGACCACATGTCACCTTGATACCTAAAGAATTTCTTGAAGAAAACCCAAATTTTGACGTTGTTGTTACTGGAGAGGGTGAATATGCTATGCTTGAAATCGCCCAGTATATAGAGGGAAAAAAACAGCTGGAAGAAATACAAGGTATCGCATACAGAAAAAACGGCAAAATAATTTTGAATCCGCGTAGGCCGTTTATTAAGGATTTAGATGAGTTGCCTTATCCAGCGTATGATTTAGTAAATATGGAAAAATATCTTAATTCGAAAAAAATTGGTTATCGAAGTTTCCAAAATAGAGCAATATCAATGGTTACAAGCCGAGGCTGCCCATTTAACTGTTGTTTTTGTGCCGTACATCTTCACATGGGTCAACTTTTTAGAGCACACTCCGCAAAGTACGTTTTAGATCACGTAGAATATGTTGTGGACAAGTATAAAGTGAAAAATGTTTTTTTTGAAGATGACAACTTGACACTAGATATCAAGAGGTTTGAAGCTATATGCGATGGCTTAATCGAACGGAAAATCAAAGTTGGGTGGGAAACTCCAAACGGAGTTAGAGCAGATTTTTTGAACTTGGATTTGCTTAAAAAAATGAAAAAGTCAGGCTGTAAAAGTGTTTTTGTTGGTGTTGAATCTGGAGACCAACGGATTCTTGACGATGTAATTTGTAAGAGCCTTGATTTAAACCGGGTAGTCGAGTTTGCTAAAAACAGCAGAAAAATCGGGCTTAAAACAGGAGCATTTTACATAATTGGTTTCCCAGGTGAAACAAAAGAGAATATGCAAAAAACAGTAGATTTCGCATTAATGCTAAAAAGGAAATATGATGTTGGAATGCACCTGTTTATGGCTACACCGTCGTATGGCACAAGGCTCTATGAAGAATGCAAAACAAAGGGCTACATAGATAGAAACTTGACATGGAACGCTTTTGCACAAGCACGCCAACCAAAAGGGTTACCGCTCATCTCAACCGACGAGTTTACGCCAACCGAAGTAAAGGATATAGCAGTAAAGGCACTTGCAGAATATAAAAAACTATCAGTGATAGGGCACATTAAAAATCCCCGAAAAGCGCTGAAAACAGCTTTTGATCAACCTCAACTTATCCTGAAGTACATAAAGAATTTAGCGTCTAAATAAACCTGAAAATATAAAAAGGTGCAAAAAAACCGCGAAAACTGATTTAGATTTATTTGTGGATGGCGGGCCCGCTGG
>JAAZBP010000188.1 GCA_012513715.1 Thermoproteota archaeon | reverse complement strand
TCTATTTTTGCTTCTAACTCTGACTTAATAGCAGACAACGCTTCATCTTTCTGCTTGCTTAGTCTCTCTATTTCTTTTTGTATGTTTTTCTGTTCTTTTTTTAGTTTAGACTGCGTTTTTTGTGTATCTTTTAGTTTCCGCTTCCAACGTTTCTCGTAGATTTTATGTCCTTTTTTGCTCTGAGTTTTTGCTTTAACTTCGTAGGTTCTGATTTTTCCCTCATTTGACGCAATTGTTTTTCCGTTTTTAATTTTCTGTTTTTCAAGTTTCTCTATTTCCGAATTGTACTTGTCTTCTATTTTTTTGGTTTTCTGTTTGTATTCACTGTCCAGTTTAGCTATTTTGGGGTTGATGAATTCTTGCTGCGCTTTAATTTTTGCTTCAATTTCTTCTTTAACTGCTGCTGCTTCATATTCAAGTTCAGTTAAATGTTGACTAACCATTTTTTGTAGCTGCTTTATGCATTGTGCGAGTTTTTCTTTTTCCTCTCTGAATTGTGAATATGTTTTTTCAAGTAACTCCAGATTTAAGGCAATATCTTTTTGACTAATCAACGGAGCTATAAGATTTTCATCTGAAGGTACCCTGCTTGCTTGTTTGCAGTAGCAATCAATTTCGTCTTTAAACTCCTCATCAACTATTAATCCCGGAACCATAATCGATGCTTCTTTGGTGGGCTGCTGAAAATAGCCTCCGTATTCTACTAGAAAGCCAATGTATTTTTCACGTGGTCTCTGATTAAGCTCAAGTTTATCTAAAAATGTAGCTGCTGACAGAGGCTGCATAATAGGGATTGTGTGGCTTATGCTGTTTAAGCCATCAAAAATTACTTTTATGGGTGTTTGGGGATAAACCCACAGTGGATAGCCCAGTTTAGCTATAAAAGTAAGTGTTTCTGTTGTCTGCTTCATGAGTACTCCATGATTCTTGTTTCTGCTCTGTTCAGCATATGTGAATATGGCTGCTGCTTCTGCTTGGTTTCCACTTACCTGCTCAGCTGAATAGGGAAGAATAAACTGTTTAACTCCTGGATTAGTCATAAGCAAATCAGATGAAGTATTAACGCTTATGTCTTTTTTTAAATTTACCCAAAAACCTGCTGTAACCAGTTTTAAGGTTTACTGCTTTTTTGGTTTTGTTTATTTAATGCTTCAGCTAAGCGACTCCAAACACCTAAATCTGCACTGCAACATTTCTCTGCAAGCAAACAAACATCTTCACAGCTAAGGTTTTCTTGATATTCAACATGATTAGCTATAAAAACCAAGTATGAGGTTTGTTTGGTTTCTGCCTTTATTTCATACATGAACTGTGAATGCTTGTTTGGACCTGACAGATGTGTTGATGTCCACGCCAACTTTTCCGGGTAAAGATGAATCAGCTTCTCTTTTAACAGCCAGCCCTGACCAGTTTTATATCTGTCTCTTAAGATCAGAACCTCATCGGTTAGATGTACTATTTCTCTTTTTGTATTTTCTTGGTTGATAAGTGAAAAGTCTTCTGCTGAAAAACTTGTGCACCAACTATATGCAGTTTTAGCTGGGACCTCAAAATGCTGAGTAAACATGTAATGTATTGTGGCTGGCATTTTCTTCTTTATTAACATAGTGAGAGAACCTATATTATCCTGTCACATTTATCGCTAATTTTTCGCTGAAAAGTAATCGCTTATTTTACGTTGAAAAAGAGCCTTTTTTAGTAGTTCACTCTGAATTATCCAACGTTGAAGCGGTATCTCAAATTTTCCGCTTATAAACTGCAACGACTCAGCTAGACTCTTGAAAATGTAGGGTTTTTGTCGCATTGCATTACGAACATTTTCACGAACCTGCCAAACTCCAATAGGCATAATGTAGCCTGGACGCGCCTCTCTTAACACTATAGCTGTAGCTTGACGACGCTCTTTTTGCAGTAATTCACAGACAGCTAATCGTGCACTGTAGTAGCAACCGCCGATCTGCGCATAAGTAGTTCGACCATTATAGCCTTCCCAGTCAGAATAGATAGCAACATTTGAGCCACTGGGATTCCAAACAGTGCCCGGATACCACGCTTCCATTGACTCGTAACTCCACTGCGCCGGGATCATTAAAATCTCAAATACATTATCCAAATAAACAGACTCGTAAACTCTGTACTCATTGATTTCAGGGAAAGTCTTCACTTTTTCTACAAGACTTTTTGATATTATGTCATCAACTGCTGTTATACTCCAACGAGTAGGAACCAGCCGTCGCTTCTTTTCTACACCAAAGGCTCCTACACTAAAAGCCTTCTGAATCTTGGTGACTAATACCCCGCGATTATACAAGTCTACTACTGCGTTTGTAGCCCGCAAATCAGTGTCATAGTAGGCTTTTTCAATTTTATCATTATACCTTGCGTTACTTACACGTAAGTCACGTATAGGCGCAGAAGGCCCAAAAGGCTGAACATCATCGTCAAGATATATTGATCCACGCGGCTTCTTTGTAAGATTCAACTCTATGTCTACGCTGTTGTCAGCTAATGCTAAGTCACGGGTATGGTCCAGAATTTTTCCTGCCTCAGAAAACTTTTGAACATTCACTCTATGTTTACCTCGGACCAGCAAACTGCGGAAACCAACTATTTCATCCATAGATTTGCCGAACCACTGCTCAGGCAAATCATATATGCTAGTATCTTCATGTACAGGCGGAACTAAAGGACCAACATAAACATTAGGGTACCCTATTCTACCAATAAATACGCTTGGAGGAGACATACCTGCGATGTCTTCACTTTCCATTAAAGGTACACTTTTCAAGAAATAGTTGACTTTAACCATTATTGGACAGCGTGTTTTGCCGCAGAGAAACTTGGAGCCTTTACAGAGAACACATAAACTGTTATTTGCCCGCGTTACAATCTGCTGATTTTCAAAGGCGCTATGATTCACTTTGTTTATAACCTCAGATAACCAGTTATTTGGATTCTGAGTTGTAATTGGAGGCTCCTTAGGCGTAATCATGTCTACCTATGTTTGGGTTTATTAGTCTCATATTCTTTCTGCACATATTTGAGTAAAAACCAGCACGTTTCACGTTAAAATTTTACTTTTAGTTTTTAGGTAAGGTTCAATTTTGGAAAAGTTATAAATAGGAAACCAAACTTGAACATTGAAAGTGAGAGATATAGATGAAGCGCATCGGAGGCCCTCTATTAATAAGTTTAATTTTAACTATTTCCATTTTTGTCGGAGTCACATCTGCACTGAGTGCAAGTGACGCTGCAGTTATGGGTCACATTTCTAATTCGTCGCCTAAACCTGGAGACGCCATTTTTGTCACTGTTACTTTTCAAAGCTACTCTGACGACCCCCTTAGGGTTTTGCGTGTTGGCTTCCATGGTGACTGGATGGGTGACCAAGAGTTTCAGGGTCCAAACTTGATGAGTAACCCTGTAACTGTTGAGGCAAAAGGCTCCTACAGCACCCAGTTTCTAATTATTGTTCCCTCACAAGTCAGTGTGGGTTCTCACAATTATTATGTCGGTGTTGACGGCTCAGACCAACTAGGCAACACTTTCTCATGGGATTCATCCCAGTACACACTCCAAGTTGTTACATCTTCCAGCACAGCATCTCCCACTCCAACAACACCTTCAGGTGATGGGGAAACAGACGGAGACTTCTTACCCTACTTAGTTGTTATTGCAGCAATAGTTATTGTTGTGCTATTGATAGTGCTCAC
>JAAZBP010000187.1 GCA_012513715.1 Thermoproteota archaeon | reverse complement strand
CTTCTCTGATTTCTAATGGAGGCGCAGAAAAAGACTTCAATATCGATATAGGAAGCCCAGCTGTACTGCCGGGAGTATAAATAACAAACTCTGCTGAGTCTCTTAGACGTTGAATTCGTTTGCCATCCTGCCCCCATTTTGAGAGACCATTTTTCCAGAGGTCAGCCTGTTGTTTTGCATATTCTTGTGGAGAAAACCCCTTTTTTGCTGCATCTTCCTGATTTATCCAAGGCTCAAAATCCTTACTTTCGAGATCTGGGAAAGTGAGTAGTAGGTTGGTTATATCACCTTTGGGGTCAATTGCAATTGTTGGTACACCATCAGTTGCTGCCTCTTCTATAAGAGAAAGGCAAAGACCTGTCTTTCCACTACCGGTCATACCAATACATACAGCATGAGTCACTAAATCTTTGGAATCATAAAGTAAAAGATCTTTTAATCCAGTTTTATTAGCTACATCATAGAGGCGACCTAAATAAAAAACGCCCAGTTTGTCAAAATCCTGCATAATCAACTGCCCTGTATTCACTATTCTATCAAACGGCATTATATGCCTTATGTCAATGAAGGAAACTAATAAGAAAATAAAGAAAACAGCTATAAAATCAGATTATAAACAAAACTTCTAAATGATTGAGAATAGAATAAAAACAGGGAAAAGGAGTACTTATGCAGAGAAACGAAAACACAAGTAAAGCGATTGAACATATTGATGTACGAGTGTTCGCACATGCTACAGAAAATCAGCAGAGCGTAGAAACAGCGGTTAAAAACATATTCCCCGAAGAAATAGCCCAATCGATTATTTTTAAAGAGACAAAACTAGCAGGTCACCATTCAAATCCTATAGTTCTTGTTTCAGCCAAGATAGATAATAAAAAGTTGCTTCCAGCTGCACTTGAAAGGTTTGGAGAAAACCTTAACGCTCTAGACAAGGAACAGCTAAATCAAGAAATTGAACTTCACCTTGAAAGAAGCAATCTATTCTTGAGGTTTGATAAGCAAGCAGCTTTTCTTCAAACACTAAAGTTTTCAACAGATGATCCTATTCACATAAAAATTCACTTTAAAAATAAAACTGCCCAGAAAATTACTGATTTAATTAAATTGTTTGGTTTAATACCATGAAAAGGGTTTTTGCTGATTTACATCTCAGAATTAATAGCAAAGACGAGAAAAATATAAGGTATTTTATCGATAGAGCAAAACGTTTTGGGTATAGTCAGATTAGTTTTCCGTTTAATACACAACTTGAAGAAGGACAGCTTAATGGATTAAAAAAATCTTGCACACACGCAGGAATAGATTTTGTAGCACGTGCAGATTTTAGACCTAAGAATCAACAAGACTTGATGAAATTTCTAAGAAAATTTAGACGCAAACTCGAAGTCATATGCATTTTAACAGATAACAAAGAAATTGCAAGACAAGCGGCTAAGGACAGAAGAGTTGACATACTGAACTTTCCAAGTTTAGATTATCACAAACGCTTCTTTGACCGTGCAGAAGCGGAGTTAGCAAGTCAAAGTCAAACAGCCTTTGAGATTGACGTAAAATCTCTTTTAGTCTTAGAGGGACCTTCACGTGTAAGATTATTATCCTGCTTAAGGAGAGAAGTAGCGATAGCCCGAGAATTTAAGGTGCCAATATTGGTTTCAAGCGGAGTTGGGGAAGCCCATTTAATGCGTATGCCAAGAGATTTGGCAAGTTTGGGGAATCTTTTTGGGTTAAATGAAACAGAAGCCCTAGATGCAGTGTCAAATAGTCCGAACACGATTGTTGAGCGTAACCGCAAAAAATT
>JAAZBP010000186.1 GCA_012513715.1 Thermoproteota archaeon | reverse complement strand
TAAAAAAATAATCGCTGAACAAAGAGCCAAAATTGAAAAATTTAAGCAAATAGCCGTTCACGTTGTGGAGCATTGTTGTACTGATTGCGAAGATACCACAATGTGTGAGTATGGATGTGCTATAACAGAGTTAAAAGAAGCATTGGATTATCAGCAAGAGAAGGTGAACCCATGAAAGATAGCGTTGGAACTACTCGTTATTTGATGGGTAAATACCCAGTTGAGATAGTAAATTGTGGTGAAGCTGATTTCGGTGAATATGTAGATGAATGTCCAGAGCAGCAAAATTGTCTTAGGGCTAAAGTTCTTCAAGATTGTACTATAACTTTGATGGCTGTTGATTATGACGAAGATGGGTCGAAACCTGATTTAGTGCCTCTGCCTGACATATTACGCAAAGGAGAAATTAGGTGTTTTCCTGCTATGTGGCTTCACAAAAAAGCATCTCTTAAACCAATTTCAACCAAAGGAGATAAGCAGTAATGGAGCAATTCCCGATAGTTTGCATCTGTGGTAGCACCAGATTTGAGCAGGAAACAAAACAAATGGCAGAGCAATTAACATTAGCTGGTCAAGTTGTGCTGATGGTTAATTGCTGGTCTAAAAAAGACAAGCTTCATGAACCACAAAACGCTATAGATGAAAAAATAAAAGAAATGCTTGACAAAATACACAAACAAAAGATTCGTATGGCTGACTATGTTTTAGTTATGAACATTCACGGTTATTGGGGAAAAAGCACACAATCAGAAATTAATTATGCTAACAGCATAGGGAAACCTGTTAGGTATGTTGAGTCATTGAATAACTCTAAAGAGAAAGAGGGAAAAACTTGAGTAGTTTAGAATCAAAAGCAAAAACACCCGAAGAGATAATGCGTTCCGCAAAGATGCCTCACGGATTCAAAGAAAAATGGATCCCCCTTAAGGAAGCACAGAAAGAAATTAGTGCCCTGAAAATAGAGTTTGAAAAAAACAATGCCTTTACACATAACAAGATTCTTGAATTTGTCTGTAATATGAAGGAAGAATGTGCTGATATTAGTAATATGGTTGATTATCTCTTTGAAAAACTCACGTTTTTTCAATCGCTTAACCGACAACAATCGGTTGGTAAAAACACGATGGAGAGCAAACAGAAATGAAAGAAAATGCTAAAAATGAAGATTTGCATACAATGGAGAATAAAGAGAAATGATTAAAAAAATAAGGAAAAAAATAAGGAAATGCGAGTGTGGAAAGATAGCAGTAGGAGTTATTTCTGTTCTTCGTGGTCATAAATATGTTTGTCAGGAGTGTGCTGAGAAAAGTGGGTTATATGTTGACTATTGTAATTGGAGGCTTTATGATAATTCGGCTGCGCAAATGAGGCGAGAGAAATATCCTAAAGATCGTAAACTCAGGTATGCTTTGGGTGTTGTTTTATCTCGAAAAAATTATAGGCGAAGTTACATTAGTTTATTGTTGGGTTACGGTTTATATTCGCTTGATTCGATGGAGAGGCATTTTTTGTTGGAACATTGTGATCCAGAGTTGACTAAGGTATTTGATGATGATGAATTTCGCAAACGTGAAGTGGAGAAACACCTTGAACAATACAAAGCTGAAATAGAACAGTTTTTGTTAGCAACTAATGATAAAAGGAGATGTAGGAATAATGCGTAAGTGGAAAACTAAGCGGTTTTTGGAGTATGTGTATGAGGATTGTTTGAATTGCGGTAAACCGTTGAGGTTTGCGATTTATGAAGAAGCAGATACTTTTGACGCTAAATCGGGTAAGCCTCAGTGGGATATGGGGTCTTTTGTTCATGGTGAAAAGGCTTGTAGTTGTGGGGCTGAATTTCTTATTGCTGATGATTTGCAGAGTGTTAATATTTATTGGCTTAACAAAGACAAAATGCCTTCTCAAGAAGAATTGAAGCAGAGGGTTAAAGCTAAAAGGGTTAAGAATCCTTGGCCTGAAATTAAAAAAGCTGTGATGCCTGATCTTCTCAAGTATATTGAGGATAAAGGTATTTTGTTGGAACGATACTGTTAAGTTATTTGTCATGGGGTGTTTTTATGCTTCTTGAAGCATATTAATGAATAAAGTGTCTGCTTGTTTTAATTTTTTATTATACTGTGTTTTTAAAGAGTTGACTTCATTTACTAAATCAAACATATCTTTAGCTATATTGTATTGGAGAATACCATCAGGTTCAATTATCCATAAGTCACGGATTTGACTGATATTGATGTTAAATTGTGATGATCCTGTCTTTTGCTTATCAAATTGTAATTTTCCAAGTATAGAATTAAGATAAACAGAAAGATATTCAGGAAGGATATGTTTGTCTAAAAGCCTTAGCCTAATAATATATGAACCATAAACATAGTTTTCAAAACCTTCTGGAACATAGGAACAAAGCCCTACACTCCCACTACGAGCTATTAGAATATCATCTTTTTGAAGATATAGATTATTAATTTCATTTCGATAGACACTATTGGGAACGTACTGTAAGTCTGAAGCGTCAATATAATTCCTTTTGAGGTTTTCTATCCTCAGAAATGGTGTCTCACTCACATAATCAGCGCATAACGATGCGCCATACTTTAATTCATGGTTATAACTTTCAATTTTTCTTGAATTACTCACTTTGATTCTGTTTATAACATCCTCATAAAAAGGATAGTGCCATTTAACTTCGAAACGGTCTTCTTCTTGAAGTTGAGTGAGGAAGTTTTTTACTTTTGGTTCTTCTGGAAGCCGAAAACCAAGCTTATCCAGAAATATTTTATCATAAGAAGATTCTAACTGTTCTATATGTTGCTTTATTTCGGCTGCTTCCTGCCTAATTTCTTTTACAGCTTTTACAATTCTTTCCTGACCTGAAATTTCAGGTCGGAGTATCTGCAACCCCCTAATAGAAGTATAGTCTAAAGCTGGACGTGAACCCCCAGTTACATTCCTATCTGTCTGGGATCTTCCAAATTCTGAGTTAAGATATAACGCCAAGTAATCGGGCAATATTTCATTTTGTTTTACCCTAATTTTTACAACATGTTGGTTAATGTTAGCAGGACCAATACCATTAGGAAAAACAGATGCTATGCCATATGTAACACCTGTGATAGTAAGCAGCACATCATTAGGTAAAAGCTGTGAACGCTTTAACTCTCCTTCATGCATCTGTTTTGCTATATAAACAGCATCGGATAATTCTAGACCAGTTCGCCTAACATTTTGGACACGAATAAAAAGTATGCCATCTGTGAGGTAAGCAGCACCCAAAGGCGTGGCTCCCCCCGTAAGGCTGTTTCTGCCTTCAACCACTAACTCTTTTAATGAAATAAGTTCAATGTCTTGATTATTGCTGATTTCTTTTAGTTTATCTATAGTTTTGAAGAATTGGGGGTCATAAAACTGATAGTCTATTCTATCATGTCCAATTGACTGAATCGTGGTTTTTGTTTGTATATCAGCTTTCTGTTGGTTCATATTTACGGAACTCCGCAAGTATTTTGCCTAAATCATTTAATTCGAGTGCTCTTCTACCAGAATCGAGGTGCCCAATGTTTTCACTTAACGCCATGAAGGTTTTTGGTTGGGCTTCATTTTCGTTTTTCTTCTTGACTAAATAGAGTACGGATGTTTTTACATTACTTCCCGCATTTACGAAGGAATTTCTTGGAAGTGATATTACTGCTTTTATTAGAAAGTGTTTTTTGATGAAGTCTCTGAACGGTTTGTTTGAGCTTGTGTTTAACACGCTTTCATCCATTACGGTTAACAATTTACCATGTGGCTTTAACAGTTCCCAATATCTTTCGATGAACATAACACTTGATTTTAACGAAGAACGTGAGCAACCTGTTTCTTCATCTGTTGCAAGTTCGTATTGGTCCAATATTGCTTTTTCATCCCCTTTCTTTTGTTCATAACGCATAGCGAAAGGGGGATTCGTCAATATTACATCAAATTTCAGGTTTTCATTATCTATTCGGTTTTTCAACTCTTCTAATTCTTGCTTTAATTCTTCATCAGTACCTCGGTCTATTGTTAAGTTTTTATCTAGAGAGTCACTGGTCTGATAGATTCTGCTTCCACCATCACCATGAAGATACATGTTTATGCGAGCAATTCTAACAATTGTTTTGCTTACATCAATGCCAAATAGATAGTCTCGCATCATTTTGTTCCGCAGTTCTTCTTTTTCGGATTCATTTAGACTTTGATTACTGTCTATTTTTTGTCGCAGAAGAGCCATAGCTTCTATGAGAAAACCCCCCGTTCCGCAACAAGCATCTAAAACTCTGTCAAATTCCTGTCTTTCAAAATCGACTTTTAAGTTAGCCATTTGACTCATAAAATTGACAACAGAACGGGGCGTGAAGAATTGTCCTAGTTCCCTTCCTCTGATTGTTGCTTCTAAGAAGCTTTCGAACATTCTGCCATTTAAATCCTCATCTATCCCGTAGAGGTCGTGATGTTCTAACAGTTTAACAACATCTTTTATGGTCGTTGCCTTTAGCTCTATTTGCTCATTTTTCTCGAATATTCGTTTTTTTATTCCTTTAAGAACTTCTGACTCTAGTTCCTGTCTTAGGTTAGCAAATAGTATTTGGTCTACGGGGTTTTTTACGCCTTCTTTCTCTCTTTTCTCAACCCAATTTATGCTAAAAACTACTTCGCCCTCTGGGAGAGGTTTGTTTGTTAAAATCATTGTTTTTAGTTGGGCGTTGTTTCTTAATCTTTTATCCTGATTTAGCTTTATGAACATTATTTTTGCAAATTTATAGAATGCTTCTGTTGGTCCTATTTTTTCCTTTTTCCAAATGAGGTTATGGCAGGCAGTAAATATTCCTTCTAAATCGCTCAAATTTGGTCTGGAAAAATCAAAAAGGTCCTGAATTGGAGATTTAGTGATTATTCGCTGTAAAACGGCTTTTTTTCCAATTATGTTTTTTAGCTCTTCATATTTTGGTTGACCATCAGTGAAATCGCTAAAATCAAGCGATAACAAAGGTTTTTCTTGGTCCCATTTGTATAGGTTGGTTATACGTCCATTTGAGAGAATGAAAAATTGTGTGGGTTTATCTTCTATATACTTTAGATTTAGTGAAAGACAATATCCTCTACATTGATATTCATAAGTGTGTATATCGACATCTGTTGCCTTAGCATCAATAACTACTCTGGGGGCATCTTTGAGGACAAGTACAAAGTCAGGTTTGTAAGGCTCTTTTTTTCTTCCCCCACTTTTGCTAACGGTAATTTCGTCAATGCTTTGTTTGGAGCGGATGTCCTCGTTTGTATATCCCATGTCTTTAAGTAAGGATAAAATAAAAAAGTCTTCTACTGATGATTCGTTGGTTAGTTCTGACCATTTACAAAACTTATTTTTTTTCTGTGGTTGCGCCCTATAGTTAAGGTCCAAAGTAGTCCCTCATTTGTTTGTATATGTCCATGTCGCCTTCATAACTTTTTTGGTATCCCATAGGTACACCAAAAGATATATATTATTAAATATCCTACAAGATACCCGTGAGAGTGTGTGAATGATGAACTGTAAATACTGTGGCTCTGAAAAAATTGTCAAAAACGGCACGATCAAAGGGACACAAGTCTATAAATGCAAAGAATGCAAAAAACGCTTCTTCCTAAACGGTAAATTCGCAAAGATGCGAAACGATAAAACCATGATTGTAGCAGCGCTCAACTTCTACTACGATGGTCTATCCATGCGAAAAGCACAGCGCAACTTAGAACAAATTTTTGGAGAAAAAATAACCCAAGTCACCATACTCAACTGGATAAAGAAATACTCAATACTTGTCAAAGAATACGTAACCACACAAGTGCCACAACTCTCAGGCTTATGGCATGAAGACGAAACAATGCTTGGCTGTGAAGGGCGTAATATATGGTTCTGGGAAATGATTGATGAGGATACTAAATTCATGGTAGCCTCACACATCTCAAATACTCGCACGTTTGAAGATACAGTTGCCATATTCAAGAAGGGGTTTGAGCAAAGTAAAGTTCGCCCAAGAACTGTTTTTGTTGATGGATGCAACGCATATAGTAGAGCCTTCAACAAAGTATTTTACACTATGCGAAAAGATACACGACCTGAACTGGTACAAAGAGTTGGAATAAGGGCAAGAGAAACAAACAATATAGTCGAACGGCTACATGGAACACTCAAAGACCGCACTAGATGCATGAGAGGACTACACAGTTATGAATCAACAAAACTCCTACTCGAAGGCTGGTCAGTACACTATAACTGTGTAAGACCCCACCAAACATTAGGCGGTAAAACACCCGCACAAGCAGCACGAATGCAAGTACCAAACACTTGGAAGGGCTTAATCGAGGAAGCTACCAAACATGAAACAAATACCGTAGCCAAAGCAACTAATCTAAAAGCCACCGCCATTAGTAAGAAAAAAATTGAGGTGAAAATATAAATGAAAAAAATCTTAGTTGCCTTGCCAGATGGAGTCATAACCATCTTAAATAAAGAGGTAGTTGGCAAAATCGGGGAAGGCTACAGTGACACCCTAAGAAATATTATTATAAATTGGTTAGGCGAAAAAGGGTACTTAACAAAGAAAGGTGAATCATGTGAGCAAAAATAAAACCAAACAAGAACTTGAAGAAGAAGTTGACCTACTTAGCAACATGCTTGAAAGTCTAGTAGATTTATTGGAAAAGAAAGGAGTATTAACACAAGCCGAATGGGAAAAACAAATCAAAGAAAATGTAAAAATATAATATGATTCTCATTTGACTAGCAATAGTCTAAAAAGTTAAACAAAAAGGTTATAAATAAATCTCAACTTATTAACAGTTGAACGGGAAGGACTGCCTATTGCGTCCTGTTGGTATGCGCTTGTGTACCTCCCGTTCGTCACTATCTTCTTCTAAAAGGCGAGGGCTCCCAAACATACAACCCAACATTTCTAACTCCTAACTTATCAAACAGGGGGTAAATTTGGTTAAATCGGTTGCTATTATTCCGCTCAAAATGCGACCATATTGCATAGGCGCAAAAATCAGCTAGTTGTATTCCCTGACTGTACTTTGATTCGATAAAGAAGATTGATTCAATTATGCCTTCGAGATTATTTTGGGTTTGAAACATTACTTCAGGTTTAAAGTCAAAATTCGCTTGCATGACTAAGCCCTTAAATCGCCCCTTTGTCAAGAAATCATGAAGGGGTCTATCGCTGCTTACTGCCTCGGAATCGTATATCATTATCCCTGATTCTTTTCGCCTTTGTAAAAATTTTGAGAACCTAGAAGCCATATAACGAACAGCTAATTGCTTAGGGTGTTCAGGTGTTGTATAAGCCTCAAAATGTTTTGTTTTATGGATGACCATAGCAAATAATGTTGGGTTAAGTTGGGCGATTATTGAGAAAACAGAGTCAGCAAACTCTTTTCTTTGCTCATCTTTTAAAGTGTTCCAATAGCCTCTTTTGTTAATCAAGTCACCGTAGTGGATTTCAATTTGTGCCCAGCATTTAGGAAAATATTTGAGACATAAATTATGAAGTTCTTTAAAGGCTGTGAACCATTGTTGGTGCTGTATTGCAACTCCAGTTAAAACGTAGTAAGTATCTTTGCCTCTACCATATGGAGGTGCAAACTCTGAGTGCCCACTTGCATCAAGGAACAGTAAATACACTACATTTCCCCTAACGGGTATCTGTAGGTATTAGTTATAACATTTATGCAAATTCGTGTTTACCATAATTGAGTGTATTTTATGTAGCCATACCACTAACACCATCAAGGAAAAAATAGAAAATTTAAACGAGAAATATGAAATACCAACTTTCTAAGTTATGACAAATAACTTAACAGTATCTGTTGGAACAGTCTGGTGAATCACATTTAACCGAGAAGTAACCCCTAAAACTTTTTTTATAACGGTCACAATTTAAACACAAAAAATTAACTTTTTCTACTATTGTTTTTGTGTATTTGTAATTTTTTAGTTACATTTGACTACTAAAACATTTTTTTTAGGGGAACTTATATACTTGTGGGTATATGTAGGTAAATGTAATCAGGGGATTAAATTTGACTACAAAAAACAAGCTTCAAAACATCGCAGT
>JAAZBP010000185.1 GCA_012513715.1 Thermoproteota archaeon | reverse complement strand
TAAACTTTACCGTCAGCAATCAGAGTAATCCAGCCCCACCAGTTCTGGCCAGTGACAGGTTCACCATACAAGTCATCAAGTGCATAAGTCCAAAGAGTAGCACCAGTCTTACCGTCATAGCAGTATAAGTCACCGCCCAAACCAATAGAGTACAAGTTGCCATAAGCAGCATACCAAGTGTGCTCAGCGTTACCCCAACCATAAGCGTTAGAATAATGCTCAGACTCAGTAGTCCACAGATATTTGCCAGTTTCTATACTAAAACCGTAGTGCTTCATTTCTTCTTTGATCCACAGTGTGATAAATCCGCCTTCTACTTCGTTACTTGCTGTACCATAGTGCTGAGTCACATAACCTTCTGCCCAAGATGAAGGCGCTCGCCAAATGTTGTCAAAAAGTTTCTGTCCTTGACAACCTGGTTCAGTACTTAGACCCCAAACTCTAACATGAGTATGGTTAAAGAACATAGAAACCACTCTGTCTGGAAGAACCTTCAAAATTGGCTGCCTAAAAGATGTGCTAACTTGTAAACCTGCGGGTATAGTAACGTTCCAAGAATAGCTTCGTGGATTTGAACCGTCAGAGATTCTTCTATGTGCAGTATTACCCCAACTACCATAGTCAGGAGTACCTATAACTGCATGCTGAAGACCGCAATCAGTGGAGTTCCAAAGAGCCATCCAACGATTATTGTAATCAATTATGTAGATTAGAATTTCACCGTTGGGACCAAAAGTTCTTACACCTGAAGGAACGTTGGTGAATTGCATTTGTTGGTTACCAGTGAATGGGTCATATGCTGTGTAGGTGCTGCCAGATACTGACCAGATATAAGTGAAAACACCGTCATAGTTGTAGCTATCGAACCAGAAAACTTGTCCGAAAGACAACACTGTATTATTTCGGAATAGCCACTGTTCTCCAGTGTGTAAGTTGACTGCAATTATTGCTGGAGCCATTTCTCTTCGTGTATCAGTTCTTTGATAGTATAGAATTCCGTTCAGTATTACTGAATTCGGGAATTTACCTTCATATGCATCGCCTGTTTCAGATGACGTTGGAACTTGGTCAGCTCCCCATAATCCGCCTGCTAAACCACCAGTAGTCAGTTCTTTAGCCCATAATACGTGGGCAGTTTCTGGAGCATCGTCGTTGTATAGCGCTAATGAATTATCTGGTCTAGCTAGCCAGTTGCCGGATATTGTAGCCCATTCTCTTAACTGCGGGTCGATTGGACGACACCAGTATTCAGCAGGAAGAGGATGACCAGGATAAAACATCGATGGCTCTTCATTCACAACAAGTTCGAGCACTTCACTAGTACTTGCCTTCATTACTGTACCTTTGGGTATAGTGATTCCACCTCGTTCATTATCAACAGTATCAACGGGCATTTCCTGTTCTGGGAAGTTTGTAGTCAACTTGTATGTACCAACTTGATTAGGCACATAGACCACGAAACTTACACCGGTAGAGTCAGTAGTGATAGGACCAAGAGTCTCAGTAGAATTATCAGGTTTAACAACTGTAACAGTAATACCCGTCCAGCCATAAGCCTGACTGTGTAAAGGCTGAAGGATACCAGCACGAATTAAACATTGTTCTCCAACAGCTACAGGATTGGGTATAGCATCTATAACCGGATATGTTTTTAGTTCTGATGGTACTTGAGCGTTTACATTTAGTGGCAAAACTGCAAATGTTCCTGTTGCTAAAGCGACTAACAACAAAATAGCGAAAGTTTTCTTAAAGTTCATATTTTTCTTTTCCTCTTTTTATTTTTTTACCTTTTTAAGGCAAAAACACTTTTAGCAGAATTAATATTTAAAATTTTCCTCAATCAACAATATATGCAGAAAATTATTAAGTAAAAAATAAATTAACATACTAATTTTCCACAATCAATAATTCAGAGAACCATTAGAATAGTTTATTAACAAGAAAAAAAGAAAAAAGAAAGATGAAAAAAAAAGCAAAGGTCTCACAAGAAATTGATAGTATAGATAAAAAGATACTTTTAGCTCTTCTCAAAGATGCCCGCAGAAATTTTTCAGACATAGCGAAAGACTGCAAAGTTTCAACACCAACAATCATTCAACGCTATGAAAACATGAAGAAAAATGGCATAATTATCGGAACAACACTATTAATCAATCCTGAAAATTCGAAGAAAAAGAATTTCATGTTGTCAATCGATATTAAAGCTCAAGGGGGATGTGAAGACTCAATTATTGAATCAATAAAAGAGTTACCTGATGTTCTTGACTGCCGTAGAGTAATAGGAAAATATGACATTCATGCAGCCATTAGGGTAAACACTTTGGACGAAATTGACCAGATTCTTAACGGTATTAAAAGAATAAAAGGTGTTCTAAGCATCGAAATAACAGCAAGTATAGATGAATTATGTTTCTACCCAGAAAATATCCTAAAACTACCAGAAGGACCCACACATGGATAGTCTAGATAAAAAAATAATACAAGAGTTGATTAAAGATGGAAGAGTACCTTTCCAAAGAATTGCTGAGAACCACGGGGTTTCAACTCAGACAATAACAAGAAGATACGAAGAAATGAAAAAAAATGGCACCATAGCATCATTTTCGATTAAGTTAAATCTTCAGAAAATTGGTTATTGCGGAGCCGCACATATATTAATAAAAATCAAACCAAACGTAAGTTCGTACCAAACAGTTAAAGAACTGAAGAAAACACGCAACATAATTGTAGCTACAAGATCAATAGGAACCCATGAAGCATACGCCATTTTAGTCTTCAAAACAATCACTAATTTATATGAAGACATCCTAAGAATCAAAGAATTACCTGATGTTATGACAACAGATGTCTCTTTTGGGGTTCCAGGATTCCAAGTTTTTCCTCCCGAGTTAGATCAAAGTAAAATTTTAGATAATACAAATTAAAAATAGCAAAAACGCCAATAATTAAAATTAATCCGAATTAACAGCCACTTAAAATTCAAGAAAGCTTTTGTACAACGACTACAAAAAATAAGTAAAGGATATTTGGAGCATTTACTTGAGCTTACTATGACTAATTTCCGGTCTGATTTATGCTCATCCAGAAATTGAAGATAAAAAACAGCAGTATTCAAGAGGATGAATTAATACATGGACATACGAGTTGTATTTTTAGGAACCAGTGGAAGCGTGCCGACACTTAAAAGAAGCTTACCATCGGTTGTGGTTAAGTGTCAAAGTAACCAGTATATGTTTGATTGCGGTGAAAACACGCAACATCAAATGATGAAGGCAAAGGTCAGCTTTCATAATAAAATGAAAATATTTATCACTCACCTTCACGGCGACCATGTGTTGGGTTTACCTGGGCTTTTACAGACTATGGCTTTGATGGATAGAAAAGAGCCTATACAAATTTATGGCCCGAAGGGGTTAAGCAAGTTTTTGTTATGCACTAAAAAAGCACTTAACTTTGGTCTAACTTATCAAGTTGAAATTAACGAGGTTCTTTCAGATGGAATTGTCTATGACGAAGAGGAATATCAAGTAGTAGCAACCCCATCAAACCATGCAGTAAAGAGTTATGCGTTTGCCTTTATTGAGAAACCACGGCCAGGCAAGTTCTACCCTGATAAAGCTATGGCACTCGGTATTCCAGTTGGTAATCTTTGGTCTAAACTGCAGAGAGGAGAAGAAATCAGTACTCCAGATGGGAAAACAGTAAAACCAAGTGATGTTATGGGTAAACTTCGAGCAGGTAGAAAAATTGTCTATACAGGAGACACAAAACCCTTTGATAGCTTCGCAGAATTTGCAAAAGACGCTGACATAATAATCCATGATTGCACATTTGATAATTCATTAATTGAAAAAGCAAATATAGATGGACATTCAACGCCCTGTCAAGCAGCAGAACAAGCTAAGGCAGCAAACGCAAAACAGCTAGTTATTTCACATATTAGTGCGCGTTATTCTGATGCTACGTTACTTTTAGAGGAAGCAAAAAAAGTTTTTCCAAACAGCATATTAGCTGAAGATTTTATGGAAATTAAGTTACCATTAATCAAGTAACTGACGCAGTTTAGCTATGCTTTCAGAGACTTTCTTTGTCGATTCCACTATAACGCTTTTATCGTAACGAATTTTTTTAAGCGTCTCAGATAACCAAGTATAATCTATGTTTCCATCGCCTACACCGTTATGCTGGTCATCTGTGCCGTCGTTGTCGCTGGCGTGAATATGGACTATTTTGTCTGCTAATTGATTAAAAAAAGGCTTGATTAACCCTTCTAAATGAGCATGACCAAGGTCCATTACTATACCAAGAGGTAGATTAGTTTCGCGGTAAAACTTTGAGAATTGCTCGGGTGAATTCATTAAAAACCAGTATTTTCCAGGTAAATTCTCTATTGCAACATTTACACCGTGATCTTCAGCTGTTGCATAAATTTCTTGGATGCTGGCGATGTTTTGTTTCCATTGCGCACCAGGATAGAATTGGCTGATACCTGTTAATGCGCCTGGATGAAAAACCAAGAGGTTAGCACCCAAATCATTAGCGTGTTCTATTGATTGCTTTACACGTTTTATAGATGCGTTTAGTAAAGATTTTATTGGTGAAGCAATGTTAACGTCTGCGAATGGAGCATGCAGTGAATATGTTAAATTATAGCTTTTTGCTGTTTCCTTAAGGGTTTTAATGCGTTTTGGAGTTAGTTCGTGGGCACCGTCATCCACTATTTCAATGTAGCTAGTATCAATGTTTTTTAAGTGTTTGACCATACGGTTGAATGGTTCACCTAAACTGTAGAGCATCGAGACTCCGACTTTTGGTTTAGACATCTGATTTCCTCTGTAAGTAATGTTTCTGCTTAATAGCTAAACCTGACTAAAATAAGTTCTCAAAAAACAAATAAAGAACAACTATCTAAAGGGGAATTACCTGATCCATTGAGGGTACCTGAAACCTGTTTTAGTAGTATTATGTTGCACTTGCCTGAGACCTAGAGATAATTCAGTGAACTCCTTTACGGTTGCAGTACGGAAATCCCAAGTCGGTTCGCCGTAACGTAGGCCACTACACATTGTATCTGCATAAACATACAATTGGTATCCACGGTAAGTGTATGCTGCCTTGTCTGGGTCCCCATATTTTGGCTCTGATAAAACCTTAAAGGGCCATACTTTACAAGCATCGGGTTTCATATTTTGCAATGCACAGAAATAATTGGTCGAGCATTTGCAGAGGAAAGCACATGAACCATCACTATCACGTTTAATATAAAAACGATTTAATCCTGTTACAGTTGTTTCAGAACCAAAAGTCTTTGTTAAGGTCAGCCACTCAGGAAAATTTAAAACTACACTATAAAGTTTACAACAGTAACCGCAAGCTCTGCAATGCCAGTCGGCTACGTTTTGCCAAGGAACAAACCGTATCAAACACTAACACTCAAAAACAGGTGAAGATATATGATTGTTAAAAATGTTTCAGGAAAAATTCAGAGTACACTATGTTTTCCTGTATAAATAAATGGTGTGTGTAGGATAACCTAGTTTTGGGTTTTCAACGAAGATCTCAATTTTTTCTGGACTCCAACCTACAATCTCGTAGTCATGGGATACTACACGTGTCCCCGGTTTGAGGTCATGTTCCAGTTTAGGTTTAAGTTTCTCGTTTGCACTCGTAGTTAAATAAAGGTAAACCACATCGGCTTCAGAGATATTTACGTTAAATATGTCATCATTAAATATGGTCACACGATCACCGAGGCAGCAATCATTGATTGTGACTAACGCCTTTTTTACTAAGTCATCACGTAACTCTACACCTACACCTCGAGCCCCAAAAACAGATGCAGCCATGATAACGGTCCGTCCGTCTCCTGAACCCAAATCAAAGAGCGATTCTTCAGCTTTAAGATCTGCCAATCTAAGCATAAACTCTACTACACTCATGGGACTGGGAACAAATGGGGCTATAAACACCATTTGGCTTCATTCCGTTTGATATTATGCTACATAAGCGTCTTTTTTAGGCTGGGGCCTTCTTGCCTCACCGCATTTAACACAGCTTTGACCGCATAGTTCAAGATGTTTTTCTTCATCTCCGAGACCTATCGCTTCAGCCGCTTTTGCACATAACTCACTGGGTTCAATGCAGCCTTCTTCATTACATAAACTTGAGATATATTGACAGATTTCTTGCACATCTTTGGGTTCTAATACTGCTCTGTGGGTGCGCACAAGTAAACAGAGTTCGCGTGCCATAACACAAGTCTTAACGAATTTTATCCGTTCCAACACTTCGGCGCGCATTTTTTTCCGGCTTATTTCCAAATGCTTATTCTCCAAGAGAGTATTCAACAAACGGAATTAAACAGTCACCCCTTAAAAAGATGACGTTGAAAATTAAACTAAAAAAAACTGATTTACAAAAAGTATTATCTGAAACGGGTACTCAACGACTTACGCTCTGCATCTAATACTAACTCGTAGAATTGGTCAGATAACTGAGGTTCCTTTGCTAAAACAGAGGTAGCATCGGCTATAGAAATGCGTCTTGCAGCCAAAGCAGTAGCAGCCACTTTTCCATATTTCTTAATCAAATTGGCAGTCTGTTTTGCATGTGAACACATTTTCTGTTCATCTTTAGCTAAATGCTCACCTCTTTTCTCTGCAAGTCGAGTGATTTTCTCAGAGTCTACCTTTAAAAGACCAAGCGAGAATGAGCAGCATAGAGGGCATTTAGGTTTATCAGGTAAATCTTTTATGCGAATCAGCTCTATATAATCCCAACAGGTTGTACATACAAAGTTGCCTGTTTCATTAAGTAAACGTGCTTTAGCAGATTGAATTAACACGTCACGCACCTGTTCTGGTGGAATAAGGTCAGTTTTCATACTAACACGCTCGATACCTATTCTAGCTATTGGAGTTACTTTGCCACCTGTTTCAATCACATGTATTTTTGTCGTTGCATCTTTAAGGCGACCGATTATTTGAACTAAGCCGTCAACATCAAGATCTTTGGAAAAGACCTCCTTAAGACCTTCTTCGTAAATCGGGGTTCCTTCAAAACTTGAAACCAGCTTTTGCATACTGACGTTGCTAAAGTCCGCCCACTTCTTCAGAGCACCAAATCTACGGGCAACTTGAATAATTCTTCTTTTAAATAAGCCAGTTTTAGTTGTAGAAAGAGTTAAAGTATCACGAATAGATGTTTCATCCATATACTTAATTTCTTCTAAAACAGCAACTACACGTTCGGAGCTTAAATTGTTCATTGCATTAATGAATATACGGTATGGATCATGTTGAACAATGATTCCGTGACCAAGCTTATCCGTCAGGACTTGTCCAAGGAATTGAGCAAAAGCGCGATTAGTTAAAGAGCCCAAATTGGAGTGAATAATAACAAAGTCAGCTGAATCCTCAATTACGATTCGATTAGGAGTTGGAACAGGAAAACCAATACTTATCTGCTCCAGTGTTTCAGTTAAAGCATTTAAAATAGTATCTGAGTCAGAAGGGTAACGCTCAGAGAGTAATAAACTAACCTGTTGTGGAGTGACACCTTTTTTGATTTGGTCCTCGACAAATCCGCGAATCTCAGCTAATTCTTGGGCAATTTCATATGGAACAGGTATTTCTTCTCCAATCCAACTGGGAATAGACCCAGCGGGGTCATTAACTGGACGAACGTAGACTTTGTCATCTATTGAATTTATGATTTGCCAAGGACTTCCACGGATTACAAATTTAGTTCCAGATTTACCATACTCAGCCATGAAAGCTTCATCTAAAACACCTATTGGAGAATCAATAGATTCATCTATAACAAGAAATTGTTTTTCTTCTGGAATCATAGACAGGTTGTCAAAGTAGTACTCAAATAACGGTTTGGTCCGCTGAGGTTTTAAAATTACTTGATCTTCAAAAGAAGCCCAAGCTAACCTTGGAATCCGATCGTGCATATATTTAATTACTTTTTCTAAATCCTCCATAGCCAAATCATGAAAAGGTGCTGCATTCTTCGCGATGCCCAAAATTTGGTTGAAGGTTAAACGTCTATTTTTGAGCAGTAACCCTGCGATTTGATTAGCTAAAACATCGTAAGGTTTTTCAGGAATCGAAACTGGCTCTAACTCTTCACTAAGTGCTCTTCTTGCTATAACTAATGCCTCAAGAGTATCGTCAGAATCCATAGTTATGATTAAACCTTCTGATACATCTCCATATGTGTGCCCAGCACGGCCCACACGTTGGATAAGTCTTGAAACTTGCCGCGGGCTCATATATTGGATAACTAGGTCTATGTGTCCAACATCTATACCAAGTTCTAAACTGCTTGTGGCAATTAACCCTTTCAAATCACCACTTTTTAGACCTGTTTCAGCAGCAATGCGAGAAGGCTTCGCTAAAGATCCATGATGTATAGATATTGGAAAATCTTCATCCCATACTTTAAAACGTGAAGCTAATACTTCTGAAATCGAACGTGTATTAGTAAAAAGTAAAACAGACTTATGTTCATGTATATAGTCGCGTATAATACGTAATCTAGCTGCTACTTCAGGATGTGTGTAGATTTTGCTGGAGAAGGCTATATCATCTTCAGTAGGTCTTGGATAAATAACTTTTAACTTAACCATTTTTGCTACAGGAACTCTAACTATATTCACCTGACGCTGGTTACCAACTAAAAAGTTACCGACAGCTTTTGGGCTACCGACGGTTGCAGATAAACCTATCATCTGGAAGTCTTTCCCAATTAAATAACGCACACGCTCCAAGGAGAGGGATAATTGACTACCCCGTTTACTGTCTGCTAATTCATGTACCTCGTCAATTACAACCCATTTCAAGCTCTGTAAATGCTGACGGAGAAGCCAACCAGAAAGGATTATTTGTAAAGTTTCTGGCGTAGTGATTAGGATGTCTGGGGGACATTGACTTTGTCGAGTGCGCTCTTTGGTTTCGGTATCGCCGTGTCTAACAGCCAGTTTTATGTCCAGATTATTACACCACCATTGTAATCGTTCAAGTAAATCGCGGTTCAATGCCCTAAGTGGTGTAATGTAGAGAACTTTTATACCAGGAGTTTTTGGCATTTGTAGTAACATACTTAGAACAGGAAGGAAGGCAGCTTCTGTTTTACCAGTGGCTGTAGGAGAAATTAAAAGCACATTTTTGCCTTCAAGGATTTTTGGAATCACTTTTTCTTGAGGTTCAGTCGGCTTACAGAAGCCCCGCTGCTCAACAAGCCTCCGTACTGGCTTAACCAACATTTCAAAAGAATTTGACAATACAAAGTGAACCTCTAAGCAATTAGGAAATATGCGTCAGTTGAGCTATAAAAAATGTTAGGATAAAAGATAGATAATTGTAGTGGAGTTCATTGAAGGCTTTTGTGAATTTTT
>JAAZBP010000184.1 GCA_012513715.1 Thermoproteota archaeon | reverse complement strand
AGAACTTAACTCAGCTGGTGTAAAAGATGAAAATGTTACAGTTATTTTCGGCTGCGGAACACATCGAGCAGTAAAACCAGATGAAGCTGAAGAATTGATAGGTAAAGAAGCAATCAAACGTTTGAAGTTTGTTAGTCACTGCTGCACTGATCCTGAGTTAGTTTATGTAGGTACAACTAAGACGCATGGTAATAAGGTGTATATTAATCGTATATTCGCTGAAGCTGATGTAAGAGTGCTCCTTGGTGACGTGAACTATCATTATTATGCAGGATACGGTGGAGGCAGAAAAAGTGTATTACCGGCAGTTAGTGGAGAAGTAACGATAAAACAAAATCATGCTCTTATGGTGAGTTCTAATGCAAAAGCAGGAAACCTCCAAGATAACCCTGTACATATAGACATGACAGAAGCAGCTAGACTAGCAAAAGTAGACTTCATATTGAATATTGTAGAGAATAAAGAGGGTAAAATAGTAAGGGCATTTGCAGGTGATTTAGAAGCAGCATTTTTGGAAGCAGTAAAATTAGTCGACGAAATGTATCGTGTCTATGTTGACCGTCGAGCTGAAATTGTAGTAGTAAGTTCAGGTGGACATCCTGCAGACATTAATCTCTATCAAGCCTGTAAAGGTTTAGATAATGCGTTAGATGTAGCGAAAAGAGGCGGAGTGATAATTCTAGTTGCTGAATGCTTAGAAGGACATGGAAATCAGGTTTTCTATGATTGGATGTCCCGTCTAGGTGACCAGAAAACCGTAGAAAAAGAGATAAAACGTAATTTCTTGATAGGAGGACATAAAGCGTATTATCTTCTAAAAGCTCTTCAGAATCACCCATTGATTTTGGTTTCGACACTTCCTGATTTCTACGCAACAAGCATCTTTAAATTCAAAACAGCACGTGCAATAAATGATGCACTAAATGAAGCTTTCAAGTTAACTGGTTCAGCGTCTCGTGTATGGGCAATACCTGTAGGCAATTATACCCTTGCAATTTTTAAGTCACCTGAAGAAAAAACATAAATCATCTTTTCTTTTGTTTAGCTTGGACGTCTGACTAAGTTTTGAAGCGTAACATTTAAGTCTGAACATGAAAATCCTGTTTAGGCAAGGCGAAAAAATGCAACAAACCTTCAGTCTACGCAAATTTAATCCAGAAGACCTACAAGCTGTTATGCAAATTAACCGGGTTTGTCTACCTGAAAACTATACAGATTTCTTTTTTATAGATTTACATCAGAGGTTCCCAGAAACATTTATTGTAGCAGAAGAAAACGGAAAAGTAATTGGTTACATAATGTGCCGGATTGAAGTTGGGTTATCTAATTTTGGCTTTGGAGGTTTAGTAAGAAAGGGCCATGTAGTTTCAATTGCGGTGATGCCTAACAGTAGAAGAAAAGGTGTTGCTCAATCATTAATTAATACCGCAATCAAAGGCATGGAGTATTACAAGGCTAAACAGGGATTTCTGGAGGTTCGGGTGACAAACGAGTCTGGTATATCGCTTTATAAAAAATTGGGGTTTGAAATAACAAGAACAATAAGAGGATATTACTCTGACGGAGAAGACGCTTACGTCATGACTAAAAGAGTGTAAATGTTTAGTGGATAATTTTTAATTTGTTTAAATCAGAAAAAGATAGATAGGAACAGATATAAACTAAAAGTATCGCTCATTAAATATGGCAACTGACCCGACCATATTCATTATTTTTGAAGTGGGGCTATTAATTGTTCTTTCTTCACTGGGGTCTGAAATTTTTAAAAAACTTAGGCTACCAGGTGTTATAGGAGCAATTGTTGTAGGTCTCTTTATAGGGGGACCAGGTGGGCTTGGCATTGTTACTGACTTAACAGTAATTAACATTTTAGCAGTTTTAGGGTCAATTTTGATTCTATTCGTAACTGGTTTAGAGTTTGATGCGACCGCATTTTGGAAGGTAGGAAAAAAAGCGTTTTTTCTTACGACCTTCGGAGTTTTACTTTCAGTATTGTTCGGATATGGAATAGGAATTTTATTAGGTTGGTCATGGCAAGAAGCTATTCTTTTAGGCGCTGTTTTGTCTCCCAGCGGAACAAGTGTGATAGCAGCAATAATAAGTTCTGAAAAGGTAATTAAAACAAAAATTGGCTCGACATTACTTACAGCAGTGATACTTGATGACATAGAAGGAATTTTGATTTTAACAATTGTGCTTGGTGTAATTTCAGAGGGAGCTTTTTCGGTTACAAATTTGTTCAGAATCGGTGTAATCGCATTTCTGTTCATCTTCGGATCGATATTCATAGGTAGCAAAGTATTTCCAACTATGTTAAAGAGGTTTGAACGTGTCTTATCTGTTGAGGTTTTCTTTGCGGTACTATTGGGTTTGGGATTAATACTTGCATTCATTTCAACTCAGGTGGGTTTGGCTGCAGTAACCGGCGCATTCATAATGGGAGCTATCATTCCATACGAAAAATTTGGCGAAAAACTTGCTAACCGACTATTAATGATGAAAGAGATTTT
>JAAZBP010000183.1 GCA_012513715.1 Thermoproteota archaeon | reverse complement strand
TGATCAAGTAAACAGATTTCGGGGTCAGGATCTTTCTCGTAGACACGATAGAGTTTACTGATTTTCTTGTTATCTCTTTTACGTTTGCATTCGTCGCAGACTGCTTTTGGAGGAGCTAAAACTGAACCTTTCGGTGGCAGACTATTCTTTGCTATGGCGTCAACTGCTGCAGCGATCAGTTCAACTGGAGGGGGACAACCTGGAAGATAATAGTCAACTTCTACTGTTTGATCTAGAGTTTTTACTGTGTCATAGAATTCTGGAAGCTTTAAGGTGCCTTCCTTAACAACTGTCTCTGTTTTAGGAGTTACCGATTCAGGATTAATGTTAGATACGTCTTTTAGGTAAACCTGCTCAAAGATTTCTTGTTTTGAATTCAGATTTGCTAAGCCGGGAATACATCCTTCGTGAGCGCATGATCCAAAAGCTACAAGAGTTTTGGATTTTTTCCGCAGCAACTTCGCCATATGTTCCTGTTCACTATTACGTACTGATCCGTTGAAGAAGGTTATGTCGATATGTTTGTCTGGAAGAGCTTCAACATCTTTGTATTTAACATCTAATGCTACTGGCCAGAAAACGATGTCAGCCAAGTTTAAGACATCAAGAATTTTCTCGTTTAAATCTAAAACTGCGATTTCGCAGCCGCCGCAACTTGCTGCCCAGTAGAAGGCTATTTTCAGCTTGCTTTTACTCACATTTATTTGCTCCTTGGGTTAATTGTTGAATTATATTTTGTGCTTTAACTCTAAGGTCGCCGAAGGCTAACTCTTCAGGGGTCAATCCCATGGCTAACCCGAGTAGTTGTGGATAATGAAGAATGGGAATGCCATAGACCTCGTTAAAAGTTTTCTCTATTCTTAACTCATTTGTATCGTACATTATATGGCAAAAAGGGCATACCGTGATTAAAGCTTGAGCATTAACCATCTTTATGTGGCTGAGTTTATCTCTTGCAAGCTGCAGAGCTATTTTATCGCTTACTCCTACGCTGGGTGCTCCGCAACATTCAGTTTCATCCATATAATCCAAGCAAGTGGCACCTGTAGCCTCAATTAACCGTTTAAGTGTCTGAGGATCTTCTGGGTCGTCGTAGTCAAAGTATTTTTTCGGCCTTAAAACGTGGCATCCGTTATGCTCAGCAACCTTAAGATTAGTTAAAGGTTTAACTACAGAGGCTTTGATTTTATCGAAGCCAACATCTTCTCTTAGAAGTTGAAGAATATGTTTAGTTTCTACTGACCCCTTAAATTCTAAGCCAGCTTCTTTTAGGTGACTGTTAATTTGTTCTCTTAAAGAAGGGTCATCGTTAAGCATTTTGTTGACTTTTTTTAGTGTACCAGCGCATCCTGGACATAAAGTGAGAATGTTTAAGCCTTCCTGTTCAGCCAGCGCCAAATTTTTGGCTGCCAAAATAAGCATTGTTTCGTGGCTTACTGGATCAAAAGGTAAACCGCAACAGTTGAATTCAGGCATCTCAACCAATTCAATACCCAATTTTGCGAGCACTTTACGTGAAGAAATTTCATAAGATAAAACACGATACGGAACCGCACAGCCCAAAAAAATTAAGTATTTATTGGTCACTTAGTTTTTCTCCTTCTGGTTTTTGGATGTTCTGAAAAAATTTAACGCCTTTAAGTGTCTTTTTAACGTTTTCAGGGTTACCTTTAGGTAAAGGTGGAAGACCCAGTGATTCTCTTTTATTGATTCTTAACTCAGGAATTTTGTAGGCGTAACCTGTTTCAAGTAAACTTTGAGCTTGATCCATAAAGACTTGGGGGATACAGTTTTTTTCTGCAGCTAAGTTTCGGAATACACGAATTACACTAGCCACTTCTACACCTTGGGGGCAGCGGTCAGTACATGTAAAGCATGCTGCACAAAGCCAAAGTGTATCACTGTTTAGAACACGGTCTCTTAAGCCTAACTGAGCCATATGGATAAGAGTTCGTGGACGATAAGAATCACTGTAGCGAGCTACTGGACAGTCTGAGGTGCATGTTCCACATTGGAAACATTTTAGTATGTTCTCGCTTCCACTGATTTTTTGGAGTTCATACTTAAAAGTTGAATCAAATTCAGAAGCTTTTATGGGTTGCTCCTTACCCTTTTGGGCGGATTTTTCTGTTACCTCAGACATAAATTATACGCCTTAATTATTATGCCGACAATACTATGCCTTGTTCTTAGAATCAAAAACTCCAATTACGAATACATAAAGTTTGAGTCATAATAAAGTTAATTCCATCATTAGATTTCTAAACAGAAAAAACACAAAAACAGTTCTCTAAGCTAGAAAAGCTGAAAGGTGTTTAGTTTAACTTAATACTTGAAGATTTTGTGTTTAGTCAAGGAATCTTGACCGAAGTTTTAGTTTTTAGTCAAGAAATCTTGACAAGAACGCTTTTAAACAAAAACGAATCCACAACAAACCGTGAATATAGTGAAAAATAAATATGCACCATTAATCCTTGCTTTATTGGTTACATTAGCCATCTTAATTTTAATTATATCAATATTATCATCGCCTTCGCCTTCACCATTTCTAATAGCTACTTTCATAATTGTCTGGACAGCATTATTCGGCGCTATTTTTTCTTTAATTTTTGAAAACAAAAAAGATAAAACACTACAAGAAAAACAAGGTTTATAGATGCCGTAAGTTTAGTTGGATTTAATAAGTGGAGAAATAGTATGTCCACAGCTACACTTGAACCAACTACATTTTTTGATTCAACATTTTTTGGTGTACCACTCGGAACAATTTTAGGAATTATAATTATATCAGTAATAGCGATTGTAATTGAACGAAGCGTAACGCGGTACTTACGCAGGTTTTCTAGAAGAACAAAAGTGGAACCGCATGTTGCGAACAATTTAGCCTTGACTTTCCGTATTATAGTTTTAATTGCTGCAGCAGCTGCAATAAGCCGGTTAGGAGGTCTTAGTTCAGAATGGATAATTTCGATTTCAGCTATAGGAGCTGCAGCTGTGGGTTTTGCTTCTCAGAAAACAATCGGAAACTTTGCAGCAGGAATATTCCTTATTGCAGCCAGACCGTTTAAAGTAGGAAATTATGTTCGAATAGGAACAGTTGAAGGAATAGTTTCAGAAATCACTATAAACTACACAAAAGTGCTTACTGCATCTAACAATCTTGTTTCTATAAGTAATCAACAAATCGTGGACCGTGAAATAACCAACTTTCTCTATCAAACTAAAACAGATGAAGATCTGTACTGTTACACTTTTGAGTTGAATTTTGATCATACTGTTTCAGCGCAAAAAATATCAGAGATTTTTATGGAAATCTTTGAGAATTACATAGATTTACCGAAAAAACCCAATTTCATTTTTACACGTTCAACAGCAGCTGAAAGAGTCTACACAATTTACCTTTACGTAAATGAACCAGAGACGATTTTTAGTTTGAGACCGAAAATTGCTCAGGAAGTCTTTCAACGTTGGGATGAAGAAAGAGCAAAGATAAAGAAATAAAAAGAAAAGCTGTTAAGCTGTTTTATGGCTTTTCACGATTAGGTTCTAAAATCACTTTAAGTGACTGACCTGCCTCAGTCATTAAACGGAAACCCTCTTGTGCTTCACGGATATCAAGTCTATGAGTAATCATGTCTTTTACGTTTATTTTTCCAGTTTCTAAAACTTTAATTGAGTCTTCAAGGTCGTTAGGTGCTGCACCGTAGCTTGTACGCATTGTTATTTCGTTTCTCCAGAACTGATTAATCGGAATAGGCAACTTCACTGTTGGGTCAGGAACTGCAAAAAACAGGATTGTGCCGCCGTTTTCTACGCAGTTCATTGCAGATAAAGCAGCAGAGGTTGCGCCTGTGCAAACGATTACTTGGTCTGCCAGATGGCCGCCTGTTATTTCTTTTAGTTTCTCTGGAAGACTAGCTGAGGCGTCAAGTGCATGGTGTGCACCGAATTTTTTTGCTAATTCCAGCCGGTACTGGTTGATGTCTGCTGCAACTATGGTTTTTACACCTTTGAATTTAGCAAGTTGTACATGTAGAATTCCTGAGATGCCACTGCCTATTATCAGCAATGTATCATCTTTTTTTAGGTTTGAAAGACGTTGCCCTCTAGATACACATGCAAGAGGCTCAATGAATGTGCCTTCTTCAAAAGACATGGTGTCAGGCAGTTTGTAGATGCCGAAGCTAACATTGATTTTTGGGACTCTAATGTACTGTGCAAAGCCGCCTGGATAATAGTTAGTGGTATGTAGGGTGTGACATGCAGTATGGTTTCCACGTTGACAATAGCGACATTGATTACAGGGTACATGATGAGATACAAATACGCGGTCGCCTATTTGAACGCCTTTTACTTTGTTACCGACCTGTGTTATTATACCGGTTGCTTCATGTCCTAGTACAAGTGGAGCTTTTGGTACTCGGTACCATTCGATGACATCGCTTCCGCATATTCCACTTGCCATAACTTTGAACAGAACTTCTTCGTCGTTTATGGTTGGTATTGGTAATTCTTGGATGCGGACGTCTTTGTTGTTGTAGTAAAAGGCGGCTAACATAAAAATTCACAAAAAATTGAGAAACTAAGCTTTTAGGTTTCTAACTTGGTTGTAGAGGTCTTCTGCTTCTTTAGCTGTGTAGCCTTCATGAATTATTGCCCGTATAGCCCTAATTGAGGCAACTGGATATTCGGTTTGCCAAATGTTTCTTCCCAAGTTTACTCCTATTGCGCCTTTCTGCATTCCATCATAGACGAAGTCAAAGACTTCTCTTTGAGTTTCAGCTTTCGGTCCACCTGCAATCACAATTGGAACTGGGCAGCCCTCCACTACTTTTTCAAAGTTTTCTTTGCAATAGTATGTTTTTACTACTCGAGCTCCGATTTCTGCGGCTATCCGAGCGGACAAGGCTAGATAGCGGGCTTCACGTTTCTCAAGTTCTTTACCTACTGCACAGACTGCCATAACTGGAACTCCGTAGTCCTCGCATTCGTCAACAAGTTTTGATAAGTTAGTCAAACTTTTATTTTCATATTTGCTGCCTACAAAAACTGACATAGATACTGCGGATGCATTCAACCTGATAATTTCTTGGATAGATGTAACGACACTTTCATTTGCTAAGTCTTCTCCTACTACAGATACAGCCCCGGAAACACGCATGATGACTGGTTTTTCCGTTGCTGGGTCTACACAGTTACGTAGAACTCCCCGAGTTAACATTAAAGCGTCTGCATACTGCATTAAGGGTTTTATTGTTTCGCCAGGTTTCTCAAGGCAGTGTGTTGGACCTTGAAAATATCCGTGATCTACCGGTAAAAAGAGGGCTTTGCCATCTTTCTGAATTAGCCTGCTTAAGCGGTTTTTCATTCCCCACTCCATAAATCATTACTCCGAGGAAGCCTTTGGTTTAAGAATTAAATAACCTTTTTCTATGAGCCAATGATGAAACTGCCATGTAGTGCATAAACAGGCGCTACTACATTTTTTACGGGTCTGCTCATATTCGTGTGAACCCTCTTTTTGTCTACCTAATTCAAGTTGAACTGGACATTTAACGTCTTTGCAGAATTCTCTTCGTTTATACTCAACGTAACCTTCAGGTGCCATTTTGCATCGGGCTAATTTCTGGTTTAAACCATATAAGCGTTGCCAGTTTCTGAAACGCCATCTTAGCCTACAAGCAGTCGGCGCCGAAGACCATTACGATTAACTATGCATAAACCAACAAATAGAAGTACCATAGAGACATGTACAATTAAAGAAGCGTATGTTGCTCCACCTAGTAGGGGAACAATTGGGCTTGGCGTCTGATACAGAGGGGTAAATGGCCAAAACAGAGGATTATATTCATGATTGGCAACGTCCAATAATACATGGGATAAAACTCCGATAAAACAGGAAAAGACAACAACAGTTGAGAAAACACATTTCTTTTTGAGTTCTTCTTTTTTAATTGAAAAAATGTTGCCAACCAGCCATGGGTAGACTAAGACAGTTAAAGCCACCGCAAGTAGCGTCCCAAAGGTTAATCCTCCAAGCAGGCTATGAAGAATAAGCCTATCCTGCGTTCCAGTAAGTAACAGCATAAATGGAACTTCAAGGTCAGGCGTCATTGACCCAACAATTAAAGCTGGCAGACTCAGGTGTGTTTTACCGCTGAAGATGTGGATGAGTTTTGCAATTGGATAATGAAAGGGAGTAACAGGCAAGGCTAACTAACACTTCTAAAGGAGATTATGGCCTCATTCCCAAGATATTATTATTTGT
>JAAZBP010000019.1 GCA_012513715.1 Thermoproteota archaeon | reverse complement strand
TGCTCTGAAGTGTTTTGAGTGCTTGCAATAGTTGTCGACAGTGATGCAGCTAAAACTATAATCATAAAGATTGTTAGCAGAACATCAAGTTTTTTTAGACCAGTTTTTAAATATGTCATTTTTTCACCAAAGATAGTATTGTAATAGTTGAACTTAAGGGACATTATGAAAAGACCGTTCCAAATCTGGAATAGATACTGGGAGATGCTTCTACTGGGTTTACTTACTCATTTAAATCTAACATAAAAAAATCGCTTTTTCAAAAGTATCTTTTGATATTAGATGCTAATGCAATTTCATAGTCGGTGTTAGAACATGGGTATTCACCTCTTTTTGGTCTAATTTTTTAAATTGTATACCAAAAGATGAAATCTTCAGTTGATTAAGAACCCATTACTGAGAAATTACTTTGAACGATTTTTGATTTCTTAAGAATAACAAATGATATTGATTATGTGAGTTTATGCAAATCCAGATAAAGCGATATAAGGCAAAATTGAGTAAACAAAGCAACTGGAGAATCTAAAAATGGGCAGCGTAAAAGACCTTCAAATAATAAAAAAGCCAACTAAAACAGCTATGGGTATTGGGAATTTTCTTTTCTCGGACCGTTATAGTGTTTTTGATTGGGGAGAAATGCCTGATCACATTGAAGGTAAAGGCGCTGCACTCTGCCTTATGGGTGCTTACTGCTTTGAGGAGCTAGAAAACATAGGCGTTAACACTCATTATCGAGGCTTAGTTAACTCCAAGGGCAAAGCGGTTAAACTAGCTGAACTTAAAGAGCCTTCATGCATAATGGAAGTTGATTTAGTTAACGTTTACAGACCCAAAATTAACGTTTTCAAAGGCAAATTAACGCATGATTACAGTCAATATTCTTCTGAACTTAAGAACTGTTTGATACCTCTTGAAATAATCTACCGTAACGGGTTACCTGAGGGATCTTCTGTATTTAAACGGTTAAGTCAAGGAAAAGTTACGTTAGATGAGTTAGGTTTAGATCATGAACCTAAACCCGGTGAAATCTTAGTTACCCCAATTTTTGATGTAAGTACAAAACTAGAAGAAACTGACAGGTATATAACTTGGAGTGAAGCCCAGAAAATCGCTGGATTAACCGACCAGGAACTAGTGGATATTAAAGCTGTGCTTTTGAAAGCAGATCAAACAATAACTAAAGCTGCGTCAAATGCCGGTTTAAAAAACGAAGACGGCAAAATAGAATTAGCCTTCGACGAAAAAAGAAGACTAATACTTGTAGATGTTTTAGGTACTTTGGATGAGTGCCGATTTACTTATGATGGTATTCACGTAAGCAAGGAAGTTGCAAGACAGTTTTATAGAAAAACCAGTTGGTACACTGATTTAGAGCAAGCTAAAAGCAGATCAGAAATAGACGGTATACAAGACTGGAAAGCTCTTTGTGTATCTAAACCTCCAAAACTGGACCCCAAACTTAAAACAGTAATTAGTCACATGTACATGTCAGTGGCTAATGAGATGACTAACAAAAACCTATTTGATTCTCCCAAGCTTTCCCAAGTTATTGATAGTTATAAGGAGTATATCGGTGAATAATATGATGCAAGAAAAAATTAAGAAAACAATCGCTGATTACAACCCTAAGTCTATCAGAATAGGCGTTTTGGGTTCTCATTCAGCATTGGAAATTGCGTCAGGCGCTAAACAAGAAGGCTTCGAAACTGTTGTAGTATGCCAAAAAGGCAGAGAAAAAACCTACTCGCACTACTACCGAAACATATTTGACAACTTTATATTTCTAGACAAATTTTCAGACATAACCACACCTGAAATTGTACAGCAACTAACTGACCTAAACACTGTATTTGTTCCTAATCGCTCCTTTAGTGTATACGCGGGGTATGAAGCTATTGAACAGAAATTTACTGTTCCTCTACTGGGTAACCGGTATCTGCTTAGGACAGAAGAACGTAACGCACCTAAAAACCAGTTATGGTTGCTTAAGGAGGCAGGAATCAACCTTCCAAGAACAATAAAGTCTCCTAAAGAAATCAATTGCCCAGTCATCGTAAAAGTTGCTGAAAAAGGAAGAACAATTGAAAGAGCATTTTTCTATGCTTCAACTCCAGAAGAATACGAAAAGGAAGCACAAAAACGCATAAAATCAGGAATAATTACTCGGGAGGCGCTTGAAGAATCAATCATAGAGGAATATGTTATAGGCGCAAAATTCAACGCTAACTATTTCTGGTCACCACTAACTGATGAGATAGACCTTTTAGGCTTCGATAGGCGCATACAAACAGATTTAGATGGAGTACTTGATTTACCAGCAAAAGAACAAATTGAATTAAACATAGCAACCCAAAACATAGAAATCGGACATCAAGGCGCAACCATGCGTGAAAGCCAACTTGAAAAAATCTTTGAAGCAGCAGAACGCTTTGTAAAAACCTGCAAAAAAGAGTTTCCACCCGGAATGATTGGACTCTTTGCTTTACAAGGTGCAGTAACCAAAGACCTGCTGTTCCGAGTATTTGATGTCAGCCCACGAGTTCCAGGATGCCCATGTGTAGAGCCTACTTCGCCATACATGAAATACAAGTACGGCGTAGAAGTTGGTCCAGGCAAACGAGTAGCAATGGAAATAAAACAAGCCCTTACCCAAAAACGCCTTGCAGAAGTGGTAACATGATCGACAGCAACGACATCCAAAAAATCATAGAGAAATACGACCAAAACAACCTTTCAATAGGCACATTGGGCTCTCATAGCTCTTTAAACATTTTCAAAGGAGCAAAAGAAGAAGGTTTCCGTACAGTATGTATCTGTAAAGAAAAAGATGCAATAATGTACAAAAAGTATCCTCTTGTAGACGAATTAATCATAGTCAAAGATTTCACTGAACTCTTAAATGAATCAATGCAGGCCCGCTTAAGAGAACTAAACACGGTTTTAATTCCCCACGGCTCATTCACAGCGTATTTGAGCACTGAAGAATTAACTGACAGCTTAAATGTGCCCATGTTTGGTAACCGCCAACTTTTACATTGGGAAGCTAACCGTAAATCCCAAGAGGAATGGCTTAGGCAAGCAGGACTACTGCTTCCCGCTACTTTTGAGTCTCCAGACGAAATTGACCGATTAATAATAGCCAAGTTACCTGGCGCTAAAGGAGGTAGAGGATATTTCCTTGCTAATTCACCTAAAACTTTCTACAAAAAATTCGATGAAATGGTTCAACGAGGTTTACTATCAAAAGAGGATTTAGAAAAAGTTCATCTCCAAGAATACGCTTTAGGAGTAAACGCTTATCCAAGTTACTTCAGCTCAATCTTAAATGACGATGTTGAATTATTAGCTATGGATAGACGCTACGAATCAGCTGTAGACTCCATAGGCAAAATACCTGCCAGCCAACAACTTGACATAGACATTAACCCCACCTATACAGTTGTGGGTAACTTTCCAATTGTGCTCCGCGAATCAATTTTGCCTGAAATGATGCGTATGGGAGATAATGTTCACAGAAAAGCAAGAGAACTTGCTCCTCCAGGAATCATAGGTCCCTTCTGTTTAGAGACAGTCATAACTGACGAAGTCAAAATTTTCACCTTCGAAATCAGTGCACGCATAGTAGCAGGAACCAACGTAGGCATAGGCACTTCACCTTACGCTTACTTACGATACGGAGAAAACATGTACATGGGTAGAAGAATTGCACTTGAAATCAAAGAAGCAGTGAAACAAAAAAGACTGCACGAAGTCGTAGCCTAACATATTTCATTAACCCAAAAACATTGTTTACTTCAATAATACGCAGCAAAAATTATGTTAGGCAGGCGCTTAGTAAATCTTCAAAAGCATCACGTGTTCTCTTTCTTCTATAATTCTTCAACAAACCAACTAGTTGTGGCCTGTTTCTTTCTTCAATTATCGCTGCAATTTCTTTTTCTACGTTACTGTTTCCTTGAAATAGGAATTGGCAAACTGAAGTAACATTTGAAGCATTACGTGTAGTACTGGCAGTTTCAAAATCAACAATAAAGGGTTTATCTACCTTGTTAACTAACAGGTGTTTAGGTGCTTTGCTGAGTTCTCCATGATCTAAACTTATTTCGTCTAGTCGCCAGCACTGCTCCAAAATATCTTCTAAAACCTTTTTTACAGCAACTTTTTCTCGGTGTGTTTGTAGCCAACCTTCAAGCTGGTCCCCATCTATCAACTCCATAACTAGAAAGCGTTTGCTAACAGCCACAAATCTTGGGCCCACGTTAACAGTGTTAGCTAACTTGAGCAGTTCAGCTTCATGCTCTAAGCTTTCTCTTTCAGAATCTATTCTCTGCATCTTTAGTGCGTACCTTGCACCTTTAATATGTGCTACAGCAACAATTCCAACATAGCCTTTGCCCATAACAGGTAACGTAAATGCGGTGGCTGCTCCGCTGAACTCTACCTGCTCAACCCCAAGACTCTGCAGCTCTTTGATTCGAATCTGTATTTCATCCGAATCCGCCCTAGGATAACATACTACTGACGAATACGGTTCACTGTTAAGGTTCTCAATGGGAACTGTAGCTGCATTTTTCATTTCAATCTCTCTTTTAGCTTAAATTTAATAGGAACATTATGTTCCAACATAAACCTATCTTCAGGGTTAAGGTATGCCGCGGTTCAAACAAATCCCCAAAATTCAACAGTTAATGGGGTTAAAAAAACAAATTCGAAACATAGGTATCATAGCTCATATTGACCACGGCAAAACCACTTTAGCTGATTCTCTGCTAGCTGGAGCTGGATTACTTCCCCAGCAGATGGCTGGAGTAGCACGTGTACTAGACTACTTAGAGGAAGAGCAGAAAAGAAAAATAACAATTAAAACAGCGAACATAACCCTTCTTTTTGATTTCGCTGGTCAACCCTGCATAATAAACCTCATAGACACTCCTGGACACGTAGATTTCACTGGAAAAGTTACCCGTGCCCTCCGAGTAATCGATGGAGTAGTCGTAGTTGTAGATGCAGTAGAAGAAATTATGGCTCAAACTGAAATTCTGATTCAACAAGCATTAACTGAACGGGTCCAACCTGTACTCTTCATCAACAAAGTTGATCGCTTAATTAGAGAATTACAGCTTAGCGAGGAACAGATTCAGAAAAAACTTAACCAAATAATCAGCAAATTCAACGACCAGATTGAACTTTATGCTGAAGACCCCTTTAAGAATCAATGGAAAATTGACTTTACTAAAGGCAACATAGCTTTAGGTTCAGCTCTAGACGGTTGGGGCTTTACCCTTCAAATGATAAAGCAGCAAGCCATCAAGTTCTTTGACGTAATAGCTGCCTACAAAAACAGGAACCTAACTCAACTGAAAAACAAATTACCTGTCAATAAGTCAATAATCGAGATGATTGTTAATGCACTTCCAGACCCTCAAAAAGCCCAGTCTTATCGTATAGAAAAAATCTGGGACGGCGACATCAGATCATACGTAGGCAAAGCACTGGTTAATTGCAGTGATGATTCCCCATCTATAATGTATGTTACCTCTATTCAAGTTGACTTGAAAGGTGACATTTTAGCAACTGGGAGATTATTCTCTGGAAAAATAAGAAAAGGCGACACTCTTCACCTATTAGAAGCTTCAACAGAAACAACCGTTAACAATGTATTCTTAGATATGGGTGCTATGCGTGAAGAAGTTCCAGAAGTCACAGCAGGAGCTTTAGCTACACTGATTTTAAGCAGTAAAGTTCAGTCAGGAGAAACAATCATCGATTCAACCTGTAAGGATCAAATGGTTCCATTTGAACGTATACGTTATGTTTCTGAACCAGTTGTCACTTTAGCGGTTGAACCAAAAAATCCCCAAGACATTTCTAATCTAAAAGAACAATTAGACAAGCTCATACTTGAAGATCCTAACCTGCAGACAACTATAGACAAAGACACAGGCGAATTCTTGTTAAGCGGAATGGGTGAACTGCACTTAGAAATAGCAATCAACCGACTAAAAAGCAGCGGCGTAAACTTGACTGTTTCTCAACCACGAGTAGTCTATATGGAATGTGTACAGAAAAAGGGAACAGTGGCTGAAACTAAAACCTCAAACAGCGAAAGCAGTGTCTGTGTGCAGGTTGAACCAAATCTGATTAAGCAGCAAAAAATCCTAAAAGATGAAAAACACGGTTCAGTACTTTCTGTTGATGAACACCAAAACATGCTTCTGGATTCTGCAGGTAAAACTAATGATCTGTCTGCAGATGTGTTGCAGTCAGTTATTGATGGCTTTCAATTCGCTTGCAGAGCAGGCCCATTATGTGGAGAACCAATACGTGACCTTAAAGTAAACTTGGTCGATTTAAAACTAGACGAAAACCCTGATAAATCAGAAGTTATGCGTGGCATAGGCAAAGCAGTTTTCGGAAGCTTCTTAACTGCTAATCCGACATTACTTGAGCCTATCTACCGAATCATAATTTCTGTTACTTCTGATTTAGCCAATCAATCATCAAGAATATTAACTTCAAACCGTGGAAAAGTAACTCTCTTTGAGCAAAAAGGCCATTTAACTCAACTCAGCGGATACATCCCAGTTGCAGAAACCTTCGGCTTCTCAGCAGAGATGCGTTCAGCAACTTCAGGCAGAGCAATTTGGCAACTGCTTTTTGACCACTGGGAAAAACTGCCGCAAAAATCAACGACAGAAGTAATCAGTAAACTACGTAAACATAGAGGTCTTGCTCTGGAAATTCCTAAACCAGAAAAATTCTTGGAGTAACCATCAGATGAAGCTTAATGTAAATTTTGATTTGGATTCATCGTTATGTTGTGGACAAGTTTTTCGCTGGAAAAAAATTGGTGATTGGTGGTACGGAGTTGTAGGCGAAAACATCATCAAAATTCGCCAGATAAACAAAGAGTTAGAATTTAAAAATGTAAACGAAGATTTTGTCAGGCAATATTTTGGTTTAAACGATAACTTGGAAGAAATAAAATGTCAAATCTCAAAAGACGACTATATACGTGCAGCCCTAAGCAGGTTTGATGGATTACACTTAGTGCGGCAGTTACCTTGGGAATGTTTATCCAGCTTCATATGTGCCACATACAAAAGCATAGCTGCGATCGAGTCGATGCTCAGAAACCTTTCAGAAATGTACGGCGAACAAAAAGTTGTAGATGGATATACCTTTTTTACTTTTCCAACAGCTGAGAAATTAGCTTTATCAGATGTTACAGGGCTACAAAAGTGTGGGTTAGGTTACAGAGCTAAATATCTTCATGCTACAGCCAAAAAAATCTGTAACGAAAAAATAGATTTGGACGCCTTGAAAACTCTTACTTATTTGGAGGCTAGAAAAAAGCTGTTAAGCTTTCCAGGTGTAGGATTAAAAGTTGCAGATTGTGTGCTTCTTTTTTCAATGGGTAAACTGGAGGCTTTTCCAGTTGATGTTTGGGTAAAAAGAGTAATATTGAGACATTACTCAAACAATTTTCCAGAAGAAACAATAAAAAAAATGTTAAGTCACGAATCATTAACTAACGGTGAATACGAAAAAATAGGTGATTTCGCACGCAGCTACTTTGGGTGTTACGCAGGTTATGCTCAAGAGTACCTATACCATTATGAAAGGACAAAAACATTAAAAAGTTCTCAGTAAACCTTTCCATACTGGTGCCAGAATTTATGAGTGAAGGCAAAATTGAGGAATTAATTAAACAAAAAAGAACATTTCTAAGACAAACCATGAAGGATTACTCTGCAGGCGGCAACGACATGCTAGACGATGTTGAAGC
>JAAZBP010000182.1 GCA_012513715.1 Thermoproteota archaeon | reverse complement strand
CCAAAATGAGCATCAACACCACCCAACTCCTCAGCAGACACCAAACCATTCTCAAAACAATCCATCAAAAAACTAACAGCAACACCAACACTCTGAGCATCCAAACCATAAAAAGTACAACGCTCAGTGGCTTTTATTATGAAATTTAGTTGATCTACACCGCAGTTAGGTCCAAAAGCCCATAGACTGTCATATTCCATTCTGGCCATGGTTCCCATGTAGAAACCTTCTTTTATTACAACTTCGTGTTCGCAGCGCATTGCACAAGAATTACAGCCAATAATTTTAGCTACAAAATGCTCGTTTAATACTTCAGCGCTAATTTTATCTGAATTTAAAAAGTGAGAGGTCTTAAAATTTCTAGTTGGAAGACAGAATAAATTGTTATTGATTAAAAGATTTTGGACAGTTCCGAGTGTACGATGTTTCTGTGCTGCAGGTCCCTTCATGCGTTCATGGAAAACTTGGACCATATCAAAGAATTTACCAGGTTTACTTATGGCGACATCGTTTGTTCCTCTTACTGCTATAGCCTTAAGATTCTTACTACCCATAACAGCACCAAGACCACCCCTACCAGCAGCACGAGTAGTATCGTTAATTATGTTAGCAAGTTTTGATTTCTTTTCGCCTGCTAAACCGATAGCTGCAACTCTAATGTAGTAGTCTCCCAATTCAGCTTTTATGGTAGCTTCGGTTTCTGCTGGAGATTTCCCCCACATAGCACTGGCGTCAAGTAACTCTACTGAATCATCATCTAACCATAAATAAACAGGCTGCTTTGCTTTACCAGTAATTATTACGGCATCATATTTAGCCCGTTTAAGTTCTGTGCCAAAGGTGCCATGACTAACTGCAGCACCCACACCATTAGTAGCAGGAGACTTAGACACAAAAACATGACCATTACCACCAGTAGGAAACATAGTACCAGAAAGCGGACCAGTAGCTAGAACAAGGGGATTTTCAGGACTAAAAGGATCAACACCTGGTTTAGAGTTAGATAACCAAAAATGCATACCTAAACCGAGACCGCCAACAAATTTCTTAGCGGTTTCATGTGAAAGTCGTTCAGTGTGATTTTTACCAGTTGTTAAATCGATATATAAGACTCTTCCTGCGTAACCGATCAACGGCTTTATCTCCAAGAGTTATGAAAATAAGGAGACAGATGAACACTATATTAATGTAATGGGTTGTTACATAAAAAAAGTGATGATTTTTACCCAATTATAATATGGATAATGTTCACTTTTAGCTAAGACGTGAGTAGTTTGCTAAAAGAATCATTAACACAGAAAAAAATGAGTGTAAAATCCAAAAAACACGAGTCTTGGAAGAAAATAAAGTTAAGCAAAAACTTAAACAGGTCTAAACTATCTGCAATTGTTCAGGCATGAGACTTTGAATCGGATAAACAAACTTAAACAGGCAGCTGTAAAACAGAATAAACCTATCAGGTTCGCTATTTTTAATCCAGCCAACATTACATACTTAACTAATTCCACTGGAGCAGCGGGATTGTTCATACCTGGAGAGGGAGAAACTATACTTTTTGCTTCAGCAGTAAACTATGAATATTTAAAGTCTGAAATCAAAGGCTTTGATGTACAACGTCTAAAGTTAGGCGAAAAAATGATTGATAAACTCAAACAATACATTTCAGCGGAAAAAATTTCTGTTGATAGTTTACCTATTGAAAGCTGGCGGTGGCTTTCTCAAGTAGCAGGTGGAGAAGAAAACCTCGAGTTAATCAACAACTTGATCTGTGAACTTCGCAAGGTCAAAGATGAACAAGAAATCATGGCTATCAAAGAAGCCTGCAAAATAGCTGATATTGGAATCCAAACAGCACAAGAAACAATACAAGCTGGGTTATCTGAGAAGGATTTAGCTGCCGAAGTTGAATATGCAATGCGTAAAGCAGGTTCAGAAGGAGTGGCTTTTGAATCGATAATTGCTTCAGGAGTATGCTGTGCGTTTCCGCATGGTGCATCGATGAATAAAATAATAAGTAAAGGAGATTTAGTTACTGTAGATATAGGTGCGATAGTAAATTTTTATCGGTCTGATATAACTCGAACTTTTATTGTGGGTAAAGCTACGGATAAACAGAAAAAAATCTATGAAACAGTTAAACTTGCACATCAAAAAGCATATGAAGCTATTAAACCGCAGGTTTCAGCTAAAGAAGTTGACTATGCAGGTAGACAAGTTATTGAGAAAGCAGGTTTGGGCGAATTTTTTGTTCATAACCTGGGGCATGGAGTAGGATTAGAAGTACATGAGTACCCAGTTTTGAGCCCAAACAGCAGAGACATACTTGAAGTGGGAAACGTAGTAACTGATGAACCAGGCGTATATATTCCAGGTTTTTGCGGAGTCAGAATAGAAGACACCGTAGTAGTGACGAAGGATGGCGCTGAAAAACTGACAAAAGCTCCTTATGCATCTTTAAGCTAGATTCAAAGCGGTTTTTGGTGGATGTTCTCTGTGAGAACAAAAGTGTTCTCTAGGGAGAATTATATTCAACTTTAAAGGTTTACTTGATTGTGAAAAATCAATGGATAAAAAATTGATATTATGCAGTATGCTTGCCTTAGCAATTGGTGTAGCAGTTGTTGTTCCAGTTGAATACTTTATGCTGGCAGAAGCCCAAACAACCAGTGATTTAACCCGCATCGACCCATGGTTCAGTGTAAATGTAACATATGCATATTGTAACCCCTACAACAACGGCGGAAACACTACAACCCAGCTTTATGGCTCCTCAATTCAGGCAGTTGCAAACTTCACGGTAACTGCTGACGCCTTAAAAGACGCTGATACCAAAGTTGGAAACTTCACGGTAACTACTGATGGCTTAAAAGGCGCTGACGCACAAATTGAATACTATAAATTCGCTGTTTCATCTGACCAAGGCGCAATCGTTGATATGGGCTACTACATTGTATTAGACAAAGAAAATATTGTAACAGGTACCTGTGGAGATGGCACAATCAGTTTTGCGAACGGTCTCACCTACAATGGACCAGCAAGTAATGGCGGTAAGGGCATAAATTGGGCTGTATGGAAACCTGACACTGTAGTGGGGTTTGTAAGCAATTACATATTTGGAACTGACCCCAACAATGTACCTGAAGAAGTTATTAAACTGCGAAATGCCCAAACATTATATATTGATGTAAGCAAAGTCTGCACTGTCACAGTCAAAGGCGACATAACCATCACTAAACCTGCAACCGAGGAAGTCCTCCAGCATATAGAGTTAACAAAAACTGCAGATGGATTCGTATATGGCAACTATGTAGAAGGAACATTACCTCTACCGATTACGCCACAGCCACCCTTAAACAATGAACTTTTACCTTTAACACCATTTGGACCAAACAACACTACACAGCCATAAGGACGCGTTAAACCGTGACTAACGATGAACTTGAAGGTAACACATTAAGCGTCTACGCGTACATAGTCCACGCAGAAAAGCCAGTAGGAACAAGAGACGTAACCAGAGGAGCAGACTTAAGCAGTCCAAGCGTAGCACATAGACATCTCCAAAAGCTTGAAGCAACAGGACTAATCGAGAAAAACCAATACGGAGACTATATACTAAAACAGAAAGCAAACATCAATGGACACGTGTGGGTCGGCAAAAACCTCGTGCCCAGATTGATGTTTTACTCCTTCTTTTTTATGGGCGCATTCGCCGCAGAAGTAAGTATAATAGTGCTTAGTTTACTAATTAAAGATTTAGTGATTCAAACTAGTTTCTTCTTTTTAACGGGCATTACTTTTGTTGCTATGATTTTATTTTTTGTTGAAGGAATACTTCTTTTTAGAAAAATTAAGCCTAAAAAAGCAAAATAGTAAAAACAAATGTTGTTAGTGGGCCCGAGCGGATTTGAACCACTGACCAACAGATTATGAGTCTGGCGCTCCACCTAACTGAGCTACGGGCCCAGAATTACTTATTATGCTGCTTTTGATGGAATTTAAACTTTTATATGTTCTGTTTGCGGATTTATCACCTTCCTTTGTTGTAACCGTTAATTTATTTTTTTAATAGTAAACGCTTTTTTTACCTACTTTATTGCGGATGATAAAAAAAATGAGCATACAGTTTAGCACTAAACATTTAAAAATTCTAAAATATGATTTATCCTTCAAGAACTGGAGAAACAGGATAAATGAATAAAAAAAATATTGGAGCAATAGCAGTCATATTAATTATAGTAATTGCTACTGGGACCTACTATGGAGCATTAATGCATAGACAACTGGATTATGGATCAGAGTTAGAGACACTGCTTGACACCAAATTTAATGAATACTGCGAAAATAAGCAGGGCCTCGAAGAAGGAAATATAGCCATGAAAATCTCTTCGCCAAAAGGGGACTACTTCGTTTCTGTTGGATCTGACCAAACCATCACTGAGAATACTCATTATCGGATAGCTAGTGTGACTAAAACTTTCACTGCAGCCGCTATTCTATTGCTAAACCAAGAAGGACTACTACAAATTGACGACAAAATAACTGATGTGATCCCAAATAAAGACATAACATACATTCCAGAAACAACCGACTACAACATACCCTACAAGGAAGAGATAACAATCAAGCAACTGATAGGACACACCGCAGGAGTCTTTGACGTAACCAACTCGCCTATCCCCGAAAATACTTCAGCCCCATATTCAGGAATGATTTACATTGACTACATTAAAGAATTGGAGCCAGAACACACCTTCAGTTTTGATGAGCTTGTGGGCGTTGTGGCGTCAAACCAGTTATCTTATTTTCGGCCAGGAACAAGTTACCATTACAGTAACACAGGATATTCAATGCTAGCCACCATTATCGAGAGGGTATCAGGATTAAGCTACGCTGAATTTATAGAACAATATCTGCTGGAACCTAACGGGCTTTCAGACACCACTATACCAGTGAGCGGAACGGACAAAACGCTTCCTTCACCTTACGCTGAAGGCTACGCTTGGATAGACGGAGAAATGTTGGAGGTTACATTAGATAACATGTCACCACACGTTGCAGAAGGCAACATAATCTCCACGCTTAACAACATTAACAAATGGATTTCTTTGCTATACAGCGGAGAAGCAGGACTTAACAAAGACACTATAGAAATAATGACAACGCCACTAACAGAGGAAAACCAAGGATACGGTCTTGGCACAACAAT
>JAAZBP010000181.1 GCA_012513715.1 Thermoproteota archaeon | reverse complement strand
GTCAACACCTAACATTTCACCCAAGTTTTGGTCTGGGTCAGCATCTACTAAAAGCATTGGAGAATGACCTTTCTCAATTAAGCATTTAGCCATCAAGGCAGTAAAACTTGATTTCCCTGTTCCTCCGCGACCAATAGTAACAAGTGATTTCATACTAAACAAACCTCAAAGTGTTTATTACGTTATTTTTAGCAAAAGCTCACATATAATGTCTATGGTTTAACAGTCAAATTTGCTTAACCCTAAATTGATAGTTATAGGGAGCCTTTATAGTTACGAGAAGTAGGACAGCCTACACATTTTTGAGTTTCATAACGATTACATGGTTCACAATCCACTTTACAGGGCGTAGTTGACCTTTGTTTTTGGGCCAAATTTCCCCTAATTTGGAAGAATGGGGAAAAAAAGGCTTCACTTATGGGGTAGAATTCTGATCTGCGAACACCTTTACTGCAGCGTAGGGAACATTTTTCCATTGAAATGCTTTCAAGTGTTTCTGGAGTTTCTGCAACAACTAACGCGATTAAATTGTAGCCGCCCATGGTTTTAAATATCTGTATGACGCGGGGACAATCTTCGAATCGATCAAGTAGGTCCTGCATTGTTTCTGCGCTTTCCATTTCTAACATTACGATGGCTGGGTGAAGTTTTAGAGCGCCAGGATTGATTAGAGCAGAAACCTTAATGATTTTATTTTTTATTAGTTTTTCAAGTCTTTTTTTAGTGCCCATACTTGTTAAACCTACATGTCCAGCAAGATCACATAATGTTGTTCGACCATCAGTTTGAAGTAACGCTATGATTTTTTTGTCTATTTTATCCACTTACTCCACCACAAACATGTTTAGTTTATAAACCAAAAGTATTAATGTAATTTATTTATTAAACTTTTTGTGACTTATTAGGTGTAAATAAATGACTAACCAGACAAACGAGCAAAAAAAAGAGCGCGAACCATGCACTAACTCCATACAATGCAACAACCCTGAAAAAGAAGAGCAACTCCAAAAACAGAAAATCAATGAACACCTTGGAAAAATTAAACATAAAATAGCAATAATCAGCGGAAAAGGAGGAGTGGGAAAAAGTACAGTAACAGCCAATTTAGCGATGGCATTTGCGATGGACGGAAACAAAATAGGTGTACTCGACGCCGACATACACGGACCATGCATACCCAAAATGTTGGGGCTAAAAGGTCAAAAGCTAAAAGGAGACAAAAAAGGAGAGTTTTCGCCAGTTACAGGCAGTTTAGGCATAAAAGTAGCATCAATGGATTTCCTTCTTGAAAACGACGAAACACCTGTTATTTGGCGTGGACCCTTAAAAATGAGACTAATTCAACAGTTCATATCCGACATCGCATGGGGAGAACTGGATTACCTGTTTGTTGATTTACCGCCAGGAACAGGCGATGAACCATTAAGTGTAATGCAATTAATTCCGGACATGGACGGAGTAGTAATAGTCACAATGCCTTCAGAAGTCTCAGAGGCAGTGGTTAAAAAATCAGTTACATTCGCCAGACAAGTCGGCGTACCAGTCATTGGAATCGTGGAAAACATGAGCGGATTCGTTTGCCCTGAATGTGGAAAAAAAATTGACATCTTCAAATCAGGCGGCGGTAAAAGAATAACACAGAAATTAGATGTAACATACTTAGGAACAATCCCAATAGACCCAAAGGTATGTAATGACTCTGATAACGGAATACCCTTTATAGCTGAAAAATCTGATTCACCAACAGCCGAAGCATTTAACGGTATTATTAACAAAATAAAGCAAACCCTCAAAAAAAGTTGAGGAAAAAACCATGAAAATTTGTTTAACATCACAAGGAGATAATTTAAACGCTCTAATAGACCCAAAATTTGGTAGATGTGAATACTTAATAATTGCAGAAACTGAAACCTCACAAGTTGAAGTAATACCCAACATGGCTGCGGGAACAAGAGGAGGCGCAGGGATTAAAGCTGCACAAACTATTGCTGATAAAGGAGTAAAAGTCCTTATAACTGGAAATTTTGGGCCTAACTCTTTTAAGACTTTATCAGCTGCAAATATTGAGATAATGATTTGCACCTCTGGAACTGTACAAGAAGCCCTTGAAAAATATAAAAAAGGCGAATTGAAAAAAGCCACAACACCAACAATTGGCGAAAATTTTAGCGAGGGAAAAGGCAATGGTCATGGAATATGGGCAATCAGTTAAAACAGCACCATAAATTGAAAAATAGTGAATCAGTGCATTAAATACCAAAAAGTTAACTAAACCCCGTTAACTTAAAAGTTAGCAGCTAACTTAATAAACCAGATGAGTCACTTGGCCGCCAAAAGTATTTCAGGGAATATAATTTCAACTTAAGGTAAACCAGTTCCCTAAATGAGAAAACCATAAATTTGTTCAAAAAAAAGTTGTTAGCGGATTATTTCTTCTCCGCTTTGGGTGAGACTATATTTTCCTGCTGTTTCTTCGACGAATCCTGCGTTTTTCAGTTCACGAAGACCACTCCTTACGCGGAAAAGTGGATGACCAGTTTTGTTTGCAACTTCTTCAGCAGTTAACGCATCGGCTTTCAGTGACTTTAAAGTCGTCATACCAGTGGAAGTTGGTTTTCCGTCAGGAGACACACAGGGCATTAAATCAGCTCGGGGGCAACTTTTTTGTACACAGGTACCAGTCTTTGCATTCATAGCCTTCTTTGAGGCGTTCTTCAGCTTGTTCAGTGGTTCCAGGAGGAGGAACAACGACTGGTTCGCCGGGTTTCCAGTTTGCAGGAGTCGCTACTTTGTATTTATCCGTTGTTTGCAGCGCATCGACTATTCTGAGTATTTCAGCCATGTTCCTGCCAGTGGTTAATGGATAGTAAAGAATTGTGCGTATTGTGCTTTCAGGATCGATTATGAATACACATCTTACTGTTTCTGTTTTACTTTGCCCTGGATGTATCATACCGAATTTCTTTGATACGTCTTTATTGAGGTCCGCAATTATGGGGAAAGGAATTTTTACACCCATTTTTTCTTCAACGTTTCTTATCCAAGCAATGTGAGAGGTTACGCTGTCAACGCTTAAGCCTAATAGTTCAACGTTCCTCTTTCTTAAATCAGCATAGATTTGGGAAAAAGCTATGAACTCAGTTGTACAGACAGGGGTAAAGTCTGCAGGATGAGAAAAGAGAATTAGCCAAGTGCCTTTGTAATCAGAGAGACGTAGTGTTCCTTGTGTTGTTGGAGCTTCAAAGTCAGGTGCTTTTTGTCCGAGAACTGGAAAAGTTCCTTGAGAATTTTCTTCTGTCAAAATTTTTCACCTTTTAGGTGTAGAGTAATATTTTTTGTGAGCTATAAATTTTGTGAGACTTAAATTTCTCAATCGTTTTGTAATTAAAAAAAGGTTTTATGCAGTTTTTTTAAGTAAAAGGTCGCAAATTCCATCTATTGCTTTTACTGCAGCTATTTCTTTGTTTTTTAGTGGCGTTACACCAAGCATATCAGCTTCAATGACTTTCTGATCCCAAGGAACGAAAGTAAGTAATTCCATTGAATTTTCTTTTGCGAATTTTGTTACTGCATCTTTTTGTTCATCATTCATTACTCGGTTGCCTATCAAGTACAATTGTTTCATATCTGCAGCGGCTGCAAGATCATGTATGTGTTTAGCTATTTCAAGAGATTTCAAGTTCGAGTCAGCAACAATTAAGAGCGCATCAACCTGCTTTGCGGTTCCTCTGCCAATATGCTCAACACCTGCTTCAAAATCTAGAACAACAGCTTCATTACGTTCAACAACCAAATGTCTCAATAACGCACGGATAACTGCGTTGGGCGCACACATACAACCAGACCCCATAGACTGAACGGTTCCCATGACAATCAAGTTTACATCTAGCGGAGTAGGAACAGAATATTGTTTAACTATATCATCAACTGTAAAATTTAAGTTATAAACGCCAGTGTAACCTGTGCTAGTTTTTGAGTCAACTAATTCTTTATTTTCAGACACTGGCACAATTTTTCGTGTTTGCTCTGTTGATAAACCAAGAGTCAAACCTAAGTTAGGCGAAGAATCAGCGTCAATAGCAATTGTTTTTAATCCACGTTCTACAAAGCCACGTGCTAAACCGCCAGCAATTAATGTTTTACCAACTCCACCTTTACCTGAAACAGCAATTTTCATAATAACCACAGGTAAAAAGGTAATAAGATGACTTAATTTATATTATCCTTAGAAAATCAGATTTATTATAAAAGTTTATTTTGAAAAGTGACATTATACATATTTGAGGTATGTAAATTGTTGTCTCAAATACCGATTAATTTGGAAAAGATTAGTAAAGACAAAGTTGATAAAGAAATTTTAAGAGCAGGCATTATTGCGGAACTTGACGCCATAAACTTATATGAACAAATGGCTGCCTTAGCACAGGATTCTATGATAAAGAGGATACTTTTGGACATTGCTAGAGAAGAAAAAGCCCATGTAGGTGAATTCCAAGCGCTTCTATTGATGAAAGATCCTGAACAAGTAAAAGAACTTGAAGAGGGCAAAAAAGAGGTAGAGGAATTAAAAGAAAAATAAATGTGAAAAACCTGAAATAATGTACAGATGAAAAAGCCTATTTTACCTGTTTAAGCTGGGTTTGTCTAGGTAAAAATCCGTAACGAAAGTAGAAGCTGTAAACAGCTTCGTTACCAACGGTAACGTCAAGCACCTTTACTAAAGCATTTTTTTCATCTAACCAAGATAAAGCATTTCTCATAAGCCGGTCTCCTAATCCAAATCCACGATAAGCCTCAGAGACATATACAGATTCAATTACACCAGTTTTATTAGAATCTATACTACTCACAACATACCCCACTGAATTACCAGTTACTTCATCAACTGCCAAGTCAATGTGGATTTCACCAGAAGAGACCTTTTCTAGTAACTCAACTTTTCTTTTTTCAAATGTCATTCCAAGAAAATGATGTTTAAAATAAATTGACCGTTCACACATGAGTTGATTCAAACTTTCCCAGAGTAACTCAATTGCATCTATTAAATTTTGGTTGCCATGCACGTATTTGATCTTGAATGAAGTTGTTGAATGTTTTGCCATATTAAAATCAAAGATAAGGCATTAATTAATTGTTTTTTACTCTATTTGCACTAAAATTTGCCTTTCGATTAAGAACAAGTAGAAATAACGAAAAAATAAACTTAAATCGAAAGGTAAGGTCAAAATTTTAATTATTTCTCCAACAAATTATCAGTATTACAATCTCAACGTGGTAAGTATTGGGAAATGTTTGATTATATTCCTATAAATTTGATAGACATTTGATAATATAAATCTGAACAAGGGAAACAGCAAACAGATACAAATAATTTACCATAATAGTTCTAAAAAGGTAACATACAACCAGGTTTACTAAAGACGAAAGCTAAAAAACAAAAACGTTTTAAATTACAACGTTAGAATAAAAACATTAATACCCAAACGTGTTACATATCAGAAAAACGTTACATATACAAAAGATTTTTTAATCCAGAAGCCTCCCCTTTTAAGCTTGAGTTGAAATCTTAATGAAAATACTAAACGAATTTGTGCCCACACGAAAATTCCTAAAACTTGCTGATGAACTCAAAGACTTAGTTGACGGATGGAACGTAACTGATGGCGCAGCTGGTTTTCCAGCTCCAAGCGGTGTAGTTGTAAGTTGCCTACTCAAACATAAGTACCCAGAAAAATATGTCTGCCCAATATTTATTTTACACTATAAAGGACCAGTTGAAGTAGGAGGATTAGCTTTAGCATCTGATGTAATAGGATTAGATGGTTTAGCAGTAACAATGGGAGACAAACCACACTACGGCGAACCAATAAAGATGCTTCCTTCTTCAGAAGCAGCACGTGACTTCATACGCAATGACGTTAAAACCAAAAACCTGAAACTTGGTTGTCTACTAACAGCTAGACGTTCAATTGAAGAAACACTGGAACGTGTACGTCAACCATGGGACTTCGTATACTTCATGAGACTAAATGACGAATCACTCGATGCCCTCAAAGCAGTATCAGCCGAATGCAAAAAACTTAACAAACCACTCTTCGCGTACTTCTTAGTAGGTACTGAGAAGAACAAGGAAATCGTAAAAGTTATCGGTTGGCCAGTTACTGCAACCATGGAAACAGTTGAGGAGAAAGCATCACAACTTGTAGGATTAGTTGACGGCATCATAGCCACCTGTGCAGGTGACGCTGAAGGCGACAAACTAATGCTACAGAAACTGCAAAAGTTCAGAAGCTAAAATAAAAACCAATTTGAGACCGATTAGGTCTCTTCCATAAGTTTTTAATTTTTTATTTTTTTGTTTTTTAAGCAACTTAGATAAGCTTTAAGTTAAAGCTTATTTAGGGAATTCGTAAGGGGAGAAATAGATTACGAACACAATCCAGATAATACCTGTAGAAGGGTTGCCACTTATCAAAAATGGAGACAACTTGGGTAAAATCATAGTTGAAGCTGCAAAAAAACAGAACACCCCCATCCAGTCACAGGATATTATAGTTGTTACACATGTGGTTGTATCTAAAGCTGAAGGAAACATAGTAAACCTTGATGATGTGAAACCTTCGCAGAAAGCAATAGAAATAGCTCAGAAAACCAATAAAGACCCAGCCTTAGTAGAGGTTATCCTTCAGGAAACTAAAGACATAATTCGTATAGGCCAAAACAGCATAATTACTGAAACAAACAATGGTATAATATGTGCTAACTCTGGAATTGATCAATCTAACGTTTCAGGCGACCGACGTGTAGCACCTTTACCGAAAAACCCTAACATCTCCGCAGAAAACATTAGACAAGAAATTAAGCGAATAATAGGTTGTGAGGTAGCAATTATTATCTCTGACACACACGGCAGACCATTCAGAATGGGAGAAATTAACATAGCATTAGGGGTAGCAGGCCTTAAACCTATCAGAGATAGACGAGGAGAAAAAGATCTTTTTGGTTATGTATTAAAGATAAAGCAGACTGCAATAGCAGATGAACTTGCCTCAGCCGCAGAGTTAGTTACTGGTCAAGCAAACGAAGGTATACCAGCAGCGATTATTCGCGGCTACAAATACACACCATCTGAAAGCATAAACAATACTGCACTAACTAGACCTAAGGAAAAAGATTTATTCAGATAATTGAGGCCAATAAAACCTTAAAAACACCTAAACCTAACTAACAAAAGTTGTGAGTTGAAAATATGGAAGCACAAACTCCTAAAGAATTCTTTGAAGAAATATTATCTACACGGTTCAAACCAGAAAAAGCAGTAGGGGTAGATGTTACAGCTCAATTAGATATTTTAGGTTCCGAAGGGGGAAGCTGGTTCATTACAGTAAAGGACCAAAAAATGCAAGTAATAAAGGGCACACACGAATCACCTAATTTGACGTTAAAAATGAGCGCGAACGATTTTTTGGACATGATCAATGGGAAAATAAGTGCTGAGAGGGCTTTTTTCACAGGCAAAGTTCAATTCAAAGGCAACATAGCAATAGCGCTTAAACTACGAGATGCTGGTTTCTTATAGCCCTAATTTTTTAGCTACTTGTAAAGGCAAATCATCATCAGACAATTTGAAAGTTTGAGGTTCCTCAATTTTAACTATAGCACGCAGTTGATCAGCAGATAAATCTTTCACCAGAGAAAGCAATTGCTTTTTTGCCTCTTCAAAATGCTCTTCTAAAGAAACTTTATCATCAAATAAAATACCTGCATAAGCACAAAGTTCTTTCTTCTTTAGAAACCACTCAATCTTTTTTGTTTTAAAGTTAATATCAAAAGTTATTGGACCGGCTACACATGTTTCAGGTTTAACATCATGCACTATGCATTTTCCTGTGGCTTTATTAAAAAAGTTACAGTATGCGCCTTCGCCAACACCAACATGAGGATATTCGCTATAAACAAAAGGATCTCCGATTTGAATGTTATTTTTGAGTGCATATTCTTTAATTATTTTTTTCCGATTAACAGTCAAAGGAGGTTTGGCATCTATACAACAGATGGATTGGCAGTGACTACAGATATTAAATGAATATGTTAATCCATTATCATCATTTTTGTTCATCAGAATGCACCTTAAAAGTAGGGTTCATTATTACGTAGACACCTAATCAGCGTTGAATATACATCAAGAATTGCTTCGGTGTAAATAGTTTTCTGTGCACGTTTCTCAACTCTATCGCGAATTATGTCTGCAAGATTGCCTTCATCAATCCGTTGCTTGACCAACCAAAGATATTTTTTTTCGTCACAATCTGCATATTTCATAGCTAAATTGTAGTAGTGTTGACATACTTGGCGAGAGGTTTTTCCGTGAGGATTACTGACTTCAGCGTTTAATCCTTCCTTAATTACCAGATTAAAGTTTTTTACTAAAACATCATGAGGTAACAACTCATCTTCTGTTTCCAACATACCTCTTAAAGAGGCTCGAATAAAACAAGCTAATGCAACATCTGACTTTACGCATTCCTGTTCATCCATCACACGAACTTCAAGCGCCCGCCTATCAAACCGGAAAATTACACCTCTAGAGTTAACCCATTCTCTATCTAGAAGAGTGGAAGAGACACCGGAATTGGTTAAATCTTTAGAATAGCGACCAATAACTTGTTCCTTATACATACTTGTAGAAGTAACATATTCTGGAACTATGTCTCCAGTGATAGAAGGAACCTCTTTTTGGTTTAATTTGTAGAATCTAAGGCGATTGTCCGTATCTGGACCTACTTTTCCCTCAAATATAGGTGATGATGCAGCTACAGCTGGAAGAAAAATACTCAGAAGAGTAAGGTAATTGTGAATTTTAATAGCATCGCTTTCTTTTTGGTATGGAAGATTAAGATGAAAACTTTGGATGTTTAACCAACCGTGTTGATTTAGATTGAATATTTTTCCATATTCACTATAGATTTTTTTATGGTAGTGTGGCCAAATAGCGGTATCAGATAATTTGAGAAGAGGATGCATACCGGTCCCCAGAAGCGCGGCACCATGTTTTTCTACAATTTGGCTTAGAGTAGAAACAGCTTCCTGTATTGTTTCCTCAAAAACAGATGGATTTTCGAACGGCTTATTCGCTTTGATTTCCATAACATGTAACTGCATTTCTTTGCCAAAGGTAAACTTAGGGAGTTCTATGAAATTGATAATTCTTCCACAACAAGATTTGATTATTTGGTCAGAGATGGGTAAAATTTTCAGATTTTGATCTATAAGCGAATATTCATGTTCTGGACCTAAAACTTCAAGGGTTTTATACGTTAATGTCCCTCTCACTATAGTATTTATTGTAAGTCTGCACGCCCAAGTAAATTAAGATAACTAATTTTCAGCTTTTCTGCGTATTTATTCCTTGAATATAAAACACAGGTAAAAACTCAGGTAAAGATAAGTTGTAACACTGAAATAATAAAGGTGAATCACTAAAAGACACCAAGCAGAAGTACAAGTTAAAACGCTAATTTTAAATAGCACACCAATATAACGGCATTTGTTATCTGGTGTCCTATGGGTGCTGGTTGTTTCAAGCATCGGTCTTACAGATGATTTGCATACACTGAAACCTTCGGTGTTTCTTGAATCATCAATTAAGGAATCTACAATAAATTTATGTTATGATTACCGCTACCTTAAAACTGCTTACTATGTTTCTTTGCACGCCGAAGTCTTAGGCAACAAAGTAATTCCTTCCTGCGAAAACATAATCGACGCTAGCCGAATTCCTCTTTTACTATTACGCGCCAAAAAAGCAGGTATACCTACGTTACCATTTATCGTTACAGACAGCGTTAAAAAGATAATAACAGAAATAGGTTTACCAGTTGTAGTTTTTGCAGTAAATCCATTTATACATGAAGGCTACCAAATTGCCAAAAATAAAAGCGCTTTGTATAGGGCAATGAAAAGTTTAGGGATGAACTATAAATTTACAGTTTGTGCCCAAACTCTTAGAAGCGAAATTCTATCGGTTAGATCGATTTTTGGTAAATGCTTAACCACTGATGAAAAAACTGAAAGTCTGACAAACAAAGTGTACCAATTATTCAAGATTCCACTGTGCAAATTGTATATTCAAATCGTAGAAGGTCAAACATACCTGTGCGGTCTTGAAGCACTAAAAGAAAATGAGTTAACAAAGGCAGAGTTAGAATTGGTCTCGAAAGAGATTTTGCTGATTTCTCAGCAGGGTGAAGAATTCAGTGTCTAGGATAGCTTGTTTCGTTGAAAAATATAATTTTATGGATCCCCGCGAGGAAGCAGCTCTCCTGAAGTTTAAACAAGCAGCAGAAAAATCAGGGAGTCAATTTAGTTTCCTATTTCGCGAAAACATTGAAGACATACCAAAATATGATGCAATACTGATCCGTGCAACAACTGATCCATTATACACTTCGTATATAGTGTCTAAGACTGCATGGGAACTGGGACTGAAAGTTATTGATGATCCACAATCAATCAAAATCTGTGCTAACAAGATTCATCAATATGCCCTATTTGAAAAATACAACATACCATGTATACCAACAGTATTCTTAAACAAAGAAAATTTACATCATAAAAACATCACTAAAATCTTTGACACTTTAGGTAAACCAGTAGTAATTAAAGCACCTTACACGAGCTTTTCACGTTATGTTGAAAAAGCGGCATGTGAAACAAGTTTCCGAGAGGTAGCTAAACGTTTCTTTAAGAAATCAGATGTATTAGCTATTCAGAAGTTTACTCCAACAACATTTGACTGGAGAGTAGGTGTACTTGGTGGAGAAATACTCTATGTTTGTAAATACATGATTCCTAAGGGCAAATGGAAACATGGTGCTAAACTAAGAGGTAAACCAACTGTGATTTGGGGTAGAACAGTGAGCATGCATAAGGATGAAACACCACCAAAATTAAGAGAAGTTGCCCTTAGAGCATGCAGTGTAATAGGTAAAGGGCTTTATGGGGTAGATATAAAAGAAGTAGACTCAGAATTTGTTGTTGTCGAAGTTAATGATAACCCCAGCATTTATTCAGGTTATGAAGATTCTTTGGATGTGGACATTTACGATAGAATAATAGGATATCTTTCGGCTTAGTAAGTTATTGTTTTCGACACCTATTTATCCTGATTATTGTTTAACCTTTACAGGAGTCTGAAGATTATGCCTAAAAAATTACATAAAGTAGCAGTAAAAGATTATCAGTTTACTGAAAAAATGACAGTAGACGAACTTGTTTCACAGATGGATAAAGCGTGGGGATTTACTTCAGGTAAATTGGCCACAGGCGTAAACATTTTAGAAGATATGATTAATTCAAAAGGCTGCACTAAATTCCTCTCTTTTACAGCAGATATTGTAGCCACTGGAACACGGGGTGTACTCAAAGAAATAGTTAAACGTAAACTTGTTGATGTAATAATCACCACCTGTGGAACATTAGACCATGATGTAGCCCGTTGCTGGAAAGACTACTACAAAGGCAGTTTTGTAATGAGCGATTCTAAACTTCACCAAGAGGGAGTAAACCGCCTTGGAAATGTACTTGTACCAAATGATAGTTACGGAATAATAATAGAAGAAAAAATTCAAAAAATGCTAAACGACCTCTACCAAGAAGGTAAACATGAGTTATCTTCAGCTGAATTATCAAAGGAAATTGGTTTACGTTGCTGCAACGAAACATCTATTCTTTATTGGGCTGCAAAAAATGATATTCCAGTATTTGTTCCAGGTATAACTGATGGTGCAGTAGGTTATCAACTATGGTTCTTCAGTCAAGACCATAAAGACTTCAGGATTAACTTGCTTAAAGATGAAGGTGAATTGAGTAACATGATTTTTGATTCAAAGGAAAGTGGTGCATTAATAATTGGAGGAGGAATATCAAAACATCACACTATTTGGTGGAACCAGTTTAGAGATGGTTTAGATTATGTTGTGTACATAAGTACAGCTAACGAATGGGACGGCAGCCTTAGCGGAGCAAGACCACGAGAAGCAGTTTCTTGGGGAAAAATCAGTGAAAAAGCAAAACGTGTTATGGTCGAAGCTGACGCAACAATGGTTATGCCAATAATTACAACTGCACTTATTGATAGATTAAATAAAAATAAGAGTTAAAGACGTTATTGAACGTCTTTAAATAGCCAACTCATATCTGGGCCTTTACGTTTTTCTATAATTCTGTCTGAGAGGGCATGTGTAATAAGAGGCAGTGCAATAGTTGCGTCACAGTAACATACTGCACGTGTTCCTGTTTCGTTGTTAATTTTACCCCAACTAATTGCTTCTTCAAGAGTACACCCCGATAAGCCGCCCCATTGTGGAGAGTCAGTAGTGATTTGTATAGCGTATTTATGTGGATAATAGTATTCTTGTAATCCTTTGCGTAAGCCACCGCTTCTACCTTTAACACCTTGGTCCTGAGTCATAGGAGATACAGATATCGCGATCAATTGAGTAAGGTCTTTGGGAACACCGCCACCAATGTAAACTACACCGACATCTTTGGTTTTTGTTCCTATGCTAATGAACTGGTCAAATTCTTTAACACTGTCAATGACCACGTTATGGCCTTGATTTTTTGCCATAAGAAATGTCTCACCGTATGCACTGTCAACCATTGCTGGACTGAAAATAGGTACACCATTAGCCGCTGCAACTGCAGTTATTGAGGGGATATTTTTCTTACCTAGATATTTACCGAGTAAATAGAGAAATTCTGCTGAAGTATAGTTATAATCGGTTTTTAGTGTCATCACAAAGTCAGTTATTAATTCTTCCATTTTTCTGTAATCAGTTTCTTTGCCAAACACATCGTAGTATCTATTAACGTCGTTTTCTAAGAGTTCTTGGTCGTTTACCATGTGGCTACCTTGCCAGTAACCAAAACCCATTGCATCAACAATATCTTCAGATACGTTAGCACCAGTAGAGACTAATACATCTATGAAACGGTTTTCCATTAACCAATTAACGATTGTCCATTGTCCAGCTGTACTCATTGAGCCTGCGAGGCCTAAAACGATTAATGTGTCTTTGTCATTGACCATTTTTTCCCAAATATCAACTGCTTCACCTAATTTACGGCCTTGATATGCGGTCTTACCCATTTCGCTTAGAAGTTGAGAGACGCTCTTCTGCTTGGTAACCTTGATGGGTTCAAGTTTTTTTTGGAAATAGGAATTGTTATTCATTAGAATGCACCTCGTTTTAAATTAATTGACTGGTATAAGAAACTTGTTATTACTAAAAACAAACGATTACATTGACAAGTTCCTTAAAAAGTATTTACCGAATTGTTACATAACTAATTGGGTCTATAAAAGTAAAAGATGACTAAAGGATAAAGTGAAAGCTACATTTTTTCAGGGGCAAACACTCCAATCAAGGTAAGTGCGTTTTTCAAGACGATTTGTATAGCTTTTGTTAATGCAATTCGTGCATCGCTGAGTTCTGGAGTTTTAGCTTTTATGACTGGGTATGCATTGTAAAACGTGTTGAATTTATCTGCTAACGTATTAATGTAATCAGCAATTATGTTTGGTTTTAGGTATTCTGTGGCTTCAACGAATATGTCGGGAAATTCAGCTAAAGCCAAGATTAATTCACGTTCCAACCGCTCCGTTAAAAGTTCGAGGTTAAGATATTCCGGTTTATGTTCTACTTTGCGGAGTATGCTACAGGCTCGGGCATGAGTGTATTGGACATAGGGTGCGCTATTGGTTTCAAAGTTGAGTACACGTTCCCATGTAAACACAACAGGTTTACCCGGGTCCACATCTAAAAGCGCATAGCGCACTGCACCCAAACCTACAAAATTGGCGATATCATGCTTCTCCTCATCAGAAAGTGACGGTGATCGCTTTGAAACCTCTGAATAAGCACGTTGAATAGCTTCATCTAATACTTCGTCAAAGGTTATGTAGTGTCCACGACGACTACTCATTTTGTAACCAGGCAAAGTAACCAAATTATAAGCGAAGTGAACAAGGTTATCGGCGTTTTCACAGTAACCCATAGCGTAGAGTGCTATCTTGAGTTGAAGTTGAGCTAAAGACTGCTCCATACCTATTATATTAATCACTTTCTGAGCGTTCTTGAACTTCCAAATCGTGTAAGCTATGTCACGTGTGGTATAGAGGGTAGTACCATCAGCACGTACAAGTGTCAAAGGAGAAATTTCGTGATTATCACTTAAGCCCAGTTTACTCTTTAAATCAAAAGTTTTTATGACTTTTTCAGCATCAAACTCTAAAACGCCTTTTTCGCTAAAAACAAACTGAGAAGCTTTCAATTTTGCCATAACTTCGCTGACTTGTGTTGACCAAACAAAGTCGCTTTCCCAATCCCAAGAGTCATATGTTACTCCAACCCGTTTCATTGTTTGCCTAAATCCTTCAAGACATAGATCGCTAACTTCTCGAATTAGATTCTTTGCATCTGGTGAACCATCCTCGTAGGAGCGATTTAAACTGTTAATTTCTTCTTCAGGATCAGCATCTTCACCTATTTTCTCCATTAGTGTTTCGAAAAGAATAGGATATTTTTCTTTGAGTTCAACAGCAATAGATGTCCACTCGTCGATTTCCTTGTTTATTTTTGCTAAATCGTCGGCAGAGCTTGTGTTGCTTGAAGAAGCTTTTCCTTTTTTTAGTCTGGATATCTCTACAATACAAGAAGTGACTGTGTAGATTTTACCTACAAAAAGATCAGCTTTTTCGTTGGGTTTAGGTCGGCCTAATTTTGAATATCCATAAGCTACCACACTAGATTGTCTGCCAACATCGTCAATGTAGTAGTGGCGCGAAACATTGTGTCCTCTACATTGAAGAATTCTTGACAATGCATCCCCTAACATTGGGTTTCTAGCTTGACCAATATGTATGGGATGAAGAGGATTTACACTTGTATGTTCCACAATGATTGATTTCGGTTGGTCTGTTTTTACGAGGCCGTAATTTTTGTTTAATGTTTTGATTGACTCCAAAATTAACGCATTAAATTTGGGGAAGTTAACGTGAAAGTTAATGTATCCTGCACCTGCAGGTTCAACTTTTTCTATAAACTCAAATGTTGAATTGTTAACAGCGGCAACAAGATTTTTTGCAACCAATATAGGTTTCTGGTTTAGTTTTTTGGCTAATTCGAAACATAATGAAGTAGCTAGTTGCCCAAAATCTAGATTGGCAGTTCTTTTAAGGTTAATTGCCGGTGGGGTTATTTCAGGTAGAGTTTTTTTGATGGCGACTGTTAATACAGTTTGGCATTCTTGACGAAACAGATCGAATGGGTTCTGTGCTATCATAGACTATTCTCCAAGTGCTTGAGGTTGATAAAGACTGTAAAGCGTTATATTTTAAATGCGATGCCACACTTATGTGTATGTTGGATGCATACTGCAATGAAAACAAAGATAGTCTATTCAGATAGATGCTTATGCTATGGCACATGGCACATTGAAGGACCACAAAGAGTGAAGATTGCACAGGACATTTTAAAGGAGAAAGACTATGAATTTGTAGAAGCAATACCCGCAACTGAAGATGAAGTGTTATCCGTCCACGACATGGAGTACATATGGAATATAAAAAAAGGTTTAGTTGAAGATTCAGACACACCTGCCTATGATAACATCTTTGAATTTGCAAAAGTATCCGTGGGTGCAACTTTGTTAGCAAGCAGAATCAATGGGTTTGCCCTCACACGACCTCCAGGACACCATGTTGGAAGTTATGGAGCAGCACTTGGCGTATATACACGCGGTTTTTGTTACCTTAATAACATTGCAATAGCAGTCAAAGAACTGAACAAAAAAACGATAATTTTAGATATCGATGGACACCATGGAAATGGGACACAAGAAATATTTCTGGGCGACGACAAAGTAACCTACGTCTCGGTTCATCAATCACCTAATTTTCCGGGAACAGGAGGAACATCAGAAAAAAACTGTATCAACTTTGCATTGCCTCCTGATGTTGGAGGCGAAAAGTACTTTAAAACTTTTAACAAAGCATTAAACAGTTTAGACACAAGCAAATTTGAGGTACTTGCAGTGTCAGCTGGTTTTGATACACACAAATGTGACTTAGCATCTCTAGGTTTAGTTCAACAAGATTATTATGAAATTGGTAAACACATAGCTAAACTTGCATTGCCTACATTCTTTGTTTTAGAAGGAGGCTACAATGGGCAGAATGTTGGTTTAGATATTGATATGTTACTTAGGGGTTTTGAAGAAAATCAGTGAATAAAAACAAGAGGATTTATTCTTCTTGTTTTTTATCAAGCACATGTTTGTTTAAGGCTTCTAGTTTTTCAGCGACACGTTCTGAACGTTGCTCTGCGATATTTATCAGGGGTTTCCAGTCTTTCTTCTTAACAATCGCCATCAAATGTTCAGTCTGCTCGGGCAGTTTTGATAATGCGTCATTAAAACGTTTATCAGCATCTTCGTCGCATTCAACGAGTTCTAGAGCTTCTTCTGGGCAGGTTTTGATGCATTGTGGGTCGCCTTCGCAGAGGTTACAGGCAATGGCTTTTCCAGTTACTGGGTGAATTGTTATTCCTCCATGTGGACAAGCTTGTACACACCAATCGCAGCCTTTGCATTTCTTTTCGTCAATTATTAATAGATTATTAACTTCTGATTGAGTTATTGCACGCTCTGGACATGATATAACACATTTCGCGTCTACACATCCGCGGCAAGTTAAAGCAAAATTGAAAACAGGCGCCATGCGCACAACACGGATTCTAGAGTGTATCGGGTTCCAGTTGGTTTCACCTTTATTTGTTGTACATGCATATTCGCATATCCCACAACCAATACACTTACTTGGGTCTACTGATACAAACTTTCGTGGCAGAGTTTTAGCGGACATCAGTATCAAGTCCTTTTAATGTTAGTATGACTGTACATCATTGGCTTTTATGCGTTACCCAAGAAAAACAATTTTTAATATGAGAATATACATTTAAAACATTAAGTTTTAGCATAAACATCGAGACTTTCACTAAAAAAGTGAAAGGTCACAGCAATTTATGTTGGTATAAACAGGAATTTTAGTTTGAAGCTGTTTTTATTACTGACTAATTCTAATATTCGGAAATTAACAGGATTTAGAGTAGATAGATACACCTAAAGGGGATAAAAGTAGTGTTTACTCTTTTACTTTTAAATATATTTTGTTTCAGTCCATTTCTCAGAGGCCACAAGAATTCTTGGATTATCGGTTATCAGCGTATACCAATATACGTTAACTTTGATGTCTATTGTCGTTCCGTTTATGATTGGTGGAAGAGTGTGGTTGGTTGCATCACTTGGATTTGTTGAAAGAGTGATCGGTAGTTTAGTTGTAGAATAATTCGCTTCTGAAACAGGTTGTTGATTCTGCAAGTTTGATGTTGGTGCAATAAACTTCATTTGAATCTCAGCAATACCAAACCCAACCTTGTATATTTCCGGAATAGTAATTGAGTAATTAGTAATTAATGGAGCATTGGGATTTTCGGTTGGAGTAGGCGAGGAAGTAGGGGTAGGGGCTATTCTGCTATTGAATTCTATGTAAGCAAAATATCCTATGAGTATTATAACAATCGATAGTAATGCAGAGACTATGACCAATCTTTTGGGTATCTTTAATGACACGCCTATACCTTCTGGTTAGAGTGGATTAAAGAGTTAACTAATAAGAGCGTTTTCATCAAATTTTCTTGACTAAAGCCTTCTCAATGTTTCGTGACTAAACAAAGATAATGGTAGGGGTACACCATATTGCTGGCAAAAGTCTTTTTTCGCAGGTTCCTCTACAGTGCGGAGGGTGGGATTTGAACC
>JAAZBP010000180.1 GCA_012513715.1 Thermoproteota archaeon | reverse complement strand
GATATAACAACAAAGTCGCCATTGTTAACTTTGCCAGTTAGAGCCAAAGTTACTTTTTCGAGGTAGTTATCGTTGGGTTTCCAGTATTTGGTTGATACAGCTAAAGCAGAATATCTTGTCATAGCAAACGCTTTCACAAATGCAATTCTAATCTGTCTTAATAAGACTTGACTGTATAAGCTACTTTACTAGGTTCTTGACTCCCGCTTTTTGCTAATTTCAGAGTCTTTTCGATTTCGATTTTTGTTAACCTTTAACGTAGCTGTAGAACTTGCAATTGCTTTTTATTTGAAAATTTGAGGGAAAAAGAGACAAAGCAATAATTTCCAAAGGAATTGAAAAAAGTTCTGCTTCAGTTTTTATGTTCAGATGTTTTAGCAATGAGTGATTTTGAAGCGTTCCCTCTAAAAATTTTTGTCAAGAAATCTTGACTTAGGTTAGTCAAGGAACTTATACAAATAAGCTTTTTAACTAAGAGAGAAAAAATGTTTTTGGTTGTGAAATGAAGAATACGTTGGGTGCGGTGTTGCTGTTTTTGTTGGTTTCTGCTTTAGTGTTGGGTATAGTTGAGGCAGCAAACAATGACATATTAGGTCCTATTGTGATTCGGTCAGCAGGAGACTCAGGCACCAACATCCAAATCCTATCACCACAAAACAACGATACTTCAAACAATCCTATCCAATTACATTTCTATGTTCACGCAAGCATAAATGTTTATGGTGATTTTGGAGATATCGGATATAGCATAGATGAAGAAGACGTCTATAGAGTAAATGAAATCTACAGAAAAACAAGACAGCAACATGGAGATAGTGCTTTAGGAGAATTCCAAGTCAACATAACATTACCTATATTAGAACAAGGTCAACATACCCTAACAGCCTACTATGGATATCAAATTCCTGGTACACCAAACAACCCTAGTTTGGAAAGATATGAGGTTTTTGCTTATTCGACTGTTGAGTTCACGGTCAAAAACAAAGATGCTACTCCACCCGAAATCACTGTTGAGTCACCAACACACAACACAACCTACACAGAGCAAGTCCAGTTGACTTTCACATTAAACGAGACAGCCACATGGACAGGCTACTCTATAGACGGCAACGAAACAGTAACCATACACGGAAACAACTATAATGTTACATTAGCCGACCTAACAGAAGGCACCCACAACATAACGGTGTACGCACAAGACCAAGAAGGAAACATCGGCACCTCAGAAAACATAACCTTCACAGTCGCATTTCCCAAAACAGAACCATTTCCAACCCTAACAATCGCCGCCCCAACAATAGTGGCACTTGTATTGATTAGCTTGCTGATTTACTTCAAAAAACACAAACACAAAAACACAACAGACAAAAAAAATTAACAAAAAAAACACAAATAATCACAACAAATTAGTTAGTCTGCTTTGATTTTTACGGTAAAACCTCAAATAAACCAAAAACAACCCAACACCAACCACTGTCACCACACCAACAACAGCAACAAAAAGAGAAAGCGCCGTTGGTACTCTAACAACATCATTCTAAATGTCAAATGGAAACATCAAAAGAATATTATCAGCAAGGTTCTCACCTACACCTAAAAAAACAAGATGCGGTTTGTGTATATCTGCGTTTTCTACTAAGAAAAAAGGCAACACTAAAACACCCAATTACTAATAATACACAAAAAATAGCTACAAACAAAGGTAAAGAAAACACACGTGATTCCGATTCCGCAACAGAAAATTCTATACTATCAAAAGCAACATTCCCCGCTGCATCCAACGCAAAAATCGTCAAGCTATGCGCCCCAACAGTCAAGTTGCTCAATGTTATATTTCCCAATAATGTAACATTCGCTAAGCCATCAAGACTATAAGTAACCTCTGAAGGCTCACTTACCAAATAACAAAGAGAAACATTTGTTGTATTATATTCTTTACTTATTGGAGAAACCAATGTAATTATTGGTGGACCAGTATCAACTATAAAAGTTACTTCTGAAGAGTTACCTACCACAAAATTAGAAAGCCAAGCATGACCTTCACAGTACAGACATTCTGCTTCTGCACTTACTCGGATGCTATGAACCCCATCAGATAACCCAGTCAGATTTAATGAAAAATCCATCACTCTACTAGGAGAACTTGAATAAACTCTCAAACCTAACTCAGTAGGGTCGTTTGCAGATATCATATCACTTTGTATTCCATCTAATGTGTAACTAATGTAGTTTATTTTTCCCCAACATATGTAGCCTGGTGTAATCCAAGTCATTGTGGGACCACTTATCCAAGATGAGGGTTTAGTGACAATAAATCTTACATTTAGACTATTTGAATTTACTATTTGGTTTTCTGACAGATTTAATATTTCAATAAATGGAGGTTGATGGCTAGGTGTAGAAAACGGCGGATCTGGCCAATCTTGAGTTGCCACTACGCCATTATCAAACTGTCCAAACAATATTAGTAATAATAATATTGAGATCATTACAAGTGAAATTGTCCGTTTCATTTTACACTAACCCGCCCAACACATCAAGATAATTATTCTGGGGAGTTTGCAACTGATTTATGGTGTGTTTTGATATGTCAACACCAACTACATCGGCTATTATGGTCAGGGCTTTTTCTTGACTTGTTATTTCTTCTGCTTTTGTATCATGAACAAATGAAACAGATATTATTGAAAGAATTAAGAGCAAAACCAGAAGAATAAACGTGTTTTTTTTGTTTGGAGATTCATTTTTTACTTCCCCACAACCAAAATATATCATTTGTGATAACATATATAATTTTTCCAAAAATCAACTATTTTTTATAAAAAAGCAATAATTTCAATTTAAAATTGATTAAATACAATTAATCAACAGAAGTATAGCCTCGATTTCTTTTGTTTTCTAGACTTAAAGACACTTTTGTATACTCCTTATTTTTAGCTTAAAGTATATCCTGATGAATTAGTACGCCTGAATTAGGTTTTGACTTGTTTTCTTATAATAAATAGCTATTTTTCTGTTACGAACTACATCAAAGTATCTAGCTAAACTCTTTTGTGCGGATTTATCAGAGTTTATTTCTGTTCGCCACATCGATTTTTAATAATGTTTAGATATTAATGGTTAGAACAGTGAATAGGGATAATGTTGATTGGTTTGATGTAATTTTCCTTTTATTGGTATATATTGTCCACATACTGAGCAACGCATTTCATCGGTTAGGTTCCATTGGGTTATTTCAAAACTGTAACGTTTAATCAAAGCTGTGTCACAGTTTGGGCAATATGTGTTTTCCGCTGGGTGACCTAGAACATTGCCTATGTATACGTAGTTTAAACCTTGGTTCTTAGCTGTCATGTAGGCATGTTCCATATCCTGAACGCTAGTTGCAGGGGTAGTGGTCATTTTGTATTCTGGATGAAAACGTAATAGATGAAAAGGTGTGTCCTTGCCTAAGTAATCGCGTATCCAAGCAGCCATTTTACTGATTCTATTCATGGAATCGCCGGTTTTGGGTACGACTAGGTTGGTTATTTCTATGTGGATATCATTTAGTTTGAATTCTTTTAGGGCTTCATAGATTGGTTTAACGTCGGGAACACACATTACCGATTTGTAAAAGCCCGGGTCGCCGCCGCCTTTGAAATCTACTGTTACTGCATCCAAATATGGCGCCATTAATTTTATAGCTTCAGGCGTCATGTAGCCGTTAGTTACAAAAGTGTTGAATAACCCTGCCTCTTTGGCTAGTTTGGCTATGTCGTAAGCGTACTCGATAAAAATTGTTGGGTCAGTGTAGGTGTAACTTAAACCTTGGCAACCGTTTTCTTTAGCTGATTTAACTACGTCTTCAGGTGGAAAAGGTTTACCGGTTACTTCTTGATCTTGGCTTATCATCCAGTTATCGCAGAACTGGCAACGAAAATTGCATCCTGCTGCAGCGATTGACAAAACTGATGCACCAGGATTAAAGTGTGAAAAAGGTTTTTTGCCGATTGGGTCTACACCTGCCGAGACTGCTTTGCCATAGTTTAGAGTGAAGAGTGTACCGCCTTCGTTTTTACGAACTAAACAGAAGCCGAGTGCTCCATCAGCAATCAAGCAACGCCTCGCGCAGAGGTTGCATTTGACTTTGCCGTTTTTTTGTCTCTGGTAGAGCATGGCTTTATGAAGAGACATATTTTTCACTAAAAGACAATAAGAATCAGAGTTTAAAAGGATTAAGATTGTTTTGCATTTGGTTTATTTGGTGTAAAAAGAATATAAAAATCAGAAAGTTAGAGTATTTTATTGTAGAAGCAGCTGTATTCTCCTGTATGGCATGCTGGACCAGTCTGTTCAACTACATAGAGTAATGCGTCATAGTCGCAGTCGGTGTAGACGGAGAGTATTTTTTGTGTATGACCTGAAGTTTCTCCTTTAACCCAGATTTCGTTACGACTACGGCTCCAGTAAGTAGCTTTTCTTGTTTTCAACGTTAACTCGACAGCTTCTTTGTTTGCATATGCCTGCATTAAAAGCACCTTTGTTTTTACGTCTTGTACCAGAACCGGAATTAGGCCGTTACCTTTCTTGAAATCAAGCTTTTCTAGTAAATCCTTGCTATTCATTATCTAATGGTCACCCCCATATTTCGCAGGTACTCTTTGACTACTGGCACAGGGTACTGATTGTAATGAAAAATTGAGGCGGCTAAGGCAGCATCTGCTTTTCCTTCTGTAAGTACATCATAGAGGTGTTTGGGGGTACCTGCTCCTCCACTTGCTACAATGGGTACGTTAACGCGTTCAGAAATTGTACGGGTTAACTCGATATCGTAGCCGTCTTTGGTTCCATCTTTATCCATGGATGTAACAAGGAATTCGCCTGCTCCCAGCTTTTCTGCTT
>JAAZBP010000179.1 GCA_012513715.1 Thermoproteota archaeon | reverse complement strand
CATCTTCCAGCACAGCATCTCCCACTCCAACAACACCTTCAGGTGATGGGGAAACAGACGGAGACTTCTTACCCTACTTAGTTGTTATTGCAGCAATAGTTATTGTTGTGCTATTGATAGTGCTCACTTTAATTCGTAAAAAGAAAAAATCACCCACCACAAAAACTGAAACCGTAAGCGACCAAAAATTTGAATCTAAACCCGAACCGCCCAAAACAGAAGACACAACTGGTCCAGAAGAAGAATTCACTATATAGACAACACTCTTTTTTGTATAAAAAATTTTTTCGCTTGAAAAAGGCTTATAGCTAAAACCGTTTTTATTATCCATTTTATAGGGGTAGAGGTTGAGGGCTATTAACCATAGGTCAGTTAAGTTAGGTATAGCAACTTTTGTTACAGTAGCCTTGTTTTGTATTTCAATCTCTCACACCGTAGAAGCACAAAACTCTACACTTTTTAATCCAACAGATTCTTTTATAATTTCTGACCAAAACAGTTCAATTAGGTTTGCAACTAACGGCTCTTATTCTTCTGCAACACTTCAAGATGGAACATGGCTTTTTAAGGATTTGACGCTTTATAATTCGACGCGTTCAAATGACCTCAAAATTTCAGCTTCTAACTCTAACGTCTTGATATATACATATTCTGCTTCTTCACCATACAGCCAATTTAGTCGCTTTGCAATAATTATTTTTTCTGTTGAAGGCTTAGGCACCCAAGAATTCAATCTTTGCTTAAACAATTCACAACCAACCCATCCAAGTGAATGGGGAGTTGTTTTACCAGACGGCACTTTTCTTGCAGAAGGGAAAAACTGGCAACTTTCAACTGACGACACAATATTAATCTCTGGACTCACAGGCAATGTTACTTTGGTGCATTATGGCTTCGATGCTTCTGAAAAAGGTGATTTGCCATTCTATGAAGAACATTCTGTGGCGTTAGTCACATTAGCAGTAGTAGCCATAACCATTATCATATCATCAATAATCAACTATAAAGTGCAGAGGAGCCAGTATGGTCACTGAAAACTCGCCTACCATGGTTCTTTCAATATACATCATAATAGTTGTTTTAGGTATAGTGTTGTTGCTAAAGTTTTCAAGAAACAAAACCCGAAAAATCAGTTCACTAAGATTCTTCATACAAATAGCTGCAATATTCGTAATTTTTATGGGATTACTAATCGGTCCATTTAATGTGCCAATATTTGAGCCTCTTGGATCATCACCACGCGACAGGCTAGTCGGAGCAGACTTTTTAGGCGACCAACTACCTGATGGCATACCTATTCCTATACTAGCTTGTTATTATCCAAACGGGCGAACAGTCACTTGTCCCATATGGCAACTTCAAGCCTACATTTTTCCCTTCTGGGACTATCCTAGAGGCTACCAAGTTAACTATTCCACGTCAGGGCTAGAAAAAATTGCAGCAGTAATCGGATTAGTTGTTGCTGCAGCCATAATTTTTGGCCGCGGCTTCTGCGGTTGGTTATGCCCCTTTGGACTCTACCAAGATTTACTGACAAGGATACGTAAATCCTTACGGCTAAGGCACTTTGATTTCTCTGAAAAAACAAACATTAAACTTGGTCAATCACGCTACATAATAATAGCTGTTTTTATTCTCCTAAGCGTCATCTTCGGGTCATACGCAATTTTTGGTACAGAACTTATCCCTGGAACTATACCTAGTGGACCTGAAGGAACAGAAGCCGGAATCGTTAGCTACATTAATGAACCGTTCTGTTTGGTTTGCCCTGCGCGTCCACTTTGTATCTTAGTGGAAGTGGCAATTGGAGCTCTAAACTGGTCTTATATTTCTCAGATAGCATATGGACCATTTTGGATAGCAGGCTTCTATTTAACATCTATTAACGTTACAATTTTGATTATAGTCACTATTTTATCGTTAGCATACAGAAGATTCTGGTGCCGCATCTGCCCCTTAGGAGCTTTAACTGCGCTTTTCAGCTCTTTTTCACCATTCAAACATATTGCTTTAACTCGCCTAGAAAAAGACGAGAAAAAATGCACTAAATGTGGAGTCTGTAAACGTGTTTGTCCAACCCAAGCTACTGCAATGTATGAACAGAAAGGCGGTAACGTAACCGAATCTAGATGTATGTTGTGTGCTCGCTGCGTAGAAATATGTCCATATGAAGGAGCATTAAAATTGACTTTTGCAGGTAAAACTTTGGTTAAATCACGAAACTGGCTTGATGAAAAGTAGACTATTAAAAAAATCAACAAAAAATCAAAACAGATTATTATCTACAATTTTTAAATAGGCATTAAAAATAGCAGTTAAAATCTTTACCTACAAAAACGTCGCAGTTTGCTTCGCTTATGCTACTTGAATGGCTACTGATTTACTGACAAATTACTCGTCAACTGTATTATGTTCTCGTATTAGCTGCCTGGATTGCTTGTTGTCTTAGTTCTTCAGTGGCGAATAACTCAATTTTTGCACAGTATGGGCAGACAAAAACATACATCGGAATCATTTCTTCGCCTAGTTCTCCCCATTCTCCGATAAGTAATTTTATTCCTCCACTTGTTCCGCCGCTTCTAAATCTCGCAGTGAAAACGTACTGAGCATCCTGTCCACAGTAACTACATTTCCTGATTTTACCACTCATAGTTAACAACCAATTTTAATATTTTTTATATTCCATAAAAGGCATTTGTATTTATTTCTAATTGAGAAAATGTTTTGATCTTCTTCACTTATAATACAGCAACTTCTATTAGCTGTTTCAGTTTATGATTTTTGTAGTAACTAAAAAATCCGTTGTCAGAAGCATCTTTAATTGTGTAATTTGTATCCTTAAAGTAAGGATGTTTGAACTAGAATTGTTCATGTAAAAATTTCGTGGCACACTCATTCCGCAGTTCTCAGCCAACAAAAATGTGCGTGGATTATTTTAAGCATGCGAAGCAGAGATTTGAACTTTCAGTTCCCATGATTCAGCTGTAGTGATTGTATGCGTTTACCATTGACTCTTTGTAGGCTTTACCCCAGTTCTCTCGGCTGGCAATGTATTCTTTGACAGTTTCAGGATTTGTTACTTCAGTGTTTTCCGTCAAAAATCTTAGTCTTCTAGAGATTCCCTCTAAAGTTGTCTCAGCATACCCTTCCTTTTTCAAACTCAACAAAATAGACAAGGTGGGTGTACTGGTGGACGAGGCGGGATTTGAACCCGCGGCCTCCACGATGCCAACGTGGCGATCGTACCAGGCTGATCTACTCGCCCAAGCTATATGGCTTCTAATCTCTAATCCTCCTCATTTAATAAGCATTTCTTATTAGGTCACAAAAAATAACAAAGAGGCCAGATACTTCTAAAAAATGGTGTTTTATTACTGATTTCATATTTTAGACTAGTTTTATCTGCGTAGCTTTTATTAAGGCAACAACACCTTTACATGCCAATCAAGGTGCCAAAAATCATGCCCAAAGTTAAAGTTGCATTAATTGGTGTGGGGAACTGTGCTTCATCTTTTATTCAAGGTATCAAATATTACTCTAAAATAGAAAAAGCTGAGGATTCAGTTGGGTTGCGTAATCCAAGCATTGCAGGAATGAATCCTGGGGACATTGAAGTGGTTGCAGCGATAGATGTAGACGAACGTAAAGTCGGTAAAGACCTCTCTGAAGCTATTTTTGCAGAACCCAATAATGCGCCAAAAGTTGCTGATGTGTCTGTATGCGGTGTTAAAGTTGCTAAAGGTCCACTTCTTGATGGAGTCGGCGAATCTACTAAAGCATTGATCAAAGTTAGTGATGCCCAAGATGAGGATGTCCAAAAAATCCTTAAAGCTTCAAGTGCAGAGGTTATAATTAATCTGCTGCCCAGCGGAGCTGTAAAGGCCACGCAGTATTACGCTCGGCAGGCACTTCAAGCCGGCTGCGCTTTCATTAATGCTACGCCAACCTTCATAGCAAGTGATCCTGTTTGGGCTAAAAAATTTGGGCAGGCAGGTTTACCCTTAGTTGGGGATGACTTAGTTGACCAAGTAGGTTCTACCGCTCTTCACAAGACCTTATTGAAGTTACTTTCTGATAATGGTGTTCATATAACAGAGACATATCAGCTTGACGTCGGTGGAGGAACAGAATCTGTAGATACAATGGATCGTTCACGTGATACTAAACGCAGTATTAAAACTGAATCAGTGTCTTCATCGCTCCCATATAAAACAGAAGTGGTTGCTGGCTCAACAGACTACGTGGACTTTCTAGAGAATAAACGTGATAGCTACTTCTGGATAAGCGGAGTTTACTTCTGTAATACACCCATGAGAATCGATTTGAAATTTCAAACAGTTGATGCACCAAATGCTGGTTCAGTGCTTTTTGATGTGGTACGTGCAGTAAAATTGGCTTTAACTAAGAAACAGAACGGTCCAGTTGAAGCTATATGTGAATATGGATTTAAGCATCCTCCGAAATTTGTTTCTCTGGATATTGCAGAAAAACAATTCAAAGATTTTTTAGCTTAAATCCCCTCTAACTCTTTTATTATTCTATTTTTTACTCCATTCTGTTTTAGTGTCTCTTTCAAGTAATCTATATTTCTGACAGGTGTCGGGTCTACTTCCCGGAGAATAGCTAGATAAACACTTACGAAATCACCTATTACTACGGTCGAAATCATTTTCGCTAACCTGCTTTGGCCTTCTGCTTCAATTTCAAACGTCATTAACCCTGCCTGCTCCACTATGTTTTTGGTGTTCTCGATACGGCTTCTAATTTCATTTGCCTCATTTCTGTCTCTGATGAAAATTAACGAAAACCACCTTGCAAGTTCACCCCTATTTTCCCAGCCAACAATCTCGTTATGGTCAATCTCTGGAAAAACCTCGCTTTTAGCAGGTGACTTGCTGTTCTCATTGAACTGTTGCTTAAAACGTAAAGCTACACTTCTAAAATAGTCAAAGCCATAAACCGTGGGTGTTGAATCACCTATGTTATGAGCTAAATTTTTAGCAAAATTTTCACATAACAGGTTATCTGGTCCATTTTCTTTGCAGATTTTATCTAAGATTTTTAGTGTTTCTTCCAGTCCTTCTTTTACTCCTAATACTAAACCTGATTTTTCAAGAAAAACAAGCATCGGAACAAGTAGGTACGGCAAAGCTGCACGCGGAGGCAT
>JAAZBP010000178.1 GCA_012513715.1 Thermoproteota archaeon | reverse complement strand
AGTGTTTAAATAAATCTCACTTGAAAAATACGAATTTACATTTCGGTAACTTGATGACTTATTTTTTATCATTAACTTCGAGATTATAATTTGCTAAAAATTATTTTAAAATATTTAATCATAAGAACATATTCTTGATTGGTCAAAAAGGATTTCATAAACCTATTAAAACATGTTTAATGCCTATTCTTATTTGAGGTGTACTATTGGGCGTAAACTTTAAAGATTTAATACCTAAAACCACTGTTAAACTTGAAGACTTAACTGGTAAAGTTATAGCAATAGATGCGTACAATGCAATCTATCAATTTTTGTCAATAATTCGTCAACCAGATGGTACACCACTTAAAGACAGTTCAGGAAAGATAACTAGCCATCTTAGCGGATTATTTTATCGTACTGCTAATTTAATTGAATTAGGAATTAAACCAGTTTATGTTTTTGATGGAATTCCACCTGCACTTAAAACCGCGGAAATTGAGCGCCGGAAAAAAGTTAAAGCAGAAGCCATTGCAAGTTACGAGAAAGCTGTAGAAGCAGGAGACGTAGCTAAAATGCGAACTTATGCATCCGCAGCTACCAGTATGAAGGATTACATGGTAACCGATAGTTTAAGACTACTAAAGTTGTTAGGCTTGCCATCGGTGCAGGCACCAAGCGAGGGAGAGGCACAAGCTGCTCACATCACCAAACAAGGTAACTCAGATTACTGTTGCAGTCAAGACTATGACAGCCTCCTTTTTGGGGCACCAAAACTACTTCGGAACATCACTATTTCAGGTAGACGAAAACTTCCAAGTAAAAGGGTATACATAAACATTGAACCTGAAATGGTAGAATTATCTAAAACGTTAAGAGAATGCAACTTAACTTATGAACAACTCATTGATGTCGGTATCTTGATTGGCACAGACTTTAACCCAGAGGGAATTGAAGGCATTGGGCCAAAAACAGCCTTAAAATTAATTAGAAAATATGGTACACTTGAAAATGCCATTCCTTACATAAAAAACGCAGACTTTCCAGTTGACCCTAAGTATATACGTGAAATCTTTCTTAAACCAAAAGTGACAGACAACTACAAACTTGAATGGAAAGACCCAGATGAAGATGGCATAATCAATTTTCTATGCGAGGAAAAAGAGTTTTCAGAGGATAGAGTTAAAAAAGTTTTAGAACGAATTAGTATAGGATTAAAAAAGGAAAAGGGCAAAGTCTCCTTGGATAAATGGTTTGGTTAATAGCGGACATCACTTTACAGTAACGGATTTAGCCAAGTTTCTCGGCATATCTGGGTCAAACCCTTTTTCAAGTGCAGTGTAATACGCCAACAATTGTAGTGGCACAACAAAAGGAATTGGAGAGAGTACAGGAGGAATTCCTTTCGGCACTTCAATATAATCATCTGATAGACTTTTAATCGCGGTGTCATCTTCCTCGATAATCGAAATTATATGGGCACCACGCGCTTTCATTTCCATTATATTACCTATAACGGTTTTATGCGAGTCGTCTTTAGGGCAAGTGAAAATAACTGGAAAACCATTCTCGATTAGGCTTATGGGGCCATGTTTGCTTTCGCCCGCTGGAAATGCAATAGAAGGAATATAGGCGATTTCCATAAGTTTTAGGCGTCCTTCATATGCTGTTGCAGTACTGATTCCTCTACCTAAGAAAAAGAATACTTTAGAATTGGCGTACTTCTTTGCGATATATTTTATTTTTTCTTCTTGTGTACGAACAATCGCATCAACAATCTCTGGAAGCTGAGAAAGCTTTTCAGCTAAAGTATCCATTTCATCTTGAGAAATTTTACCACGTTTTTTTGATAATTTGAGAGCTAATTGAGCTAAAACTGAGAGTTGTGAGGTGAATGTTTTTGTTGCAGCAACACCAATTTCTGGACCTGCTTGAGTGCCAATGTAAACTCTTGATATTCTCGTCAAAGTTGAACCGATTACATTTGTTAAACCCAAGACAGTTGCTGCACGTTGTTGAGCACATGTTACTGCTGCAAGGGTATCAGCGGTCTCTCCTGATTGACTAACAGCTAGGATAGTACTATCTATGTTAACTGATTTACCGTGTTGCTCAATGAATTCTGAAGCATAAACTGGATAAGTGGGTAAAAAAGCAAGTTTAGAGAACATATAAGAGGCAGCTAAACAAGCGTGATAACTGGTACCGCATGCAACTAAAAATACTTCATTAGCCCTGTCAAGAAAAGTAGTAAGTAAATCGAGGTAATGGTCTTGCATACGCAGAGTATTTCTTAGTGTGTCTGGTTGTTCATGAATTTCTTTGAGCATAAAATGTGGGTAACCTTTTTTGGCTGCCATCTCAGATGTCCATTCAATAGTTATAGGTTCCCTCGTAATCAGACAGCCGTTAGCGATGTTTTTTATTTCATAATTGTCAGCAGTTAAAATAGCTAGTTCACCGTTGTTTATTATTACTGCTTTATTGGTAACTTCAAGGAAAGCTGGAATATCTGAAGCACAGAATACTCCATGTCCATTAATTCCCAAAACAAGGGGGCTTTCGTTTCGTGCACAAATTAACTTGTCAGGTTCACGGGTTGACATTATCGCAATCGCATATGACCCTTCAATACGTTTGAGACTTTCCTGTACAGCATTTTGAAAACTAAAGTGGGGGTTCTGTTTGAGTACTTCTTCAATCAGGTGAGATATTACTTCGGTATCTGTTTTTGAAGTAAAAATATGACCAAGGTTTTGAAGTTCACATTTAAGGTCGATAAAGTTTTCGATTATACCATTGTGAACAACCGCTATATCTCCGGTGCAATCTGAGTGGGGGTGAGAGTTAATCTTTAAGGGTGCACCATGTGTGGCCCATCTGGTGTGACCTATACCAGAATTGCCAACCATATCATCGAGATTAAGAAGGCTGTGGACTTCATCAATTTTACCCTGGTCTTTCTTTATTGTAATTTTTCTGTCATTCATCGTGGCGATACCAACTGAGTCGTAACCACGGTATTCAAGACGTTTGAGACAGGAATGAATTAAAGGAGCGGCATTACTCTCTTTTAGAACGCAGCCGAATATACCACACATTTCTATAAGCCTTCAATGATATGTTGATTTATCTTATGGAGCAGTTGTTTTGTTAATAAGCATTGTTAAAATAATACTTAAACCTCTAAAAAATTTTTTTTAGCGTTAATGCTTGGGTCACCAATTTTTTCGCCCATTAAACCAAAAAAGTTGATTTTTTACTTGAAAAAATACAACCGTTATAAAAAATTTTTTTATAGTGGTTAAGATGTTAATACAACATAGATCAGCCATGAAAAAAAGACTCCTCTTTAACGATGACAACAAAACACAACAAGTTAAAGAAATTAACATATTAACAGATCCAAAAAAACTAAAACATATACTCGGAAACCTAAGTTGGAGGATTCTATCACTACTATCAAAAAAAGAAATGTACCCAATAGAAATAGCAAAACAGCTAGGAATGCATGAACAAAAAATTTATTACCACATAAGAAAGTTAGCTAAAGCAGGCGCAATAACAATTGTGAAAGAGGAGAAAAAAAAGGGCGCCGTAGCGAAATATTATAAAACAGCATCAACAGCTTTCGGAATCGAGTTTCCACATGGTTACAAGGTTGTCCAAAACTTTGTGACGCTTGGAACGAACGGTCAACTCCAAGAGTTTTTTAAAGAGTTTATAAGCAAGGGAATATTTGATGGAAAAATAGTTGTTGGCAGTCCTCAACCACATGGACCATTTAAAACAAGCGCCCGAGATGGACATTACGCAGCGCATTTAGCATTATTCTTAGGGCAATTTGCAAAGATGCCCGAAGAATTTGTCATAAAACTCGATGTTGATGTTAAGGCAGAAAAAGAAGAAAAAAACAATCTAATATTAGTAGGCGGCCCAGGAACCAACCTTTTAACTCAAGAAATCAACGAATTCTTGCCAGTAAAATTTGTAATGCAATCTTCTGAACAAGGTTTCATGCTTGGCGGCTTAGCATCCAAAAAAACGGCTCAAATTTTTACATCTGACGTATCTGGTTTAGTTGCTAAAATAATAAACCCTTGGGACAATAGTAAACGCATAGTTATCTTAGCAGGGAATAAGGCTGTTGGAACAAAAGCATGTGTGATTGCTTTAACTAATTTTTGGAAAAAGACATTAGAAAAATACCAAAATGAAGACACATTTGCGGTTGTCATTACTGGTTTTGATTTAGATGGAGACGGTAAAGTCGACTCCATTGAGGTCCGAGAATAAGATGGATAAAAGAGAATTTCAAGAAGTAATCTGGGCTTATGGCCACGAAAATATACAAGCTAACCATCCTACGACGTTAATGTTCACAAAAGATGAGCATCTAACAAAAAATGGAAATTGTATTGTTGCAGTAAAAGCTGACAAAGCATCAGCAGACCTTGCCACAGAATTTAAAGAAGCCCTTAAAAAGTCTAAAGCAAAATTAACTGTCTTAATAGAAGTGGGTGAGTTAAAGCAGCAAATAAATGCTTTTGGCATCAATAAATTGTTGCTCACAAACACTACAGACATAGTGATTAGAAAAAGCAATTTCGTGTGCAACCGCACACTGGGAGTCAAAGCAGATAAAGCAGCAAAAGAATTATCAAGAGAAATGGTTGAAAAACTGAAAGACCCCAAACAAAAAGTAAAGATTTTGCTTAAACTTTTGGTTGAATTATGTTAAGACAAATTATAAATCAAACAAAACACATTTAGCATAAAAAATACCCCTTGAAAAGTTACTGATAACTGCATTCAAATGGTTAAAAATATTAAACTCAGGAATAATACTTTTAAAATAAATATGTTGAAAGTAGTATTACATTTTAAAAAACATATTTTTAAGGTGAAGAAGCTACCTCTCCCGAAGAGTTCTTAACTTCAGGACATTAATCTTTTTGTTTTTTAATTTTAAAAGAGCTCAATAAACCACTACTCGTCTTCAATAATGGAGGTAACCCGATTAGGTCTGTTGTAACAGCTATTAATCTAACTAGCAAAGCGAAAGTTAATGCGATAGGATAAATAGTATCGGGAGAGGAACTTATTCCAGTAAGTAAGAATACGTAAGCGGCTTCCTGCAGTCCTAATCCAGCGAATGTTATTGGGACATACATGAATGCTGCAGTTAAGGGACCCATGAAAAGCAAATCAATCAAGGATGGTTCAGTCATTCCTATCGCGTTAGCTAAGAGAAATAAAGAAACTCCGCTGAATAAGATTGATCCAAGTACAGAAACAATTATGGTTTTAAGGGAACCACGCATCGCTGACTTATCTTTGGAAAACATTAAACGAATTGATTCGAGTTTTTTTATGAGGTTCCCTATCACAGGCAAACGGCATAACTTTAGAAGGGTGCTAGAAAAATAGTTTGTCCAAACCAATATTGTTAAGCCTAAACCGCAAATAAGAAGTATTATTATACCTATGAGTAAAGCATTAGTTACAGTAGAATCCATTATCGCAGAAGGGATTCTGTATAAGAAATAAATTAGGGCAATTGAAGAAAAAACTGCTTTTACAAAAAAGTTGCCAGCGCCAACAGCCATAACACTCATTAGTCCTTTCTCTAGGGGTACAGCTTTTAGTTGATTTAGTAAAATAGGAGTGGCAAAGTAACCTGATTTGGCAGGAGTAACATCACTTAATAGTTGACCGCCAAAGTTAGCAAGCATTGTACTTCTAAATGGAGGTTCAGCCTTGGTAGCCTTAAGGGCACTTTGGAGAGCTAGTCCTATAGCAAAAGAGGACAAAATGAAGAATACAATAGAGACTAAGAGAACTGGAACATTAGTTGTTGAAAGTATCTGTTGTGCTTGAGCTAAGTCAACATTTTGGAACAAAAGATAAAGAAGCAAAATACTGACCGCTATTTGTATAGGCACCATCAGAATTTTTCTGTGCCTACTGGTTAAATTCAATGCTTTATCCTCCGCATAATTTTTTCTGCAAGTTCGTTCAAGTCGAGCTTTAATAAAGCAAGTGTTGCGACTACAGTTAAAATGATGGAAGTCACGATTGTAGCTTCAGGAGTAAACCATTCTGAAAGCTGTTTACCGGTCCAACTTCCAAGAAAAGCACCAATTACTGTAATTATTAATTTTCCAGCAAAAAAAGCTGTGAAAAACTTATACGGACTATATTTTGTTAAACCAAGGGGAATTACAACAGGGTCATCTGGGATAGGTGTTGTAGCAACCACAAACAGTAATAGACCAGCCCAACGGTTGATTTTTTTTGCGTGTTCATTCAGGCGTTGTTGCTTTTTTTCACTTAAGCTTTTACTAACAAAAAAAGTAACCATGTAATGTACACTTTTTGCTAAGGCTGAACCTAAAGCCACTAAGAATCCAATGGCTATCAAAGTGATGGGGTCATGAACTCCTAAAATTAGAGCTGAGTTGGAGGCAATAAACAAGGTAGAGGGACCAGTAAAAGGTATCAAACCAAACCCGAAAGTGGTGAATAGAACAATCAACAAATCGGTTATTGATACCATAGTGTTTTGCCTTTCTCAGTATTTATTGAGTATTCTTCAGTAACTTAACATCATTATTAAAAGATATTTTCATCAAAAGCAGGTTAAGTATAGACTAATGTTCTGAAGGGAATTGTAGACAGAACACCGTTCACGTTCAAAATTGGTTATTTCTAAATGAGTAGTTAACTTCAATTGAATAAAGTAACTTTTTTAGTTAAAAAATTAATGAATTCTATTTATTCAGAAAACCCAAGCTCTTTTTGGCGTTAAAAACAACAAACAATGTATTACGCATATACCTACCCACTTTGGGAATCAAACCTCGTGCGTCAGTTCCAAGTTTACAGGTCAAAGCATATTCAAACATCCCTAATTCTTCCACGTCTATTACGTCTCTGTTAAGATGGGTTCGCTCTAATACAGAAGTAACATGTTCTTTAGAGGTACGTAAAATTATTAATCTATCCAGAAGCGACTGCTGCCAAACTCTGAACTTGTCAATCTGTGCAGGTGCTAACTCACATTTAAACAAATCAGAATCTTTTGACGTGATTCTAACAATTATGGGCAAACCTTCAGCTATGCCGTAGTTCTCAAAAATTTTATTTGAGGGTTCTCCGCTTGGTATTGTTAGTTGAGCCTCCAATGCAGTCAAAGGCAAGATTGCATGTTTTACCTCAGGTTCAAAAACACCTATGTCAACATTTAATCTGTTTTCTTCAATCTTTGAAACATAACCCCTAAAAACGTCCCCTTCATTTATTACATCAAACTTAACTGGGCAGGTTCCAATCTCTTTTCTGATGTAATTTATAACTACATTTTCATCTTCACCTGAAACCCAAACTGTTACCCATTTGTTAACGGTAACATCCAGTTTTAATTTGACATCTAAATCTTCAAATTGATTTTGTAAAAGATTATCTATCTCGCTAAGTTGTCTGCTGTTGTAAGCTTTAACAAGCAAAATCAAATTTGTCATATTTATTCGCCAATCAACCCTATTATTTCTTCATGAAGTTTAGTGACTCTTTTTGCAGCTTCAAACATTCCCTGTTTTTGAAGCTTTGCAATTTCTACTTCTACAGACTCAACTCTATCGTGATTTATGAGTTTATCAGCGTAACAAACAACTTTCTCCTCAAGTGTTTGAGGAATATAGTTGTCTTTGGGCCAACCCAGCAATTCTGCCTCTTCAGATGTGATACCTGCACCCACATGGCGTTTGATAATGTTAATCACAGAAACAGGCAATCCTATCTTTTGAGCAATCTGTACACCTGCAAGCGAGTGATTAACTGTATGGGTTTCTGATCTGCCAAGATCATGCAACATCGCTCCTGCTTCGACTAACTGTAAATCAATTTTTAATCCCTTGAATTGGAGCTTTTCTGCTATATCTAAAGCCAAGTTCGTAACTGCTATACAGTGATTTATCACGTAATTTGAACAATTATGTTCTATAAGAAGCTTAAGCGACTGCTCCCTGCTTGGAAGCTGCCTATTCACCAAGTTCCTTCCTTAGAATTTCCACTTTTACAGATAACTGATCAATCATGGCTTCATTAGAAAAATGAACCAAGGGTTTGCCACAGTTTGCACAATGGAACACCATTTCAACCGCGTCTTCGAAGGGTATTCGTTGACAACTCTCACTACCACAGTAGTAAAAATCATGGTTTTTTTCGTAATCTAACCTTATAGTGAGTTTTTCTAAAACACGCCTTTTTTGGCTGAGAATGAAACCTTCAAGTTGGTCAGGTTGAAGTTTCCAGTGGAAAATAAACCATCCTGTTTTAGGATCTCGTGTCCGTCTAAGGCTAACCAGTGAGTGATCATAGAGTTTGTAGAGAATTTTACGTACTGAATTTAAGCGTATACCAGTTTTATTTGCGATTTCGTCATCTGTTATTTCTTCAACACCCTTTAGGTGTTCAATTAATATAACAGCATCTTCTTCGCCAAGCGCCAAAGCAACCTTAGTCAAAGTTGAATCATCAATAGTCGATAACATGCTCTAAATTCCTTTTTAGTACCCTTAATAATCCATCTTTGTGAAATAAAACTCTTCTTACCAATCTATGATAAATCAACATATGTTTTAATTTTTTTGCCTCGATCTGTGGGTTCAACCGCGATTTTTGCGTTTTTAAAAGAGATTTCTAATTCTTTTCCTTTGAAAAAGCGATCTAAAAAAATAGCCAATGCAGAACATTCAGAATGAGGCTGATTACCTACAGCGACATTAAAATCAGAAACCTCATCAGAGTAAAATTCGCCCGGAACCTTCTGGCTTCCAACGAGTAACATCACATTTTTATTTTTTGCTTTAATTTTATCAATGACATTGCTAGTCTGTATATTTTCGCCGTATACAGTCAAATGAACGATTATTCCATCATTAAGCTTCCAGTCTTTAACAGCATGTTTCCATGGTGTACCCATCTCAAAATGAAAGTCTCCTCCCCATGCTTTGGTAATCTTTGCTACTGTTTCTTCAATATGGGAGTCTACTACATCTGAAAGAATAAACCCTGAAGCACACAAAGCCCGAGCGGTCAAAGCGACATGAGTAGTTAACCTTACATCACGTTGAGGTCTATGTCCCCACCTTAAAACAAAGAGTTTCGGGAATTCATTAACTTGGGCAGGTTTGGAATTCTCCATTAAGATCGTGCACTTTCCTTTTAACCTGTTCAATTACTGACTGGTTAGCTTCGAATACAACTTCAACTGAGTCACTTTTGAATTCTTCTTTGTGGAGGTCTGTTTTCTGGTGTACCCAAGACAGAAAAGGCATTATATTGCCTGAAAGGGGCACCCTAAACTGGGCTTTTGAGTAGTTCTCCAATACTCGCAGCACATTCTTTTTTAATTCATTTAGATTAATTTGGCGTTTGGCTGACAGTAGAATTGGGTTTTTAACTTTATCTTTGAGCAGATTTAGTTTTTCTTCTCGCTCTTCAGGTTTGACTAAGTCAATTTTATTTAACGCTGTAATCATAGGTATACCTGAAGCGCCCAATCTTTCGATTGTTTCTAAACAAACACTAACTTTTTTCTCTATGGATCCTATTGGTTCACTGAAATCCACTAAAAGCACAATCAAATCAGAAAAAATGGTTTCTTCAAGAGTGGATTGGAAAGCCTCAATCAAAGAGATTGGTAAACGATCTATAAAACCTACAGTGTCAGTTAAAAGGAAATTACGATTGGAAAACTCGATTATCCGTGTCTGTGTGGATAATGTAGTGAAGAGTGCTTTGTCAACTCTGGCTTCTTCTTGTGTTAACGCGTTAAAAAGTGTGCTCTTTCCTGAACTTGTGTAACCGGCAAGCGAAATCGTCAGAAAACCAAGTTCAGCTCTCCGCGCCCTCTGAATCACCCTTTTTTCTCGTATTTGAGTTAATTTTTTACGTATTGTTTGAACTTGCCGTTTAATCGCTTCCCGATAAACATCAGCTTCGTATACACCTAAACCCATGAATCCGGGCTGCTCGCTTCCCCTTGATAACCGAACTTTTTCCTTCGCATGTTTCAATTCATTCTTAAGAGTAGCCAACTGAATTTGAAGTTGCGCTTCAGTTGTAGTTGCACGGGTAGTGAATATTTCAAGAATAAGCTGAAAACGGTCTATAACTTCAACGTGTGTTGCTTTAGCTAGATTATAAGTCTGTTGTGTGCGTAGACTATTATCAAAAATTACTTTTTTTGCTTCTTTTTCTTCCACCATCTTTGCTAGTTCTTCAACTTTTCCAGCCCCGATTTGGTATCTAGCGTCGGGGCGTCTAGTTTGTTCTAAAATGCCAACAACATTGTAACCAGCAGATTTAGCTAAATTTTCAAGTTCCTCTAAACTTGATTCTTCACGATTAAGTCTACGTTGAACTAAGATTACTTTCGTTTAGCGGAAACCTCCCGGTTCTTTTTGCCCATATCTATGAGGTCTCCTAAAGTTAAACCTGGATTTGAAGCCTTAGGCATAGGAGCAGTGACTTTTTCATCTTCAATGGGAACGAGGAGCTTAATTCGTAAGATATGTTCAAGTTTTCCGGCTAAATGGTTAGTGGGCGCAACCTTTCCTGTCTCAACATGCCGTAAAAGTGAAGCTTTCTCGTTAATTTTCTTACCTAAATCCTCATGGCTAAAACCGTGTTTCTCTCTTGCAGAACGAATCTTGTTTGCGTAACCCTCAACTAGTTCTTGGCTTAACTGGACTTGAGTAGCAGGAGGTTTCTTCATTATAACTGGAATATGTACATTAGATTTAGTGACACTTGGCTGCGGAATAGCAGTTTCTTCAGTCATAATAACTCTGCCATGTTTTGAACATTCAGCACACACAGTTAATTTTGCGCCTTCAATAACTGCGCATATAGGTTCTGAACGAATTTTGCGGCCGCAGACTTCACATCGCATGCGATATTAACACCATTCAGTGACTTTATAATGTTGTTATGTTTATACTTGTCGAATCAACTAAAACTTACGGTATGATTAAAGTATGGAAAATGTAAAAGCCCGAGTGAGAAGCATCGCCGATTACCAGTTTGGCAAAGGTGTAGGTGAAAAACTGTTCCCAGACAACATAGAGATACAACTTTCACCTAGGACAGGCCGGATTAGATACATCAACCTGAACGGGGAACGGCTAGCCACTCTACGGCCTACGGACAGTTTGCTTTCTTTAAGCATCAAAGCTGCACTTTTTATGGGAGAAAATATACCTGAATCTAAATGTTTTGTGACCGTTAAAAACGATGTTGCACAATACATCGCAAAAGGCGGCGACGTATTTTCTGTTCACGTAGTTAAAGTGGATGAAGAAATAGGTGCTAAAGACGAAGTTATAGTTATCGACGAGAACAGAAAGGTGTTGGCAGTCGGCAGAACCCTACTTTCTAGCACAGAAATCAGAGCATTCAAAACTGGAGTCGCAGTTAAAGTTCGACATGGCAACAGAGAAAGTTAAAGTTTATCAAGTTCCAACACAAAATATGAAGTTAAAGGTGAACTCTTATGCATAAACGCATGAATCCACGAGAACAGAAACGTATGATGCAACGTATGGGCATGAACATGGACTCTGTAGAAGATGTGCATCAAGTTATAATCAGAACATCGAGCAAAGACATAGTTATAGATGAACCGGAAGTTGCAATTCTACAGGTTCAAGGCCAGAAAATGTATCAGGTTATAGGTGGACAAGTTAGTGAACAAGCTCCTTCACAAAGAGGGGTACCAGTAGACGTCAAACCTTCATTCTCAGAAGAAGATGTACAGTTAGTCGCTGATCAAACAGGGAAAAGTCTTGATAAAGCAAGAGAGGCACTAATAGAATGCGGTGGTGACTTAGCTAAAGCCATTCTTTTACTTCAGTCCTAACACTTCATTTTTTACTTAAAAAAATTAATTGTGTAAATTAGATTCAATTGCTTAAGATAATAAAAAATGGGTTACGACTATAGCTATACTATATAGGTTTCCTGTATTGTAACTAATCCATTGTCTCCTACAATCAACTTTAAGTCGTGTAAAAGTGGCTCAAGTTTGTCTTCTGAATCAATTACTTCAATAATCAAAGGCATATTCACTGAAACACCCTCAAGATGCAGAGTAGATTTTCCACGTTTTCCAAACCCATTTACACCTGTCCATACAGTAGCGCCTGAAACACCTGCTTTCTTTAAGCAATCCATAATTAACGTTTGAATTCGTTTACCTCCAACTTCATCATTTTTCTTGATGCGAATAGTCAGACTCCACATTTTCTGCTTCAATTTAAAATACTCCCCAATATAGCAGCACCTAACATTCTACCGCCCATGACAGCTACAAAAGACAAACCTACATTAGCAGCAATATCCAAAGCTGCAATACCTATACGATGATTATCTACCAAGTTACTTGCTTCTAATTCAAAAGAGGACATCGTGGTGAAAGAACCACAGAAACCCACTGCAAAGAGTAATGTAAATTTTGAATCTAAATTGAACATAAGAGATATTGCAGAAAATAATCCAAGAATAAAACTCCCTAATACATTAACAATTAAAACATTGATTGGTAATGCGCCTATTGTTATTGGTGATTCAACTATCTTGTAGCGTAGATATGCACCTGCTACTGCGCCAACCGCTAATAGAGCAAATTCTAGCCACTTCATCAGTTAACCTTTTCCACTGCTTAAGTAGTAGGCATTATCAGCATTGGTGACTGCAGTTCTGGTTTGCACCATGGCTAATGCCATAGCCTACTTGTTGAGCAGTTTCAGCATATATTAAAACTTTACCGAGGCATTTCAAATTTAGATATAGCCACAAAAACGCGTATAGTTATCTAACTTGGGAAAATTGGACTCTACATTTAACGTTAACACTGTTATGAGCTAATCCTAAATAGTACCTGTAACTTATTCACAATTGGAGTGGACAGATGGCGGTTAACAGTTCTGATTTAGCAGTCATAGGACATTTTTCAATGGATACTCTTTTGTTGCCTGCTCGGGAAAAACCCTTCAACATTTTAGGTGGTGCAGTAGCTTACACTTCTTTTGCTGCCAGACGTTTAGATGCGTCAGTAAGTGTAATTTCCAGAGTAGGCTCCGATTTTCCTCAGGCTTACTTGTGGCTGCTAGAACAAGAAGGGATTGACACTACGGGAATTTTAAGATACTCTGAGGAGAACACTACAAGTTTTGAACTTGCTTACACGCAAGACTTCACAGATAGAACATTAAAACTGAAAAGTAAAGGACACCCGTTGACTTTAGGGGATATACCTAAAGTTTTTCATGTGAAAGCTTCACATATTGGACCTATCGCCAACGAAGTCCCCTATGAAGTTGTTGAAGAAATCAAGAAACACTCTGACACATTATCGATTGATCCGCAGGGAATGCTTCGAAGCTTCGACAAAGAAGGAAACGTTGTAGACAACGGAAGCATTGACAACGAAGTTTTTAGTTTAGTAAACATCTACAAATCATCTGAAAGAGAATTATGTATGTTAACAGGTGAATCAGAACTTAAACCTGCAATTAGAACAATTCATGATGTAGGCATAGAAACGGTTATCGTAACTTTAGGCGCTAAAGGCGCCGTGCTCTCAGTAGAAGGTACACAATACAACATTGCAGCCTGCCCATCGCAGGTCGTGATTGACCCCACTGGGGCTGGAGACGTATTCATAGGAGCTTTCATAACAGAATACATTCGCCAAAAAGAGTCCCTCTGGTGCGCAGCTGTTGCTTCTGCAGCCGCATCATTGGTGGTGGAAGGTTTAGGTTCAACGTATTTTGGAAAAAAAGAAGAGATTTATCGGAGAGCAAACCTACTGTATGAAAAAGAACTTAAGCAATAGCAATATAACAGCGGTAGATAAAACATAACGTGAGCGTGTGAGTTGTTGGGTCGAATTGATAAAGGCGAAAAATGTAGTGTATCAGGCTGTAATGGAGAAGCCGTCCGTTCAATATCAGTTGACAAAGTTAAAGCAGCAGGATTAAAAGTTGACAGTTCAGATAAACGTGCGTACATATGTAAAGAACACTACAAAGAATTTAAAAAGAAAACTAAAAAAGACAAGACCCTTGATAAATGGCGTTACGGCTAAAAGAGCGTGAAAATAAATGCGAATTTTACAGTTACATTCTGATTTTATAGTTTTCAAACCTTTAGAAAAAGAAATAGAGATAGCTGAAGAAGCAAAAAAAGAAGAAAACAGAATAGAAGAAGCATTAGTGCTTTTTATTGCAATAGAAGAAGGCGACAATTCTGCCCTTGCTGAAAAAGCAATAGATGACACAAGAGCTTTCCTGGGCAAGTTGGGAGCAAACCGAATTTTAATCTATCCTTTCGCTCACCTAAGCAGTAACCTATCAAAACCTACTGAGGCACTAAAAATCATATGCGCTATGGAAGCCTACGCGAAAAATAAAGGAGTAGAAACATATCGAGCTCCTTTTGGCTGGAATAAACAATTCACGATTTCAATTAAAGGTCACCCATTAGCTGAGCAATCACGTAGCTACACTCCAGAGTCACAAAATGTTGTTCCATGTGAAAGTAAACAGGAAGAAACAGTGTCTGAAGCCCTAAAAGCAGAAGACACAATGAAATCTTACTGGCACGTACTTCAAACTGACGGGTCATTAGTTCCGATTGAAGAATTCAAATTTAAAGGAAATAGTAACCTGCAAAAGTTTTCGCAATATGAAATCAAAAAAACCCGCGCAGTCACTCAAATGCCGCCGCATGTGCCTCTAATGAAGAGGTTAGAAATAGCTGATTACGAAGCAGGCAGCGACCCTGGTAACATACGTTGGTACCCTAAAGGTCGATTGATAAAATCACTTCTTGAACAATACGTCAGCGCCCGCGTTGCAGAATATGGAGGAATGGAAGTTGAAACGCCGCTAATGTATGACTTCAATCACCCGAGCCTTTCAAGCTATCTGAACCGGTTTCCAGCGCGACAATATGTTCTAAAATCTGAAGACAAAGAGCTCTTTCTAAGATTTGCTGCGTGTTTTGGCCAATTTCTAATAGCACATGACGCGCAATTCAGCTACAAACAGATGCCTGTTAAACTCTACGAGTTAACACGTTACAGTTTTCGCCGTGAAAAAAGCGGAGAAGTCGTAGGGTTAAAACGGCTACGTGCGTTCACTATGCCTGACTGCCATGCATTATGCACTGACATTGAACAAGCTAAAAAAGAGTTCATCATACGCTTCGACCTCTGCATTGATGTTTTAGATAACATAGGCTTGACAAAGGACGACTATGAAATCGCAATACGTTTCACAAGAGAGTTCTACAATGAACATGGAGACTTTATAGCAGCGGTAGCTGCAAAATTCGGTAAACCCATACTTGCAGAAGTTTGGAATGAACGCTTCTTTTATTTTGCTTTAAAATGGGACTTAAACTTCATAGATAACCAAGATAAAGCGGCAGCGTTAAGCACTGATCAGATTGATGTAGAAAACGCTAAACGCTACGGTATAACCTATGTAGACGAAAAAGGCGAAAAACAGTTCCCCTTGATTCTACATTGCAGCCCAAGCGGCGCTATTGAAAGAGATATTTATGCACTTTTGGAAAAGGCTTACCGTGAACAAATGAAGGGTAAACCTCCGATGTTGCCTCTTTGGCTTTCACCAACACAAGTACGCCTTATTCCGATTTCTGACAAATTCTTAGACCAAGTTGAAGTTTTAGCTAAACAGGTTGAGTCACACTGTATCCGAGTTGATATCGATGACTCAGCGTCTACTTTACAGAAGAAAATCCGCGAAGCTGAACAAGAATGGGTTCCATACATTATTGTGGTAGGCGAAAAAGAAATCAACTCAGGCTTACTTTCAGTTAGAATCCGCGAAGTGAAAGGTTCACAGCAACAAATGACAGTTGACAATTTAATCAGCAAAGTCACTGAGAAAATTGCAGGTAAACCCTACAAACCTTTACCTTTACCAATGTACATCTCGAAACGTCCACAATTCCACGGTTAATAGACAAGGTATAAACGAATCATATGTATCACTGAGATAAACTATATCAAATAATTAAAGAATAATAAAAAATAATACAAGTGAAAAAGAAATGACTAGTGAACTGCAAATCTACATAGACGGCAAATTCTACCCCAAATCACAAGCGAAAATTTCCGTCTATGACCATGGCTTTCTTTACGGTGACGGAGTGTTTGAGGGTATCCGTGCTTACAACGGTGTAGTCTTTAAACTAAAAGAACATGTTGACCGTCTGTACCGTTCAGCACATGCCATAATGCTAAACATACCTCTTACTAAAGAGGAAATGGTTCAAGCTGTAGTTGAAACCCTGCGAAAGAACAATATGAAAGACTCATACATACGCTTAATCGTTTCAAGAGGTATAGGCGATTTAGGTTTAGACCCACGCAAATGCCCCAAACCAACTACTATAATAATAACAGACACGATAAACATCAAAGCAGGCAACGCTAAAGAAACAGGAATAACAACCATGTTTTCATGGGTTAGACGTAACCCAGTTGACGCTACAACTCACGAAGTGAAGTCACTTAACTACCTAAATAGTATTTTAGCAAAAATCGAAGCTAACGCAAACGGTGTAGACGAGGCCATATGCTTAGACACCAGCGGCTGCATAGCTGAAGGAGTAGGCGAAAACATATTCATAGTTAAAAACGGTGAAATCCTAACCCCGCCAACATCCACTGGAGCATTAGAAGGCATAACAGCCGATAGCGTCATTAATCTATGCAGGAAACTAAACATAAAACTCACGATTACTAATCTCACACCCTTTATGTTGTTCACTGCAGATGAGGCTTTCTTCACAGGAACCGCAATGGAGATGGTACCTATACGAGAAGTTAACAAACGCCAAATAGGCACAGGCAAACCTGGACCGGTCACTAAGCTGCTACTTGGCGAATTCCAGAAAGTAATAGAGGACCCTACTAACGGAACAAAAATATATTAAAATTTTTTTGCCGTTGCATAAAATACAACGGCTTGATTCGCTCTACTTTTTCTTTATAAACTGCTCCAATGCATTGAAAGATTCTTCAAGCTCCTCAATAGGAGGTAGAAAGACTATTCGAACATGACCTTCACCATAGTCTGAATCGAATCCTGAGCCATTAACCAGTAATACGCCAGTTTCTTTAAGAAGCTGAACAACAAAATCCACATCTGTCTTCCACTTGGAGCCGACCCCATGAATCTTGGGGAAAATATAAAATGCACCCTCAGGTTTAGTTGTCTCTACACCTTCAATTTCATTTAGACGTTTATACGCGTAGTCGCGTCGTTGCTTAAGTTTTTCAACTATGTCTTTAACAAAGTCTTGTGGTCCATTAAGTGCTGCTGCACCTGCAATCTGAACTGGAGTGTTAGCACATAAACGAATACGGCACTGTTTTTCAACACCCAATCTAAGGTTGCTGATTACCTGTCCTTCACCCTTAAAGTAGAGGTAACCTAAACGCCAACCAGTCATCTGGTAAACTTTTGAGAAACCATTTAAACCTACAACAGGAACATCTTTAGTTAAATATGAGGCACTTACAAATTCTTTCTCGTAAGTTAACTGATCGTATATTTCGTCAGATAAAACAGGTAAACCATGTTCGCCTGCGATGTCAAGTATTTCTTTAATCATTTTTGCACTGTAAACAGATCCTGTGGGATTATTTGGGTTAGTAATTACAATGGCACGAGTTTTTTCAGTGATTTTGCTTCGCAAGTCGTCGATATTTGGTATCCAGCCTTCTTTTTCTATAGTTTCGTAAGCTACCGGTGTACCATCGAAGAATTTTGTGTATGAAATGTAGGGTGGATATGTTGGGCCTGGAAAAAGAATTTCATCGCCATTCTCAACAAGCGCTGCCAAAATCATTTGGATGCCTTCTGAAATACCATCAGTGATTAAGACATTATCTGCACTTATGTCCACCTTGTTTACTCTTTTTTCTTTTTGTGCAATAGCTTCCCGCAGCTCTTTTCTACCTTCAGAAGGTGAATAGTAGTTGTCGTCGTTTGCTATTGCTTTACATAATGCTTCTTTAACGTAGTCAGGAGTTTTAAAATCAAATGCTGCTGGGTCACCTACGTTTAGGTAGTAAATTTTTTTTCCGTTCTTAATGAGTTCTTGAGTGTGAACTATAACGTCACGTATTGCATATTCGATGTTGCTTGCTCTTTTTGTTACTTTAATGCTCGCCAAGGTTATTTTCCCTGTAACCGGAACACGTGGTAGCTCTAAAAAATAAAGTTTGCTAGTGACAATATACCATAAACCTGTAAGGTATCAATTGTCTAAGAGGCACAGAACACGTTAATATGATCTTGCGAAGTACACTGTTTCTTTAGCTTTTTGTCCACAGTAAACACAGCCATCGGTTGGTTCTTCCTTCTGGAAGGGACAGACCCTTATTGTGCAACCTGTCTCCTCTTTTATTTTTGCTTCACAGGCTGTGCTTCCACACCAGGCTGCTTTTAGGAAACCGCCTTTTTCTTCTAGCATTTTTTTGAATTCATCGTAATTGTTTATAGCAGTGGTTTTGTCTTGAAGTAAAGTTTTTGCTTTAGCAAACATGTTATCTTGGATTTCTTGCAGCAGGCGCTCTACAGTTATAGGTATATCTACTTCCTTAACAGGGGACTTCTGACCTGTGTCGCGTCTAACCATTACAACTTGGCCTTGTTTGAGATCTCTGGGTCCGATTTCTATGCGTACTGGGACTCCTTTAAGTTCCCATTGGTTAAATTTCCATCCTGGAGTGTACTCTTGGCGGCAGTCAAAAACAACATTTAAGCCATTAGATTTTAGTTTTTCACTGATTTCGTTAGCTTTGGTGTTTATGGCTTCAGCTTCAACACCCTTAAACATTATTGGTACAATTACAACATGTATGGGTGCAACTTTTGGAGGTAAAACTAAACCTTTATCGTCACCATGAACCATAATCATTGCGCCTATAAGTCTGGTCGTTATTCCCCAACTTGTCTGCCAAACATAATGGTCCTGTTTGTCTTCACCTACAAATTTGATGCCAAATACTTTAGCGAAGTGTTGGCCTAAATTGTGGCTTGTTCCCATCTGTAAAGCTTTACCATCAGGCATTATCGCCTCTAAAGCTGTTGTGTATAGTGCACCAGCGAATTTTTCGCTTTCACTTTTAACGCCCACCAATACGGGTATGGCTAGATAGTTTTCCATGATGTCTTTGTATTCTTTTAGAGCGTACATAACTTCGGCTTCTGCTTCTTCACTGGTCGCATGAGCTGTATGACCTTCCTGCCAGAGAAATTCTCTTGTGCGGAGAAATAGTTTTGTTGCTTTAGTTTCCCAGCGGACAATGTTGCACCATTGATTAATTTTCATGGGCAGATCTCTCCAACTACGTATCCATTTGCTGAAGGTAGCATACATAATAGTCTCGCTGGTTGGTCTAACAGCTAACTTTTCCTCTAACGGTGTATCTCCGCCCTGAGTTATCCACGCTACTTCTGGAGTGAAGCCTTCAAAATGTTCAGCCTCTTTTTTAAGAAAAGCCTCTGGAATAAACATTGGAAAATACACGTTACGGTGTCCAGTGGCTTTAATTTTAGAGTTAAGAATTTCATGAATTTTCTCCCAAATGGCATAAGCGTCCTCACGGATAATCATGCAACCTTTAACTGGCGCGTAATCTGCTAAGCTCGCTTTAAGAACAACTTCTACATACCATTGGCTGAAATCTTGATTTTTCTTTACGGTTACTCCAGTATCTGACATTTAAATTCTCTTCTTTTCCAGTTGTATGCAGCATGTTAAATATAAAACCATAACGGGTGAACCCTAAAAGAATACAGAATCAACTTGATTTCCACATTAATTAAAGAAAAACAAGTCAGCATGATACATATTTAAAAAAAATTAAAAGCCATGTAGACCTGTTAAAACAGATTCAAACTTTGGAAAAATGTTCTACAAAATAATTTATCAGAAAACAAAAAATTCTTTTAGGTAAATGATTTAAATCTATGTTTTCCGTATTTAAAGAGAGAGTGTATAATATTTGTTCCGCGTCAGAGTCAACAAAATCGAATCAACTAAAGATTTAGATGGTAACTTAGGAAAAAGAATTGAGCTACTTGAAGAACGAGAAGTGAATCCATACATTTTGAGGCCGCAGTCCGACGAAGCGAAAATGGCACAGGACATAATGCAGGCACTTCAAACCCAGATGCCCTTCCTTCCACAACGACAACAGATGGCTACACCTAAAATAATCCTGTTCTTAACCGAGCATGAATATGACAGTTTAGGAATATCCTTTGACGTTAACCAAGTCTATGAGGTAATACTGGAAAACCAGATGATTCGCTTCAGGAAAGTTTAAGCAATTCATTTCTCATTTTATGTAAAGCCTGATGTTTAGGGTGAAATGACAAAACAAACATCATGTTTCTTAAAGAGCTACTTATTTCATCTAAACCAGATTTTTTTCCTTCATCACAATACAATGGAACAGGTTCCTCACAACCTATCCCTTCATAGTAAACATATATTGGTGAACCGTCTCTGTCGAGTCGCACTACTTCGAAATCTAGATTCAAATGCTTCGCAGTTTCTTTAGCTGCATTACGCACTGATTCAAACCTCTTTCTGCTTGGAACACCTATAGGAGTGTAAACCATTAGTTTTCCAGAGCTTTCTTTAAACATACGTTGTCTCCACCAAACCAAAATTGGGTTAAATCTCTTTTAAAGAAAGCCAACAAACAACATTTTCAGTCTGTGGAGAGGTAATTTAAAGTGAAAACCTATTAGACACCTAAACCACGGTGTAGTTCATGAATAAAAGAGCACATGTATTTGTAACAGGAAAAGTTCAGGGCGTATATTTCAGATTAAGCACCCAAAGTATAGCTAAAAGCCATCGAGTTACTGGATGGATTCGAAATCGGTCAGATGGCAGAGTGGAAGCTGTTTTAGAAGGAGAAGAATCAGAAGTAAAAAAACTTGTAGACTACTGCAGAAAAGGTCCAAAAGGCGCCGCAGTAACCGATATTTCTGTAGAGTGGAACCCCTCCAAAGACGAATTCACAACTTTTACCATAACCGAAGATTACTAATTATTTTTTACCAATTAATCTACGATTATAACCTTAGATTTAGAAAATAAATCATCTAAAAAACAAATCCTGCAAAATGGAAAGCAGTTTCAAAGATAATAAAATAATGCAGGAATTTAATTTTCAGCTTTTCTTCAAATGTTAGTTGGCTTTTATTTCAATCTTTATTTCGCTAGTAATCGGAGTAGCCATTTCGCTGTAAATTAAGGTTACAGCGTCTTCCATTTCTGTTGGCCGTTGAGGTGACAGGAGTTTAAGTGTGATTGTCAAGGTTCCAGGTGGAACATCACCTATGTTGATAACGTTGCCATCAATTGGGTGTGTAGTTGATTGTACTGTGAAACTCTGGAACAAAACGTTTGTTTGTATTACTGCTGAATGGGCAGTTTGGCTTGTAGGGTTTGTTATTATGAAATTAGCGACTATTTCTGTTCTCATTTTTGCAGTAGGTGGGTAGGCAACATTTAGGTTTAATGGAATTGTCGAGGGCATTGAGGTAGGTTCAGGTGAAGCTGAAGAAGAAGGAGAGGGCATTGGTGTATTGGGATTTGGTGTTGTTGTGGGTGATGCAAAGGGCGAAGGAGAAGCAGTTGGATTCGGAGAGATAGTATCTGTCATCGTGTTTGCGAAAAAATAAAAGATACCGCCCGCGAGGAATAAGGTTCCAATTAGAAAAGCGACTTTTGCTATGGTGGCGCCTCTTCTTGTCTCTTTTCTGAATGTTTCCTTTATCCTAAATGAAAGATAGAGAACTACAGCAGAAAAGAAAACTACAAGAAGTATTAACGCAAAAACAATAGCTAAAATGGCAAAGTCAAATGGCACTTTATTATCTCCTAGGTTTTTCCCAATCCATAATTATATTCACTAGTTCCTCAGTTAAGCTCATTATTCGGATTCCTTCAAGGAATGTATTGTAGACAATCAGTAAGGGCAAAGCTAAATAGTTTCTTTTCTCTGGATTCGGCTCCAAACTCAACCCGACGATGCCTACTCCTAGAGACAGCATCAAGTAAACAGCTATTCCGACAAGAGAAAACTGGATGTCTCCTGTAAAAAGCCACAATAACAAAGTAACCAGCAACAAGCCAATATTCAGAAAAGGCGAAACAGCATCAAACCACAAGTTAGGAACACCAAACATCCCTGCTGAACCGTACCTACCGTTAAAGTACATATCACTATGTTTTTCTAGAGCCTGAATCATGCCCCTATACCACCTTCTTCGCTGCTTTATCAAATCCTCTATGTTCTTTGGGGCATCCGTGTAAGCCATGCTGGCCTCTTCATACTCAACTAGGTAGCCGCTTTTAATAATTTTAAGGGTTACATCAAAATCTTCAGCAAATGTGTCATCAGAAAAAAACCCCGCACATGCTATGGCTTCTCTTCGTAAAGCTGCCACTGGTCCAGGCACAATGAGTACAGACCCCAAAACAGATTGACCTTTTCGTACGAGGTTAATTCCAATAGCATACTCTGCTGACTGAACAGCGTTTAGAAGAGATTTTTCCTTATTTATTTTAACATTTCCAGCAACGGCTCCAAGTCTCTTGTTAACTCCAAATCGGGCAGCTATCCACCTGAGCGCATACCTATCAATTGTTGTATCCGCATCAACTGTCAAAATAATTTCGCCGTCTGCTGCAAGCACCCCATTGTTTAACGCGTTGGGTTTGCCCATGTTCTTTTGGCGAATTACTTTTGCAGTTCCAAATTGACTAGCCACTTCAAAGGTTCTATCGGTTGAACCGTCGTCAACAACTACTACCTCATAGTTTGGGTAATCTAGATTCTTAAGTGATTGGAGACAGGCGCAAATTGTTTTTTCCTCATTGTATGCGGGAACAATTATTGATATTTTAGGGTAAACAACAGGTTGGTTGCGCTTACGCTTAAAATTATAAGATAAAGAAAGAAGTAACCTGAGAAATTGTCTAACATATGCAATTGTCAGAATTGCATAAAACAGGTATAATATTATGCTCATTACATTCTAGTAACAATGAGTTCTATGTATCTTTAAAGAGTTACCGCAGAAAGTATAGGTATTCTAAATATTCATAAGTATATTAAAATCCGAAAATGGCTAATTTTAAAAAAAAAATAGCGCTGAAAAATAGCACCGAGAAGATATAACGTTCAAAGGTTACGAGGTGAAACTGGGTTCTTTTTCTTTTCAGGCCGAGTTTTAGCGTTAGGTCAATCAAAAAAGGCAAGCAGGGGTAAAGAACACGGTATCAGTGAAGTTATTTCTTAATCAAGGAAACATCAGTCAATACTGAGCAGAATAATAATTTAATCAGCAAAAAAATTGGCAGATAATCGAGAGAATAAGAAATAGCCTTCTTATATTTTATTTTTTCTGGACTCTGAAGTGTGAGTCTTTCCCAGCGCTGATATATTCCCCACCCATCCCTCTTACTGCAGAGGCTATTTTTGCAAAGTTTTCTGAGCCAAGGAACTGTTTGGGTTTAATAATTATGTATTCGCCTTTTTCTTCAAAACTGAGTCTCATTTCAAGTTCTTCTGGAAAGGACATTTTAATGTCGTCTAGCGATTTCTGTTTTGAGGATCCAGTTGATGGGAATGCCCCAGATGATGACGAGTTTGGCATATTACTTGTTGGCTGCGTGATTTGTCCTACTGCAAGTGATTTTAGTGATGCAGAAACTGAGCGTAGCTCTGCTGCAACTTTGTTTAATGTTACCGTGAGCTCTTCGACTCTTTGTAAAAGTTGATTAATTTTTTCTTTATCACCGCTCATGTAGGGGGCCTCTTAAACTTCTAAATAATTCCTTGACGCTTATTAAATCATTTGTGCATCAAGTAATAGAGAAGAAAACATGATCGAGATTGATGGAAGCCAGAAAAGTGGTAGTGGTACCATACTAAGGTTATCAATAGCAATGTCTGCTATAACAAATCAGCCTTTGCATATAACTAATATACGACAGAATCGGCCGCAGCCGGGATTAAAACCTCAACATTTAGAGGCGGTTCTAACTGCGGCTAAACTGTCTAACGCTGAAGTTAAAGGGGCTACTTTAGGTTCAAAAGAGATTTGGTTTACTCCAAGTAAAATTGAGGGTGGCAACTTTGAAGCTGAAATTGGAACTGCAGGCAGCATCCCAATGCTGTTTTTAGCGATGCTCCCAATATGCATGTTTGCTAAACAAACTGTAAATTTACATATTATAAAAGGCGGCACTGATACTTTGCATGCACCCACAATAAATTATATGAGGCTGATTTTTCTTCCGATACTAAAAAAGATGGGTGTTGAAGCGGAAATTTCAGTGGAAAAGTATGGTTACTACCCGAAAGGGATGGGAGAAGCAACTATGACTGTTAAGCCCAGCCCCACTTTGAAACCTATCAAGCTTGAAGACTATGGTAAAATAAAGAGTATAACTGGCGCGTCTATATGCACTTTTTTAGGTAATAAACAGGTTGCAGCAAGACAAGCAAAAGCAGCCCAAGACGTTCTAATACAGCATGGTTACAAACCGGGGATAGATGTTTTTAATGATCAGTCGAATCCTTTCCAAAAGGGCAGTTCAATTGTTCTAAGAGCAGATACGGATTTGGGCGTGATAATCGGCGCTGATGCTATCGGTCAACTTGGGAAATTAAGCGAGGACGTTGGTAGAGAAGCTGCACAGAAGCTATTAGCTGAGTTATCTGTTCAGCCTACTGTTGATGTTTTCTTGGCTGACATGTTACTTCCGTACATGGCTCTTGCTGAAGGGGAATCAACATTTTTTAGTCGGGTACTGTCTGAACATGTTGAATCTAACATTTGGCTTATAGAAAAAATGCTTAATGTTAAATTTGCAGTTAAGAAAGTAGATAAGCTTTACAGGATCACAAAGAGTAACTGAGAAATATGAAGCCTAAAGTCTGTGTTAAAGTGCCTAAAAATTTTGGGGAAAAAGCAGTCACTTTAGCAGGTAAACTTGGGATAGTAGACAAAACATTAGCCATCATAAAACAAAATGAAGATCTTTTTATTCCTCTTATAAAGCAACCAGAAAACGAGCAAATAACAAGATTAACTCAAGAGATACCTACTCTGCAAATAACTACAAAAGTCTTTAAAGAAAAAAAGATATGTTCACCCAATCTTGCACAGGTACTCCAAAAAAACCTGCCAGCTAATCTATTAGCTAAATTGCCACAGTCCTTTGACATAATAGGCGATATTGTAATAATCGAAGTTCCTCCTGAACTAGAAAATTATAACGCGACAATAGGTCAAGCCATCTTAGACACTCATAAGAACATAAAAACGGTTCTTGCTAAAGCAGGAGAAATAAGCGGAGTCTACAGAATACGCGAGTACAACTTCATAGCTGGCGAAAAAAGAACTAAAACGGTTCATCGTGAATTCGGATGCCAATTTAATGTGGATGTAGCTAAAGCATATTTTTCGCCTAGACTATCACATGAACACGAAAGAGTAGCGTCACTTGTAACAGATGGCGAAATATTGGTAGACCTGTTTGCAGGTGTGGGGCCTTTTTCAGTTTTAATCGGCAAAAAAAATCCCCACGTAAAAGTTTATGCGGTAGATTTGAATCCCGAAGCGGTAGAATTGTTAAAAGAAAACATCAAAGCAAACAAGTTGAGTAACAGAGTAGTACCTCTTCTTGCAGATGCCCAAGAAATATCTAAAGGAGAACTAAGAGGCGTTGCTGACCGCGTTATAATGAATCTGCCAGAAACCGCAATAAACTTTGTAGGTTCAGCCTGCAGCATTATCAAACCTCAAGGCGGAATAATCCATTTCTACGGATTTGTCCGCAAACCAGATTCAATAGAACAAATCCAAGAACAGGTTAAATTAGCAATAGAGAAGGCTGGTCGACATTTAGAAACATTCGTGTATTCTAAGAGTATCCGCGAAACAGCACCGTACGAGTCCCAATTAGTTCTAGATACAAAAATCAAATAGCAAATTCGTTTGAAAGAGAATAAAAACTTTTACTTCGCGATTTTTCACTCCCATTTTTATGATAAACTAAGAATGTTTACGGCCAAATACACATGTTAATGCGTCACCTATCGGTATACAAGTTTTTTATCAGATTTTTTGGTATTTCTAAATAATGAGTGTAACACAGATATTATCAGATCGCTAAAATCAAACCTTGGTAAAGTATGGAAACTGAACATGATGTTTTTATTTAATAATTAGACTTTATGATTAAAAAATAAAGATGTTCATTCAAAAAAAATAGAAAAGGTATCGATAACATCGTCTAAATACTGAAACTCTAATCAAGAAAAGGGAATATAGATAGTATGGTAATTATTGTATGACAAGAATGTTAATAGATTGGTTTTAATTTTCATCTCCTTTATTCATACGTTACGTCTCTAACATTCAGCGCAAAATACAATATCGACCAAATGACAAAATATCATTTTACAGTAAAATTGATGAGCCTAGAAAATCAATGAATAGTTATGGAAAAAGAGAGGGCAGCATCATGCGCAGTTATCGTTGTGATTTTTATTTTCGTTATTTTTTTTATTGGTGGGGTAATATCGCTATTTTAACGTTGTTAATAAATCAAATTTTTTTGTTAAGAGCATTTTATCTTTTCAGAGCCGCAATATATGTACGAAAAAAAATAATGGATGAGACTGAAAAAAGAGTCAACAAAAAATCAGCTGACACCCGAAAAATAAGATTACCTCAGAGATGTAGAAAACAGTTGATTTATCACCCTAAACTTAACATGGAGAACAATAGCCAACAAAATTTACATACCCCTAAAGGTTATCTAGATTTTTGCCTTTCAAGTCTGGCAGCCTTCTTATCCTTGCGTTTAGCATCTCTATCCTTCTTCTTCTGGGGCTGAGGTTTTGTTCGGTCTTGTTCTCTGGTTTCGCCTTTTTTACCCATGTCGCTGACTCCTGATAAAATGAATGTCGTATTCGGGTTCTTGAAGCTATCCGTAGGAGTTTTAAAAAATAGTTACTTACAAATGCTATTTCTTGGTCGGATTAGAATATGGAAAACTTGAGTTTTCATAAAGTTATAAAAGGGTAAGATTATGAAATGGGTGTACAATCAAAAAAATCAACTTCATAACAATAAATACCCTTCGCTTGCCCTTGGGTGTGAAGACAAACACCAACCAAAGGCAACTGTGTACAATACCTCAACAAGGACTGCCTTGAATAATAGAAGTAAACAAGCATTAAGTTAAGTAAACGGTTTGAAAACCATTTGAAACAATTAGTAAATAAATATTCATCTTTGCCTTAACAAAAAAGGTTATTCCGCATTTGAAAATAGTCAATGGTGGGCCGAGCCGGACTCGGACCGGCGACCTTTGGCTCGTAAAGCCAACGTCCTAACCAGGCTAGACGACCGGCCCACAGGGTGATTGATTAAGAAATTACATCGGTTAATATTAGAATTATGTTTCTATTTTTGCAGTTATTACTTGAATTTTGCTTGGAAGACTGAGTGAAAGAGGTAAGTTATGATTGGCAGATT
>JAAZBP010000177.1 GCA_012513715.1 Thermoproteota archaeon | reverse complement strand
TAGGTGTTGTTATTTCTACTTCTCCTTCTACTCGTCTCCCCCGAGAAAGCTTTATGATTTCCAATGTCAACTGAGCCCAATATTTCTTTGAAACAAAGTTCAACAAATTTTTTCCGATTAACTGTTCCTTTTTGAAACCATATTCTTCCACAGCATTGTTTACTGAAAGAATCTTTCCTTTCATATCATGTACGTAAATAGTATCTCGATTATCTTCAAATAAATGTCTATACTTTTGTTCTGAGACTAACAATTTTTCCTGTGCATTAACGTATTCTGTTATGTCAGCGTTTACTCCTCTATAACCTAGTAAGCAACCTTTTGAATCAAATATCGGTAAACCACTAGATGATAACCAGACTAAACGGCCGTTTTTATGTCTATTTTTAAAAATTAATTTCTGAAAAGGTCCATTTTTAGAATTAATTCTGTTAACGCTTTCAAATTTTTTCTTGTCTTTTTGAAAATAAAAATCGTACCATTTTTTTCCTATGACTTCTTCAGGTTTATATCCCAATATATTTTCCACAGATGAACTGACCTGTGTGTATCTGTCGTTTGCATCGGTTTCCCAAATCCATACTTGAGCGTTTTTTTCCATTTCCCTAAATTGTTCATTATTTGTTTTTAGCATTCGAAGCAATTTTATGTTTGATGCTGCTTGTTGTATAGCTGCTGCTATTTTTAAGTATGTTACTTCAGAATTGTTTTCTTTGTAGATGTGACTCCATATGCCTGCTTTTAAGGCTTTTAAAACTATGTCGTCTCTATTTTTTTCTGAAAATAAGATTAAGTGTTTTTTTGGGGTTTTGGTTGTTAGTTCTTCTAAAAATGTTAGTCCATCTCCATTGGGTAACTCGTAATCGGAAACTATAACGTCAAAGCAGCTATCTTTAAGCACATTTTTTGCTTGCTCAGCGGAGAATGCAGTTTCTATCTCGAATAGTTCACGATTATCTAAATTGCGAATTACACCTTCAAGTAAGTCTTTTTTATCATTTACAACTAAGACTTTGATTTTGTCCTTCTCATTTTTATTAATCAAAGTATCCTTTGTCTCTTCACTAATTTTTTCTGTCATTAAGCTATTCCTGAAATTGGCTGGATTAACCTGTGAGATTATGTCTAATCTGAATATACAATTTATGAATTTAAACACTATATTTCTGATTTAGTTTTAGTCTTAATACAATAGTGAACAAAAAAATTAAGTGATACTCTAATCTCAATATTTATCTGCTTAAAAATTCAAAACAATTTTTTTACATGTGGTTGACAGAACCTGTCTGATTTCACAACTTGATTATTTATTTGCACTTGAGTTTTACCTGAAAAATGCTGTGCCCTTTGCTATCTGAACTTAAATCCAAAATTTAGGATTTTATGGAGCCTTCGGCGGGATTTGGACCCGCGACCATTACCTTACCAAGGTAACGCCCCACCGGGCTAGGCTACGAAGGCAAATTTTGTTTTCTTCTTCCAAACAACACACGATAGTAAATAAAGAGCTTACGGTTCTTTAGTGTTATCTTAACGAAAAAACTTGCAAGAACAAGTAGTTCAGGGGACAAATAAATATTAAGGAATGCAGAACTATCTCCATACGCATTGAGTCCTGCAGGGGTCTCCAAGCCAGGTCAACGGAGTAGGGCTTAGGACCCTATCGCGTAGGCGTTCGTGGGTTCGAATCCCACCCCCTGCACCATATATAAACAAACAGTAAGGGGTTTTCACCAGTGACGATATTCTTGGCTTTTTAACCGATATGATTTGGGTTTTTTCGATTTTTCTGTTTCGGTCAAAAGAAT
>JAAZBP010000176.1 GCA_012513715.1 Thermoproteota archaeon | reverse complement strand
TCAATACAGGTCCAGAGCCCCCACAGGCAGAACCCTTCCTAACAACCATAGTTATAGCATCCATAGTATCCGTGATAGTTGTCGGTATAGGTCTACTGATTTACTTCAAAAAGCATAAACCTCCTTCTTCATAGTCATCGTCTGTTAGTCAAGAAAGTTTGACGAAAATACTTTTTAGCAATCAGAATTAAGCACCTTTTGGATGAAAGTATGCAGCGGAAAAATTCAGCGCTAATTGCCATTTTGACGCTTACAATTTCGACAATAGCGTTTTTGCAGGTCGCTGATTTAGTAAGCGCAAACTATTATCCGCCTCCTTCCATCGAAATTTTCTCCCCGATCTCTGCGCCGAGAGTCTATAACGAATCCTCTGTGCAGCTTTACGTTAGAGTTAACGCCTTACCAAGCGAATCCAGAAGCATAACCCACATTAGCTATTGTTTGGATGGAAAAGCCAACATCACCCTTACCAACATAGAAAGAAAAGACGGGGAAGGATATTGGACATCTACAGAAGGCGTTATTGCAACAGGCAACGCGTTTAGCGTAAAAACCACTTTGGACAATCTGGCTGAGGGTAACCATACGCTTATTGTTTACTCGCATGCTGCTGATGGCACAGAAATGTCTCGAACAAAAGAGTTCACGGTGGACTACGATTATGTGCCTCCAGAAAACCCATTTGGACTGCCCAGCAATTTGCCCAATGGCACTACGACACTACCGTTCACGACCGCCCAAACTCCGCAACCGACGATAAATACGGGACCATCGGTTAACCCGGGTAGCCTCCAGCCCCTAGAAAACCCACTTCTAATAATCGCTCTGGCATCTGCGGTGACTTTAGTATTGTTAGCAGTCTTTGTCTTCAAAAGAAAATCTGGGGGCGCTAAAACAAAACAGGGCTAAATTTTCATTTTAAACTTTGAATAATTCAACAGCACCCATAAAGTCATTCTTGGTGACATCAAATGAAAGGCACTTTCAGTTGCCTTCCCATAAAGCTGTGTTGTGATACTATTTGGAGTCAAACTCAAGTTAACGATATGTCCTATAGTTTAGTACAAATGTCCTAAAATGTAGGATTATGAACTAGTATACTATAGCATATTCTTGGAGAGAGACAAAAAATGGAAAAAAGCAGATTACCCCAAGAGTTGCCTGATGAAAACGCTGAACGAGACAAGTGGTTTGAAGTAGTATCTAAAGCTAGGGAAGAATACAACAGAGAAAACAAGGACAAACCAGACTTTGTCCCCGCGCCATAGGAGGCAAACGATACGTCGTACGATCAAGCAGGACAAGGATGGGTTCCAAAAGCGGGAGTTACCCTTCTAGAGTTAGCTTATACATACGACATTGTTGATCTACCACGCTCAGGAGTAGACATGTTAAGAGTCCCCTCCCATATTGCAAAACCTGATTTAACAATGCTAGGCGCTCTAACATGTGACGCAGGCAGTTCAGGTTCTCAGTACACTGTAATGTCATACTACTACGGCTCGAGACCTGAATATTCAGTAGTAGCTACTTACGCTGCAGACATCCAAGAAGGCAGACAGTTTGTCACTCCGAACTCCGCTGTTGACGGCTGGGTAAAGGATTATGCCGGTGTTTGGCACAATCTCGGCCATACAAGCCCTACTGATGCAACACAAATCGGTCGCTTTGATATTCTTTCGGAGATATACTATACCGGAAGTATGGATCTACCGTCTTCTCAACATAACCACGCTTACATAAGATGGGCAAGAACCCAGAACGGATGGCAAAAACCACAAGACGTCATTCAAGCCTCTGGCGCAACCACTCAAGGAACATGGGCTCGTTGCAGTTGGACATGGGAAAACAGCGAAATCCACTTTCAAGCCTGGATAGCCTAAAAAGGTTGAAAAAATGAACCGAAAACGCAAGCTGATATCAATTGCCGTTCCCTTGTTCTTCCTTTTTTTAATCCTATCAATCTATTATGTTTGGAATCAATCAACAGCGTCTCCAAGTGTCCAATTAAAAAATGAAATCTACCTGCATTTTCCAAGCAATTATCAGGGCGGAGCTGAGACTAAAGCCTATTTAATTAACTCACAACTCTATTACGGAGTCTACAATGAAAACTTCTCACGTTCAGGAGCAACAGGCGACTATTCAGTAAACAAAGGCGACCCATGCATTATCATCAACGGCACAATCAGAAACGACTATGACACAGACTACTATTTTGCCATAACAGCAAACGTTTACAACACTGCAGGAGAAAAAATCGAACCCATCCTCACAATTAACTCACCCCAACCAGGCTTCGCAGTAACACAAATCAACAACAGTTCAACAGGCTTTTTTGAACTTCAACTAAAATATGCTGCAAAAGACGTTTCGAACTATGACTTGTTCATAGCGTACGAACCCTCTGAAATACCGCCTCCATAATGGAAATCAAGAACGGAAGAAATGCAAATTCATTGTCAGCTTCAAATGTTAAGTTGAGGGCTTTCTTTTTTGATGTATCCTCAAGCCCTAAAAGCTCAATGTGTTTCTTGAACTAGCCAGTCAAACAGTTAATCTTCCTTTGCACAACAGCATTGATCAATAAATGCGCTGTAGGCAGATTGTGGTAGCCACGTGTTTTTGTGGGTCGGTTAAGTATTTAAGTGGTGTCAGTTACCGATATATCGGCAACCTTGACTAATGTGTCAGCTTCCCAAAAAACTAATAACTGTGCATAGGTAACGGCTAAGAAGCGATAGTCAACTCTGGCAGCGTCCAGCTGAGATGTACTTGCCATGTGTCTCACTTGCTCAACTAAACAAAATGAAATAGAATTTGCCTACAAAGCAAGAGAAAATCTTTTTCTTGCCTAAGAGGCGGTGCTCCTGGAGTTTAAGCGTGTAAACGGTTCTGGCTGGCTAACTAACATAGAAACGGTCGTTTTTTAGCTAAGACATATTTCATGCATTATGTATAACTAGCGTCAAGTATTTTTCAACAAAAAAAGAAGAGAAGGGTTGTTTGTTCGTTTGGCTTATGGGTTAGGTAACGGAGGAAGTACTACAATATTATCTAAGTATATGTCATTGCTATAATCGCCTGCGCTTTGACGGTAGACTGCAAAAGAGATATACCTAAAGTTGCTTGCATAGTTTCCACAATCTATCCAACGTGCGCCCCCGGGGCTAACATAGACATCTCCGACTGATTGCCAACCCGAATCGCTGTAGTAGGAAGCGTATACACGAAGACGACTGGTATAACTAGATGAGTAGCCGTAGACCCAAATGTGACCGTTTGCGAGATTAGCTCCAGAATAGCCCATGCTGCCTATGATTGCTGCTTGATCGTTTACATTTATTGCTCGTAGGCGTGTGTAACTAGCGTCTGGTTGTGCTCCTGTGAAACCATTTTGATTGCTGACTAGCCCTGAACCCGATGAACTAGACGTGTAATAAGGGTAATGAACAAAGTACTCGTACAGTCGTATGTTTCCATTCCCATAGACTGCTAAATGGCTGTTATATCCGTATGTGTCCTCCCAAATTCCGTTTCCATCGGTATCCATTGGCCATATTGCAGTAAACCCGTCGTTATCATAGAGGTCACATTGGTCAAAGTCTTCGCCGAAACGATTGTTTGATGCGTGATCTAAAGCTTCGTTAACTGTCATTTCAAATGACAAAGCATAGTAGAAGAAGTCTTCAATCCACAGGTAATATTTTGGATAGCCAGCGGTTATAGTTTGATCTAAAGCGGCGGATCCCCATGAAAAGCCCAGGTAACAGAAGGCGCCAGTATCTGGCCTGTTATAGGCATCATCGCTTATGTGAGATGTTGTTGTAAAGCCCTGATAAGTGTCTCTATTGTGTACCGTACGTTCTGTCCATGCGTATGGCATTCCTTGGATATTGCCCCCATTTGCGCTTTGATACGTCAAATTAGCTGACATGCAGGTGTTTATGAAAACTAAGAAGGATTTTCCGATTGTCTGATCAGCAACATCCATATCAAAAACCAAGTGGTCATAGTTTGGTGGTTCGCCAGTTTTGCCTATGTTATCTTCAAACATGTAATGGAAGTTTCCGTTGTCTTCTGGATAGTCCCATCTTCCTACGCCATGATCGAAATCAAGAACTGCTACACGGTCATAATTTCGTTCATTGTACCAAATGTTGTCTAGTATATCTGATTTGATTGAGCTAGATCCTTGGTAATTGCTGGATAGATAGGCGTCATTTTTGAAGTAGTCGCTTATGTGCTGTGAAGTAGCTCTTTGTTGTGCTATCTCACCTGTTGTTTTGCGGCCAGACATTCCAGTGCTTTCAGAACCCCAGACCGTGGCACGTCTTCTTGGATCAGCACTGACAGTTGCAACTGAAACAAGCAATGTTGATGCTATTAGAAGGCAAAGTAAAAATCCGCTAATTTTTAGCGTGTGTTGTTTTGGTAAATGCTTTTTCCTGAACAGTATCATCATTCCAAGTGCAATTACGGCAAAAGTCGGAAGCGCAATCTGCGAGGTTAATTGAGAGTTTAGTTGTTCTTTTGATGCTTGTGAATTCGATGGAATTGCACTTTCCGATAGGCTTGCTATCTGAGCGTCTTCTGGGAGTAGTGTGGAGAATCGTTCTTGAATATGACCGATTTTTCCTGTGTCAGCCCAAATATAAACTTCTATTCCATAAACATTTCCTGGATAGAATTTATCTAGACTAACCCATACTTGTCTCATAGGATACAGTGTTAAAGGGTCTTGACTGCGTGGTTCATCGGCATATTGGTCGCTACAGAAAATCGTTTCCCAAATCATCGCTTGTGTGACGTTAAAGTTCTTAACTTCATAGGCGTCGTTATCGGATCCTACTGTCCATGAGAAGTTCTTTGAGCGCTCCTGTGCTATGTTCATCGCTTCTTTTTCGGAGAGATTGATAGTTGTACTGCCAATTTTATGAAGGTTCCAATTGTCAATGAAGTATTTTAGGAAGCCATCAGTATAACGTAAGGCTACAGTTTTGGTTGGTGCTTCGATACCGTTAATTGTGTATGTCCATCGAAATGTAGTGTCTTTATCAGTTGTAACTACCTCAAGTTTTATATTTCCAGAAGTTACGATGGAGTTCTTTCCAACGGCTACAGAATTAAGCATTGATTTTATCTCTGTGTAAAATGTGTTTCCAGTGTAGCTTTGATAGTTACTGAGCAAGTTTTCGGCGCTTTCATAGTAATCATTAGCTAAACCAGTCAAATGCTGTGTCCCGTCACTTTCAAGGACATGTATCATACGCAGATTTCCGTTCGCAAAAGTGTAGAGCATTTTTACTTTGCTGGTATTAGACTCACTGTAACATAGTATGTTTTCTTGCGGGATAATATCCATATAGAAATCTTGTGGACAATTCTGTGTTGTGGTTGTATACTTGGTTGTATCAAGCCCAACTACGTTGTTTAGCCTTGAGATTTTCTGGTCTTGAAGGATTACCTCTTCTGCACGAGTGTTTGGTATAAGAGATATGCAAACGCTGGAAAGTAATAGCAGGGCAAGAAAAACTGTTGTAAAAATAGGTTTAGTTTTTTTAGCCATTTTTTTTTACTTCCTTGAAGAGCTTGTTTACTCTCCAAGTAAGCGGTATTATTCCGGAGTATTCATAAGATTATTTGCAAACGCCAATTCACTAAAAGTGTACGAAAGTTAGTACAGCTATGTCCAAAAAATAGGGTTCAGAACCCTTAAATTACAAAGGGTTGCTAGATATGAACAGTGGGCGAGCATGAGTAAACATATCCCTTCAGTGCTTGTTCTAATTCTATTAATGGCAAGTATGGCTTTTTTTGCACCTGTTAATGCTGAAAACAGAACACTTGTTGTCCCCGATGAATATACTTCAATCCAAGATGCATTAAACTCGGCCAATGATGGCGATACAATATTTTTCAAAATAGGCACATACGAAGCGCCCTTAAATCAGACGTTAGTAATAGACAAAGCTATATCATTAATAGGTGAAGACCCTGAAAAAACAATAATAAACCTGCATCCCCCGTTAGTTCCTTTGAGCGTCTTTACTTTTTCGTTCATGGGTTATTTAGACGCGCTAAATATCAGAGCCAATAATGTTAATCTCAGTAACCTGACGATTACAAGCGATCGGACCAGTACGTTACTTGGAAATGGCGGCGCCATCTCGGTATCGGGAAATAATATCCAAATTACCAATAACATAGTTAGTACAAGTATAATAGGAAATGGAAACGGCACTCACCTTGTAAAGAACATAATTAAATCAGTTAGCCTTAGAGGTCCAAATCAGGTTATCTTACAAAACACTTTAAATGGGGGAGTTGGTGAAGGCGAGTTTCTTCTTTCTTGCATAGGAAAAAACAACACTATTATAGCTAACGAACTGTCCGGAGAAAATGGCGGATTCTCCGTAGAGGGGTTCAACAATTATATTATTGGAAATTTCATGGCTAACATGAGTACTAAACCTGTCTTAATTACCGGCGATAAAAACATAATTGCAAAAAACAGCGATGTTAATGGCGGCATAAGTATTAGTGGTTCATCAAATTTGTTCTTTGGTAATCAAGTAGACGGCAATCTTGCAATCGTGGGTAATCATAATATTGTTTATGCAAATTATTTACAGGGGCTTGTCTTAGGCAACCGTGTCAACGATGCATCTAACAACACTTTTTACCACAACTATTTCGACTTTGTACCAAACGATGCATTATCGCCAAGTGAAAAAACATTCACAGTCTGGGCAGGCGTGAAAGGACCCAACTATTTAGAAAACGGTAAAGAGGGGAACTATTGGAGTGATTACAAAGGAAACGACTACACCTTTGATGGCATAGGTGACACACCCTATGTTATAGAGGCAACAGACCCCCTCAACTATGAAAATATAGCAAGCTTTGATATTGCCAATGTAACTCTGATTGATCATTATCCACTCATAAAGCCGTTTGATATTGATAGTGTTAAGGTAGATTTACCTGAGTGGATAACCGATAACTCTATTTTGGGTGAGTTACCTGGTTTTAATTTACCAGAGCCTCCCACTCCATTCCCAACGGTATGGATAATAATTGCTGCTATGTCGGTTGGTGTAGCTGTTGTGGCGGCACTTGTTATTTGGTTAGGACTAAAAAATCGTCTTCAAAACCATTAAAGTACATAGAAAATGGTTAGGCAATAAAACTTGTTTACAAAGCAAGTTGGTTATGGGAGTCTTTTTCTTGCCTAAAGAGGCGGTGCTCCTGGAGTTTAAGCGTGTAAACAGTTCTGGCTGGCGAACTAACTATCGCCTTATCCTATGTGACCATGAACCGGGCTATTTAGGAGGGCATATACCAAAGATTAATGCCTTGAAGGACTTCGAGAAAACCCAAATCAAAGGTTCAGCTCTAACTGTCTATTTCAAGGGTAGAAAAAAAGACAAGATTGTTCTCGCTCAAGATTCGCATAGCCTACTTCAAGAAATCAAAGCCTACATAGAAGAAGCCGCAAAATACCACCAGTAACCAATGAGAGGTCATAGCTTATCACTCCAAAACAGGTAAACCTTTGTTTGCTGAAGCAGCCCAACTATCTTGATAAGCTTGGCCAATTTTGTTAGATCAGCGTTTTGTAAACAAGCAATATAGTCTGCGCCTTTTCCAAAGGGCTGGTGTCGGCTAGCTGCAAATTCTTTCTTGAACCGAAGATGCTTATTTTTAACAAAGGCTTCTTTGAGTCTTCCCACCTGTTTAGAACTCAAGGTCTCAAGTTTTCCATTAACATATCTCTCGCTACCCAAGAGTTGTACATCAAACCCTAACTCCATGAGCACTCTAGAAACGACGGAGACACTTTCCACTGACAGCTGCTGAGCTATTTTTTGCATACCTGCTTTTTCTGCAAATGGAGAGTACTTAGCCATAACGGCAATCATCTCGACGCATGGAGTACCGACCAGCGGCAGAGTCTCACGGATGAGTTTGGCACCTAAGCCTACGGTGCGGTATTTTGGGTGAATAACTACTCGATTGATTATGCTGAGTTGTTTGTTCATTTCTTGAATAGACATTCTCGGCAGCGCCAAACGCCTTCCATAACAGGCTGGCGGCGGGTAACTATAGACTATGACGCCACAGAGTTCATCGCCTCTTACTAAGCGAAAGATTTTTCTTGGAACCGCCACTTTGTGCCCTCGGTAATGAAAACCGCTCAATTTTTCCCAGTCCTGTTTGGTGCCTTGTTCTATTGTCATCTCTCGAATGAGGCTGCATTCGGCGGCTGGAGTGTTTGGATAATAATCGATTTGGATTTCTTCTCCAAACCGTTTATGAACAAGCACACTGGGTTTTAGATCCTCGGCTAGATCGCTGTGTGTTGTTGCTGCTATGACTGCTTTGGCTTGTTGGCGGGCGATCTTTTGCAGGTTGTAGCGCTATGCCAAGCTGGCTATAAAAGAGTTGGAGTTAAAACTTGAAAGGCTGCAGCTTGTTTTAGACGAAACTAACCGAGGAATTGAGGAGGTTAAGCGGCAAATATCTTGACTAATTTGCGAATAATCTGAATCTTTAAGCTAAAGTGATGATTCATAGAAAAATGGTTTTATCTTCTATAAGAGAAGTTGATGTTACAAGCAAAAAATAATGGTGCAACCAAAAAGGCATCGTAAACTCCTTAAAGCATGACTTTATCCCTGAAGTAGGGATTTCTGTTGAATCGTACCTGACAAAAAGTATAATACCGCGCATTTTTATGGTTAAAAGAAGGCTAAATTGAGGTTTTTGAGGTCTTAAAAAATGGCGGAAAAGTACAAAGGCATGGATTATTTTGAAAAAGAAGGGGGGTTAGTTGACCGCAAAAATCAGTTATTGGAGTCTTTTGGTGAATTGGAGCTTGATTTAGGTGTTTTCAACAACTCCGAAAACGACAATTCAGCACAAGAAAGCCCCGTTTGCAAACGGAAAACAAGTTTGAAAAGACCAGGTTATCGCAAAAAGCATGTCTATACCAAAAGTATTGCAAAGTATCGAAAGGAACGTGAGCGTAGGAAACGGGTGTGTGAGCTTTCAAACCTATGCCAGGAGGAGATAGCTAAGCGGTTGGGTGTTAGTGTTCGCACAGTTCAGCGGGATCAAGCTAAAATTAAGCCTTATCATCAGGGGCAGTTTAACCGCTTCTGCAGAGAATTAAATGAAAAGGAAATGCGGGAGTATAACGAAAACTCTGAAGGTTTGTCTTTGCCGCAGAGAGCTAAGTTATTGATGGCGTTGCTGGAGCGTCAAAGAAAAGAAGAGGAGGACCATAAACGGTTTTTGCGCACGTTCTTTATCGACATAGATTTGGATCGTTGTGCAGCTGACGGTTTTCCTTTAGCTAAGCCTTTCATTGCTAGCCACAAAATGAATTTGAAAGAGGGGATCCAGTTTGTTGTTGTTTTCCGAAAGAATGGACAAAAATATGCCGTCAATGTTGGAAATTTAGCTCAAAGCACCAACACAGCTACAAATCCATACTGAATCGTTTCTGTGATATACGTCATAATATCAAATGAGTTCAGCACCTTCCAATAACCGAGGGCTATTCCCAGCTACGTGGAATTGGCGGTTCACTTTTATAGATTAATTTCCATCTCTCAATAACTTCACGTGGCCACTCAATTCCATTAGACGTAATTTTAGCGGCTAAACCAGGAAAAGCAGTTGCAATTTCTTGAGCCCATTTGATCACATCTGGTGAAGCACTATCGATCGCTTGTTTGTAAAACAAGTCTAAAATACGGTTTTTTTCGTTCCTTTTCTTCCAACAAAGCCAACCTGCTAAATTAATTACGTCTGCAGCCATTCTTTCTGCTTCTTTTAATGACTTCTGTTGAAAACTTATCTTGTATACTGGTGGATTCTGGTTTTTATTAAATTTTCCAGAATCTTTGAATGCTTCCAATAAAACGTCTATTTGAGCAGGGGAAATTTTTTTGAATAAACATCTTCCAGCTTTTATGGTTCCACGGGGAACGCCTTGCCTTTTCCTTTTTTCAATTTTTTGAGGAGTTTTTTTCAGCATAAGCACGTCGAATTCCCCGCACCAGTAGACCTTAAACGATTTAGGGACTGGATATTCTATCCAGGTTTGCTGCCTTAATGGTTTTATAATGAGTTTTTCATTTGGGCTAGCAACCAACAAATTCTTAACAAGTTTATAGAGCATATTCTTCTCGTGTTGATCACTCCATTTAACCTGCAGTTTCCCCGTTGGCGATAGCTGGAAGACAGTTTGGCTCCCCGAAAATCTAAACCAAAGTAAACCCTTCTTTGTTTTTTCAAGAATTACAAGTGTATTTTTCGCTAAGACCTCTTCGGTTGCATAGTACTCTGCATTTGTCTGGTAAACCACTTGCGAAGACATAGTTGACCGCAAAATACCCCGTATCGGCGTGACATTACTTAAAGGTATGACAAATGAAGGTGTAAAATTTGAGGCATTACAATTGTAGGATTGCTATAAGGTTAGAAGCACTTGAAAGAGATAAAATTGATCGATTAATTTTTGAGCGTAAATTTAAAAACCGAAGCCAGGCCATCAGAGCAGCCTTAGCTGAGCTTTTGAGCAAATCGGAGTGAAGCAGTTGTGTCGTCGAAACATGTTGAGTTTATTGTTAAGTTGCGTGATAGCGCTTTGATGTTGGCTGATGCGGCTGATGAATTCTTGAAATCAATGGCTCCGCCTGAACTTGGCTTAGAAACTGAGTTTGCAGCGGTTATTGAGACGACGTTTTCTATTCTGAAATGGGAAGCGCAGAAGGGATCGCAGCTTGGCGACTTTGAAACGGCCTATAAGACAAACAACATCCAAGACAAATGGCAACCCGCCTACAACATACTTAGAGCTTCTAATGCAACCATCAAAGACCGTTACCACGGCAAAGACTACACATATTCCTACTGGATTTATGGGCAAGACAAAATCTATCGCCAAAAGCTCAAATCCAAAACCTCAAGCTAAGGACGCTTTTTCATGGCAGAACGCGGCAGAACATGCGGAGATTGCGCAAACTGGAAAGTCAGAGGGAGTCCATGTACCTATTATGACTCAATCGTACGCGGGGTCCTTAACAAGAGGGATCCAGCTTGCGAGGACTTTATAGCAAATAAGAAAGCAAAAAACAAACCCAAACAACACAAAATCTGCGGCCTTTCAGATCAAGGTTACTTTGAAGCCATATACCATGAGTCAAAACCTGCCTTTCTCGTGTTTCAGAATAACAGGTTTGGCGTTGTCGAATACCTAACAATCGACGATGAAAGCTTTTTACCCAAAGAATACCCAAACGAGTTCCCCTACGAACCCTACGGTTACTTTGAGGGTGAACTTCCTAGTCGTGAAGAAATTTTCTGGAAGGTCAGAGACGAATTTGACCTCTTCTTGGACTTGGAATCAAACTGGAAAGACTATCTTGCGGCGTGTGTCTTGTTGAGTTATCAGCAAGAAAAGGTGCGAACGATACCCTATGTTTATTTTGTTGGGGATAATGAAAGTGGAAAGACTGTTGCTCTTAATCTTCTGAACTGGCTCTGTTATCGTCCAATGTTGGGTGTCACGATTCCTTCCGCAGATACTTACGGTTACTTGGATGATGCTGAATCGCCTGGAACAATCCTGGAAGATGAAGCTCAAGGCCTCTACAAAGATCTAGATAAAGCTAAAATCTACAAAGCCGGGTACAAGCAAGGCGCCGTCGTCCCAAGAACTATGATAACCCAAAACAAGCGTTTTATCAAGTACTTCCGTGTTTTCTGCTTCAAAGCTTGTGCAGCTGAGGAGATGCCTCGTGTTAAAGGTTTGATTGAGCGTTTCATTTTTATTGCTATGGCTGAGGGTTATCCAAGAAAGGATTGGGCTGATTTTAACAAGGAAGACGAAACTCGCCTTAGGATCCTGAGAAATATTCTTTTGAAGTGGCGCTTAGCCAGCAAAGAGTTAGCGTTATCAGAAATTGAGCTTCCAGTGAAAGGACGTCTAAAAGAACTTTGGAAACCAATTATCCAGATTGTCTCTGGCTTAACTGTTGAGAAGGTGCTTAGGAGTCAGATTGAGGCTTTGCAAAAAGAGCGCCTTAGCGAGAAGACCAATACGCTTGAGGGGCATCTTGTTAAGATTGTTTGTGAGTTGTTTGTTTCTAGTCAGCCTGTTTCTTTTGTTGATATTTGGCAGGCTTTGACGAGTGATTTGGAGGGTAAGTTGGATGATAAGAAGCCTAACAAGATGGATACGCCTGAGTTTGGTGAGGTTACTAAGCAGAAAGTTGGTTATCGGCTGCGTGAGGTGCTTAATGGGAAGAAGCAGAGGGTTCGAAGTTCGGATGGCCTTTGCTGGGTGTATGGTTTTGATCAAAATAAGCTGGGTAGGATAGCAAAGAAGTACGGCTGTGGTCTTGTTCTCAAGTTCTCAAGTGACTTAACTGTCACAGGTTCAGAGGCTCAAAAACCAGAAAATAATCTCCCTAATAATCAGAGTTTAGCAGAAAATAAGGCTGATTTGGAGAGTGAAAAAATTGAGAAATCAGCATCTGACCTTGCTAATGTCGCGCAGGTCGAGAACTCGAGAACAAACGCTGTTTTCGAGGAGGTTGCTTCTAAGGCTAAGTCAGTTTGTCGGTTGACGATGGATTATAGTTTTGAAACCTGCGTTATCTGTGGAGCTAAGGGGCAAGGCGAGTGGCAAGTTACTCAGTTTGACGATTCATGGGGTTTTCTGTGTGGACCATGCGGCTTGAAGCTCTCCGAAAAACTCGGCAAATCTGAATAGTCAGGTGGGAGGGAATGGCTGGACTTACACCAGAAGATAGCATATTTGGCAACAAAGCCAGTTCTAATGATTGTAAGTCGGAGTCTGCAGACGGCTCCGCTGGCACCAACCCCCTAAACCCTTGCCCACGATGCGGATCCACAAAATTCTATCGAGACGGTTTGAGACGATTAGCAAACGGCCACAAAATACAACGATGGCTATGCAGCGGTTGCAGCTACCGTTTCACAATAAAGCCTCTACAAAAAAATCAAGAATGGCCAATAAATACCAAAACAGACTTACTTTCTACTCGCCAAATATGCGCAACAGAGGTAGCGAAAAATTTGGATCCGCAAACAGAAACAAAGACTGTTGCGGGTGAATCTCCACTAGACTGTAAAGGCAAAATCGTCGAATTCAGCTTCTGGATGCTAAAAGAAGCCTACTCTCAAGCCACAATAAAAACGAGAACAAAAATCCTCAAACGCCTAATCAAACTCGGAGCAGACGTATTCAACCCTGAATCTGTCAAAGAAACAATCGCTAAACATACTTGGGGTAATGCGAGAAGATGCATAGCCGTGGATGCCTACACATGTTTTCTGCAGATGCAAGGACTCAAATGGGACCCACCGATTTACAACAGAATCCGAAAATTACCCTTCATACCAACAGAAAACGAAGCAGATCAGCTAATTGGCGGATGCAACAAACGCATGGCAACCTATCTACAGCTACTCAAAGAAACTGCAGTAAGATGCGGCGAAGCCTGCCAACTCTTATGGGTAGACGTTGATTCAATAGGCGGCTCGATTGTCGTAACACCAGAGAAAGGCAGCAACTCTAGAAAGCTCAAGATATCAGCAAAACTGGTCTCGATGATCAACGAACTCCCCAGAACTGGTAAAACAGTATTTGACTCCACCACAGACGCCCTAAGAAAAAGCTTCACACTTCAACGCCGACACATCGCCCACAAAATGAAAAACCCAAGACTCATGCAGATAACGTTTCATACCTTTCGCCACTGGAAAGCAACCATGGAATACCACAAAACCAGAGACATCCTACACGTCATGCAGATGCTAGGTCACAGAAGCATCCAAAACACCCTCGTATATACAAGGCTCATCGACTTCAAAGACGACGAATACGTAGCACGCATTGCCCATTCAGAACAAGAAGCTTGCCAACTAATAGAATCCGGCTTTGAATTCGTCTGCGACTTTAGCGGCAACAAACTTTTCCGCAAGCGCAAATAACCCCTTGGTGTAGAAAGTAAACCAAAAATGGGAGGGGATTATTCGTGGCGGGCGGGGAGGGATTTGAACCCTCGACCCCCAACTTAGGAGGCTGGTGCTCTATCCGT
>JAAZBP010000175.1 GCA_012513715.1 Thermoproteota archaeon | reverse complement strand
CCCAGTAAATCCTCAATTTTTGAAAGTTCAAAATCGGGATTTCCGGCTTCAAACACTTTTTGGCCATATCTTGAAAGTGCAGCTTTCATACCCAACTGTTTAGCTGGAACGATATCGCGCTTTACAGAGTCACCCACCATCAAAACTTCATTTGGGAATATGTCAGGAATCTCTTTTTTTAATAGTTTGAAAGCTAACTTCAAAGGTAACCCAGTGTCTTTGGTGCTGTTGGTGTCTTCGTAACCTACTACAAACCTGAAGTATCCTTCTATACCCATACCTAAAAGTCGCTGGTAAGCCTTTGTTTTAGGTGCATCAGTAACGATTGAAAGTGTAAGTCCTTTAGCCTGCAATTGCTCTAGCACTGCAACCACGTTGGGGTAGGGTTTCAGACACCTGCTTTTAGCATCTAGGTAGGCATTTAGAGCAGCAGCCAAAATTTTGTGATCAAATTGATCTTCTTTTTTAAGAAATTCTGTGAAAGCCACGTTAGATTCTATTCCAACCTTGAAATATGCATCCATTAAACAGTAATATGCTTCAGGATTTTTCATTTGTAACCCAGCTTTAACCATAGCTTCTGCAGCTGCTTTACATGATTCCTGCTTCATGGCTATGAAATCAATTAAAGTATTGTCTAAATCGAATAAGACCGCTCTGATTTTCTCCATATAAAGAGTTGAATGCAAAACAATTCTTAATAGTTACTCCCAAAGAAAGAAGAAAAACAACATTGAAACATGGTATACTAAAGTGATTAACGCAGACTTTATTTAAAACGGCTACTTCGTAAATTCTTTAAGAGCAACAAAAATGTTTGAAGCTATTCCAAGGTATGTTCTTATCCTTATTTTTATAGTAGTAAATATTGTTGGTTTCATAGTTTTCGGTTTTGATAAACTGCAGAGTAAAAGACGCGGGTGGAGAGTTCCAGAAACAAGACTTTTAGCGCTTGCTTTTCTTGGACCGTTCGGCGCATGGGCGGGCATGCTGTTGTTCAGGCATAAAACCCGCAGAACCAAATTTCTTATAGTCCCAGTTTTAATACTTATCCAGATTGTTGTAATAATCTACTTCCACATGAAGTAAATCACCCTCAACTTAGAACCCGAATATACAAGGGTAAACCCTTATGTGCGCATAAATCATATATTAACTATATGAAGCCTCAACCACCTAACCCAGAGCATAAAAGGATGAAACGTGAAAAAGAAACCATTGACTACATGGTTGAACTCTACTGTAGAAAACATCACGGAACACATGGTGAACTATGTTCTGAATGCTTGGAATTCAAAGAATACGCTCATTTGAGGCTCAATAAGTGTCCTTTCCAAGAGAAAAAAAGCACCTGTGGAAAATGTCTAATTCACTGCTATAAACCTGATATGAGAGAGAAAGCAAGAGTAGTTATGAAGTATTCGGGTCCAAGACTTCTCCTGTATCACCCCATGTTGGCTTTGCATCACTTATGGGATGGACGGCGGAAGCCTCCAACTCTAGACAAGCCCACGAAGCCATAACCCTGTGGTTAAAACTGGATATTTGCTGAATTATTTTATCTGAGTTAACTTATGCTATAAGGTTTTATCCCAAATTTTTTAAGGAATAAATCAGTATATTTATGCATAAACCCAGCGAAAAGATTGCCTTGCTTGTAATTGCGAACACATGCTGGTTTATTAACTAAAAGTATAGGTCGGTTTCGATAAACATGGCAGAACACAAGAAACTAGAAAAAAGCATCTCTGATTTAGAAAAACTTGCTGAGAGTACACCTCTTTCTGTTGAGGAAGCAAAACAGTTAGAGCAAGTTACAGAAGTTCATCCGATGAGAGTTAACCCTTATTATCTTTCACTTATAGACTGGGATGACCCTAACGATCCCATAAGAAAAATGGCTGTGCCCTCAGTTGAGGAACTGAACCTTGAAGGAGTTTACGATACCAGCGGAGAAGCAGAAAATACAAAGATGCCGGGTTTACAGCATAAATATGCTGAAACCGCTTTGGTAATAGCGACTAATCGCTGTGCCATGTACTGTCGTTATTGTTTCCGCAAACGCCTTGTAGGTTTACCCAGCGAAGAAATAATGAAACGTTTCGATGACGCAGTTAACTACATAGCTGAACATAAAGAAATAAACAACGTCCTAATCAGTGGAGGGGACCCACTTGTACTTAAAAACGGCATAATTGACCATTTTCTAGAAAAACTTTCAAACATTGACCATCTAAGCTTTGTAAGGATAGGCAGCCGAATCCCAGTCACTTTTCCGGAGCGCCTCTCAGACCCGGAAATACTTGCAACATTCAAAAAATACACTAAACCGAACCGTAGACTATACATTGTTACGCATTTTAATCACCCAAAAGAAATCACACCTCAGTCGATACAAGCAGTCAACAACTTACTCCAATCAGGGGTACTGATAAGCAATCAAACGGTACTCTTAAAAGGAGTAAACGACAACCCAGAAACACTCTCGACTCTTATGAATCAACTGATAAGCATAGGAGTCATGCCTTATTACGTGTTCCAGTGTCGCCCAGTAAAAAGGACCAAACACCACTTCCAAATGCCCCTGTCTAGAGGAATAGAAATTGTGGAGAAAGCAAAAGTAACCTGCAACGGACACAGTAAACGCTTCAAATACATCATGTCGCACATTACAGGAAAAATCGAAATTCTAGGCACATTAAACAACGAAATCTACTTTAAATATCACCAGGCCAAAGACAGACAGGAACTAGGTAAAATCTTTAAAAGACCTATACACAAAACAGCTGGTTGGCTAGACAACACAGACAAAGATGGGTTCCCCACATATTAGATACGACAATAAATCGAAAAACGCGTAAAAACAAAAAACAAACCTAATACATAAAACAATTGGGAAAACAACTAAATACTCGAAACCAAAATCAATAAACCATGACCTACGTCAAAAAAAGCCATACAAAAAGAAATCTAGCGGTTATACTCATAGCCATAATTGCAGTTGCAACTG
>JAAZBP010000018.1 GCA_012513715.1 Thermoproteota archaeon | reverse complement strand
TACTGTTTTCATTTCAATTAAACGCCTTCAGGACTTCTATAAAGCGGTCTACTTCTTCGCGAGTATTGTATATGTAAAAGCTTGCTCTCGCTGAAGACTTAAGTTTTAAAATTTCATGTAACGGTTGTGCGCAATGGTAGCCACTACGTATCATAATTCCGTAATTATCACAGAGTAAAGCTACATCATGAGCTGATATATCTCTAACTCCAAAAGGTATTATACCGCATCTCTTAGATAGGTCATTTGTTCCGTATAATTTGATTTTATCACATTCCTTCATGTGTTTAACTGTGTATTCTGTTAGTTCTTTTTCATGTTCATAAACTTCTTCCATACCTATTCCTTTCAAATATTCTATTGCTGCTCCAAGTCCTATAACACCACAAATATTAGGCGTTCCCGCCTCGAATTTTCCTGGTAACTCACTCCAAGATACTTCACACTTATTTTTGTTGTATGATACTTCTTTTATCATTTCCCCTCCACCTTGAAAGGGAGGCATATTTTCAAGTAATTCTTTTTTGCCATACAAAACACCTATACCCGTTGGCCCAAGCATTTTATGGCCTGAAAAAGCATAAAAGTCAACATCTAACTCTTGCACATCAATTTTCATGTGTGGTACAGCCTGAGCACCATCAACAAGCACTATTGAGCCATTTTCATGAGCGACTTTGGCGAGGCGTTTTACATCATTAATAGTGCCTGTTATATTTGAAACATGATTTAGGCATACAATTTTTGTTTTCTTGGAAAGTTTACTTTCAAAATCTTCAAAGTCAAGTGTAGCATCTTGTTTAATTTTTGCGTAGTTAATAGTGAACCCTTTATGTTTTCTTATAATTTCCCAAGGTACAATGTTACTGTGATGTTCCATAAGAGACAGCAGCACTTCGTCATCTTTATTGAGGTTACTTAGTCCCCATGAATAGGCTACTAGATTAATTGCTTCAGTTGTACCCCTAACGAATACAATTTCACTCAGATTTCTAGCACTTATAAAATTACTGATTTTTTCCCGTGACTCTTCGTATGCTTCAGTTGCCTCCATCGATAAGGTATGCACAGCACGATGAACATTTGCATTATGATTATTGTAGTAATCTGTAATTGCATCTGTGACTTGGCGTGGCTTCTGGGTTGTCGCTGCATTGTCAAAGTAAATTAGTTGATTACCGTTAACTTTTCTACTTAAAATTGGGAAGTCCAGCCTTATTTTCTGAATGTCCACTGTTACTTTTCCGCCACTATTTGCTTTCTTAAGTATTATTTGATAGTCCCCTTTAATCTAAAGTTTATCTTTCTTCAAATGTGTATTCTTGAGCTATCCCGCTTCTTTATGTGATGTTATCAATTGATATTTCTAATTCATTTTTTTTAAAAAAAAGTTGCAGCTAGAATTATGCGATGACTTTTTTTAGGTAATTTGCTAATTCCGTATGTATCTCTTTTGTGTGTTTTTCTATGCTGATTTAGCTTTTAATCCATTTATAATTAAAGTAACTATTACTCAATGTAGCTGTGGCATTGATTGGGTAACCATGAGGTCAAATTGTTTTTCATATAATTGGTTCTTGTAAATTTTCATTATATTTTAAACAATATTCCTTAAAGTTTCGTTAATGTTAATTTATATTAAAAGCATAAAGAGCTAAAAAACCCTAATAACAAACGTTGCCATACTATCGACGACTAATAGTTAATTGGCGAAAAATTTGAAGGTTGCAGAATTACCCATCCATGATTCCGTTAAAGAAATACTTCAAGAGTATGGAATCCTAGAGCTTTTTCCTCCTCAAGAAGATTGCCTAAACGCCGGAGTGCTTGACGGAAATAACATAGTGCTTGCTAGTCCAACTGCTTCAGGTAAAACTTTGATAGCTGAACTCTGCGCCCTCAAACATGTACTTGATAATAATGGAAAAGTCATTTATCTTTCTCCATTACGTGCATTAGCAAGTGAGAAGTTTGAGGAATTTAAAAAATACACTTCTATAAAAAAGGTTGACGGCACAAAAATATCTGTAGGTATAAGTACAGGTGATTTTGATTCCGCTGCCAACTGGCTTGAACGTTATGATATAATAGTGACTACTAACGAGAAGGCTGACTCGCTTTTACGTCACCGCGCAAAATGGATGGATAACATATCCGCAGTTATTGCAGACGAAGTTCATCTCTTGAACGAAGCTGAACGTGGACCAACTTTAGAAATTGTTATAGCAAGGTTACTTCAAGTTAATCCTTCTATCCAAATTTTAGCGCTTAGTGCTACAATAAACAATGTGGATGAAATTGCAGGTTGGTTAAACGCAAAATATATCGTGACAAGTTGGCGTCCAATAGACCTTAAAGAAGGCGTCATACTTCAAGATGAAATTCAATATAAAGACGGCGGTTCTAGAAAAATTGGACAGGATACTAGATTAACTATCATAAACTTGGTTCTTGACACTATTAGGAATGGTGGGCAAGCCCTCATTTTTTCTTCAACACGTAAAAACGCTGCTGCAGCAGCAAAAAACGTAGCTATTCACATGAATAAAGTATTAGTCCCAAAAAGGGGCTCAAAAATAGTTAAACAATCATTAGAAGAACAGACAAGAGCTACACTTGAGAAAGAAGCGAAAAAGATTCTTGAAGCAGGTGAAAGAACTCAGCTTAGTGAAGAACTTGCCAACTTGGTCCGTTCAGCCACTGCTTATCATCATGCAGGATTAACTGGTGCACATCGGAAAATAATAGAAGATGCTTTTAAAGAAAGAAAAATAAAAGTGTTGACTGCTACACCTACACTAGCTTGGGGCGTCAATTTACCTGCAAGAACAGTTATTATACAAGATTATAGGCGATTTGAAGCTGGATTAGGGAATTACCCTATAAGTGTTTTAGATTACAAACAGATGGCTGGCAGAGCAGGTAGACCAAAATATGACAAGTTTGGTGAATCAGTACTAATAGCAAAAACAGCTGACGAAGCTGACTATCTTATGGAAGGCTACGTTTTAGCCAAACCTGAGCGCATCTGGTCCAGATTAGCTGTAGAAAAAATAATACGCGGTCATGTATTAGCTACTATTGCATCTGATTTTGCTCATACAGAACAGGGAATATACGAATTTTTTGGTAAAACATTCTATGCTTATCAATACGATGTGAAAGCCATTAAAAGTGTCATAAATAAAATTCTCCGATTCTTACATGATGAAGAAATGATTTACGTTCTCGGAGATGACATTTTAGCAACTAAATTTGGAAAAAGAATTAGCGAACTGTATATTGACCCTCTATCAGGAGTAATAATACGTGATGCCTTACAAAGTAATCCGCCTATTTTAACCGAATTTAGTCTTTTTCATTTGATTTCACACACACCCGACATGGGCCCCATAATGCGACCTTATCAAAGAGAAATTGACAACTTAACAATCACAGCTGAAGACCATAAACAGGAACTTTTCATTGACCCGCCTGATCAATGGAGCGATAATATTGGTTATGTTGAATTCTTAGGGGAAGTTAAAACAGCACTGGTACTCAATAACTGGATAGAAGAATTGCCTGAAGACAAACTCTTCGAACGCTTCAATGTACAACCCGGCGACCTTTACAGAACAATTGAGAACGCGCAGTGGTTATTGCATGCAATAGAAGAGCTTTCTCCAGTCGTAGCTAAGAACAAAGACATAACTACGTTAAGCACTGAATTGATTCAACGCGTTTCGAAAGGAATAAAGAAAGAATTGTTGCCGATTGTAGCCTTGGAGGGGGTTGGTAGAGTTCGGGGTCGAATTATATTTAATGCAGGCTTCCGCACAATCGATGACTTAAAGCATGCTTCTATTGAAGAGATAACAAGTTTACCCTCTGTAGGTCCAAGATTAGCAAAGAAAATTAAAGAACAGGTAGGCGGCTTTGTTAAAAAAGACACATGGGAAAGATTGGGGAAAATCCCCGAGGAAAATACTCAGAAGGAATTGTTTGATTTTTAAGTACTGTTAGCGAATTTTTCAGCTTGTTTTACTGCAGTTCCTAAATAGTTTTTAGGGTTTAACGCGTCTTCAATTTCTTTTGCACCTAGTCTGCTACTTACAAAAGAATCTTCGATTAGACTTTGTTTGAATGTTTTATTTTCAACTGTACTTTTAATTGTTAACTGTCTTAGTATTTCATGGGCTTCTTGTCTGTTTACACCTTTCTTAGTGAGAGCCATCATAACTGATTCAGACATAGCGCGTCCCTGAGTTAAAGATAAGTTAGCTAACATACGTTTACTATCAACTCGTAAGTTGCTTACAACATCACACATCAGTTTAAGAATATAATCTAATAGTATTGATGATTCAGGGAGAACAAATCTCTCTGCTGAAGATTGGGTTAAATCGCGTTCATGCCAAGTGACCATATCTTCTAATGCAGGCAAAACTAAACTGCGCACTATCCTAGCTAATCCGCAAACACGCTCACAAATTTCTGGATTTTGTTTATGGGGCATTGTTGAGCTACCAACCTGTTTTGTTGCCTCAAAAGATTCAAAGACTTCAGCTATCTCTGGCCGTTGAAGCTCCCGGATTTCAGTAGCGAAATTTTCAAGAGAAGATGCCACCATTGCATAAATACATACAAGTTCAGCATAGCGGTCCCTCTGTACAATTTGAGTGGAGATCTCAGCAGTTTCCAAATTCAATCTCTTCATTACTAACTCTTGAATTTCAGGAGCATTTTCACCTAGCCCAGCTTGACTACCAACTGCTCCACTTATTTTTCCAACTAAAACCCTTTTTTTACACTCTGCAATTCTCTTTAAGTGTCTGTTAACTTCATAACCCCAAACTGAAAATTTAAAACCTAATGTTATAGGTAGAGCATGTTGTCCATGTGTTCTACCCGTCATAACTGTCTCTTTGTATTGCCCTGCTTTTTCTTGAAGTATTACCTTAAAACCAGCTAATCTCTCCTCTATTACGGTGAGTGCATCTCTAATTTGAAGTGCGTTAGCTGTATCGACTATATCATAACTTGTGGCGCCAAGATGAACATAAGCACCGCTTAATCCACAGACTTCTGATAATGCACGAACTAGCGAAGCGATATCATGTTTAATATCCTTCTCAATAGCTTTTATCCTCTCTATCTTTACATATTCTGTTGATGCCATCTTCTCAATAATTTCAGCGTCTCTTTTTGGTATGTTTCCCACTTCAGCATGTGCTAAAGCCAAAGCAGCTTCAACATCTAAGAGATATTGGATACGTTTTTTTTCTTCAAAAATTCTTAGCATCTCTACTGTACCATAACGTCCTGTATCTATTGGTAATATGGGCAAGAGTATTATTCCTCAACCAGAGGTTATTACAATTAAAGATTAATGTTTTACCACTAATAATACTTGACTAACAACTGTTGATGTGTTTACCGATGAAAGCTACCATTGCTGTTTTAAGTAAAAATGACGATAGCGTCACTGAACTTATCTTAAATACCCTTAATTCAATAAGTCTAAAGCATACCCCATCACATTATGGGTTAATTACTCCGAAAGGCAACTACTCACACAAAAGCCCTTATCTACTAGAACAGCAAGCTGCCCACTCATCAATAGCAATCGGTTACACATCATCTCCCAAAACAAAAAACAGTTATGAAATACAACAATTCAATGAATCTTCCTTACTATTCGAAGGTAACATTTTTTCATCTAAACTCAATTTTGCCTCGCCCAAAAACTCGAAAGACCCGTTAGGTTATGAAAAAAGCTTGGAAACTACGCTGGAGCAAAGTGACGGAAACTATACTCTTCTGTTACTCAAGGAAAATTGTATAGTGGCGGGTCGTGATCCAATAGGTATTAACCCCTTATATTTCGGCGAAAATAGAGAATTTATTGCCTTTTCCACTAATCGTAAAGCACTCTGGAAAATCGGGATAGAAAAACCAGTTTCATTTCCCCCTGGTAACCTTTGCTTTACATATAAAGAAGGCTTTAAATTCAAAAAAGTAAAAACCTTAAGCTTACGCGAATCCACATCAGTACCATTGAATGATGCAGCTGAACCCCTTCAGATACTGCTTTTAGAAGCAATTGAACGACGTGTGAAAGGACTTAAAAAAGTCGCAGTTGCCTTTTCAGGAGGTATAGATAGTAGCATAATAGCCTTCTTAGCAAAGAAATGCGGGGTTGATGTACATCTATTACATGTAAGTTTAGAAAACCAGTTGGAAACAGAACAAGCTATTGAAGCGGCGAAATTATTAGATTTGCCCTTGGAGATACATCTTTTTAAGGAATCAGATGTAGAGACTACTTTGCCTTTGGTTGTAGATTTAATTGAGGACCCCGATCCAATCAAAGCTAGTATCGGTGTACCTTTTTTTTGGTTAGCTGAAAAATCATTTGAAGAAGGTCATAAAGTTTTGTTAGCTGGGCAAGGCGCGGACGAATTATTTGGTGGATATCAACGGTATGTCACTGAATATCTAAAAGAAGGCGCAGAAAAAACACGTAAAGCTATGTTTGACGATGTAGCATCAATCCATACCAGTAATCTTGAGCGTGATTTGAAAATAGCAGGTTTTTTTGATTTAGATTTACGTTTACCTTTTGCTTCGTATGATCTTGCAGATTTTGCAGTCAATTTGCCTGTGGAATGTAAAATCGAACATTCACTTAATACTTTAAGAAAGCTTGTTTTACGTGCGGTCGCAAAGAATATCGGTGTCCCAGATTCTATAGTTGATAAGCCAAAGAAGGCAATTCAGTATTCTACAGGTATAAGCGATTCAATAAAGAAAATAGCTAAGAAACAACAAAAAACAATTAAAGATTACGTCAATGAACTGTTCGAGGCATCAAAATCAAATTATAGCTAACTAATATCTCCAATTTTAATTGCCAAATTCAGAATACCAAGAAGATAAATTGAATAAAAAGGTGTTCTTCTTACTGGCTGGTTGTTTCAGACTTATTATTCATCAATTCATTTTCTAAAGCGGTTGCTCTTTTGGATACTTTTTCCACTTCTGCTCGTATTTTTGAATCTTTTATCTCTTCTTTACGTTTGTTATTGGACTCTAAGATTAAACGTAAAAAATCTGAATCATAAACTTCAAGCAGTAATTTCGTGTTAGGAACTAAACAGTGTCCCCCAATTATGCCTGGATACATCACAGGTCTGTCAAATCTTACCCTATGTGTGTCCTCCAAGAAATCTACTGTCTCATCAAAATCTGTGTCGAAACTGTGGGCAATCCGGTGCATCTCTTGGAAACAAGCAATCATCCAAGCACGATATGTGGTCTCAAAAATTTTTGCTAACTCTGTTTCACGGCAACTTTTAAGAAGCTTCACCTTTAACCCTAACTTCTCAAAATGTTTCTTAGCTGCTTCTGAAGACTCCTTGCTTGTTCCACCTACATATTTTGACCAACGTTTAATCTCCCAAAGCATGTGAGCCGCATTTTTATGAACTCCACGTGCGGGTGAATGTGCAACTAAGCATTTACATTCCTGAGAAACTTTAAGTGTTGTTCCAGGAGGAATTGTGCTGTTTATTATCGCTAATTTTGGTTTAAATTTTTCAGTGTATTCAGCAACTATTTTAGTAAACTTTTCTGGGTCATTACATGGAAGACAAACTTGAAGTGTATCTACTTTACTTGGAATCTTGTCTTTGTTTTGGGCAAGCTCTTTCATTTTACCCTCGTCTATGTCTATACCATAAACGTTAAACTGATCTTTCTTCTCTTCTATTAATTTGAAAAGAGTATGCCCAATTTCTCCTAAGCCTACTATCAGCACTGTTTCCTGCATCAAATAGTTGCCCCCAATAATAAGAAAGTCAAGTTAATATCAAACTATTTAAATCTGGAGTCCGAAAAGGTGAAGTATGCAGAGTTCTAAGCGTGGTGTTGGAATAGTAACCGGTTCCAATGTTGTTATTGGTGCTGGTTGTTCCATTTGGAATTATGTTGTTATCGGAGAAAATACTATTCTCGGCGATAATTGTGTGATTGGAAGTTTTGTAGATTTAGGTAAGGATGTGGTTTTAGGTCGGAACTGTAATATTCAGGCACATGTAACCATATCTAATGGTTGTATCTTGGGTAAAAATGTGTTTATTGCGCCTAACAGTAGTTTGCTCAATGATAAGTATCCCAGAAGTAGTTTTATGACACCTGTAAAAGTCAAGGATAACGCTGTGATTGGAGGAGGTGTAACGATTCTTCCTGGTGTGGTTGTGGGTGAGTGTGCAGTTATTGGTGGTGGTAGCGTTGTTACCTCTGATGTCCCAGCTGGTACAGTTTTTGCAGGTTGCCCAGCTAGATATGTTATGTCTTTGAAGGAGTTTGAAGCTAAACGAGAACTGTTCTTAGCTGATAAGCTTAGTAAGGTGAAGTGATGAAGGTTTGGTTTGACGCCTGCACTGGTAAACATATCAGGTATGGCGCAGCCATAGGCAAGAGATTAAAAGAGAAGGGTCACGACTTCATATTTACCACTAGAGAGCATCCTGATACAATTCCCCTCTCTAAAATCCTAAACGAAAAACCTTTAGTTGTGGGCAAATATAATCCAGTGACCTTAAATACAAGGTTACAAGAAAGCGCTGAAAGAATCCTTGAATTTTCAAGACTATTCAAAGATAATAAACCTGATATAGCAATATCCCATCAATCAGTTGAACTTTGTAGAACTGCCTTCGGTTTGGGTATCCCTATAATTTTAACTGCAGATACACCACACGCTTTATCAGTGAACAGATTAACTTTGCCCTTTGCTAATACTGTAATCCTGTCTGAAGCTCTTCCAAGAAGTTTCACAAAAAATTATTGTATCCAAAAGTTTGTTCGATTCAAAGGTGTCGACGAAGTCGCTTGGATTCAAGGTTTTAAACCAAAAAAAATAGCTGATTTTAAGAAACCAACTATTGTTCTTAGACAAATAGAAACCAAAGCTGCATACGTAAACAAAAAATCTGACAACGTTAAATCACTTGCAGAAAAGCTATCTGAACTGGGAAATGTCTGTTTACTTCAACGCTATAATGATGTGGAGGCATTTAGAGAAAAAAACGGTTTTCAAGATTCAGCTAGTTTAGTTGCCTCAGCTGATTTAGTGGTAAGTTATGGTGGAACAATATCCCGTGAAGCTGCACTACTAGGTATTCCTAGTATAGCCATTTCTGATATGGCTAAAACTTATGTTAATACATACCTAGCAAAGAAAGGGTTTCCCTTATTCATAACATCAGAGAGCAGACTTCTCAAAATCGCAAAAAAAGTAATAGGTAAAAAGTTTGATGTAACAAAAAAACTCTTTGATCTTGAGAATCCTTTAGATGTTATTGTTAAAACCATTGAAAGCTTAAAGCAAGAGTAAGTTGCTACCTAAACTGGTGTCACTTCTACTTCGTCGTCTATTTTGATATTATATTTTTCAGCTGCGTTGCCTTGATTTACTGCAATCTCCAAGAAATTGTGACTGCCAATCAATGCCAATGGATGTTGCGTTTTAACTTGACCATATGTTCTTGCTAAAACAAGTTCAAATTGCTGATTTGATATTCTAACCTTTACTTTTTCAATCTCGAATAATTCTTGTATTTTTATATTTGTAATTATATTTCCAAAATTGTCAATATGTAAAACTTCGCCTATTATGCCGTCATTTTTCTTTACTGTTTTTGTGAATTCAGGGTTAATCAAATTACTTATTTCTGGACCAAAAAACTTTGGCTCTACGCCTTTATCTAGGTGTGCTGCTACGGATGCAAAGACATCTCTTCCGTGAAATGTGCTTGAAACATTAGTGCGTATAAATTTTGGGTTTTCTATTTGATAAATGTGTTCTATGCCTTGATTTTGAGATGCTAAACTCAGGATTCCATTATCAGGTCCAACAAAAAAACTTTTTTTGGTCTGTACTAAAAGGCCGCGTCTGTCTGTTCCTACTCCGGGATCCACTACTGCTACATGAATGCTGCCTTTTGGAAAGTAATTTGTTGCTGAAGTTAGTATAAAAGCCCCCATTTTAATATCAAATTTGTTAATTTCGTGGGTGATATCGATTATAGTTGCGTAGGGGTTAATCGACATAATTACTCCTTTCATTTCTGCTACATAAGAGTCTTTAAGTCCAAAATCACTTGTTAAAGTGATCATGTTTTACCCACCATGAACTACTGGAATGAATACTACTTCATCGCCATTGTTTAGTAATGTTTCATAACCTTTTAAGGCACTTATTTCAACACCGTTAACTAGAATTAACGCGTTTGATCTTGGCTCGTTAAGTTCTTGATTACAAAATGTTTTCTTTAACTGAGGAGCTTGTTCACTAATTTCATATATGAGGTCTTTAACGGTTATGCTCTTTATAAAAGGTACTTCGATATCTTTTTTTCCTGAAATATGTCTTAATGCTCCAATTAGTTTAACTGAGATACCCATCTTTCTCAACTATTCAATTTATTCACACTAATACATCTTAGATATGATATTTATCCGTGTTTTATAATCCCAAATTTTGCTCTTCTCGTGTTGATTGGTTTTCTTATTTTTGGCATTTCAACAACCCCCTTTTAAACATTCACGCTTCTATGTAGGCTAGATTTGTTCAATCTGTCCAATTTGGTTATTGATAAGAAGATTTAATCTTTGTCTTATAGTCTCTTACTTTTACTGGTTTCTGTTGGAAACTTTTAGCTCTAGCCACTTTAGTTTTAGATTAAAAAATTTGTGAAATTTATATTAAAAACCGATTTTATTGATTTAAGCTTTCAAATCTCTCGTTTGTGATTGTTTCCACGATATCAGTTGCGATGTTTACTATGGAATCTGCTTGTTTCATCATTGCAATACCATTGACTTCTTCAAGTTGTGCAATTTGTTGTACTATTGTTTCAATCTCTATTAAAAATCGTAGTACAGTGTCTTTTGTAGCTGGATTCTTACTGATTTCCTCTCGGATAAGTACCTCTATGAAAGCTGGGTCACCAAAACTGTAATAAATCGCGTTCCTTGCTTTCCTTATTGCCTCCAAAACTAGACTAGGCGCCATATAAGGGATTTTCCGCGCAGCTTCCAACTCCGCTTTAGCTTCACGAAGATATCTAAATGCCCATCCTTTTCGGTACTCATCCATCATACTTTTGCTACCTTATTAATCAATTTCTTCCTCGATATCAGGTTCAATTTCTGAGTTGGCTTGAGTTAACGATATACTCCGTGTTATATACCCAGCGACTTTATTTCTGACACGTGTAGTAGTGCCTTTAGTTAATTCGTCTACTGCGCGTTTGTTTTCGTCAAAATTAATCGTAAATTTATTTGGAAAACGGTCCATTAGTTCTCTGCCTAGATTTTTTATCTGCTCAGTCTTTACTTTTCCCAGATTAGTTTCCTCCGATGTTGACTGTTATTGTCTTCTCTGACGTTTAAAAGCGTTAGAGTATCTCTCATTAGATAGTAGGATTAATTTAAGTTTACGCCTTAAATTATTAAATTAACCTGTTAAAATGCAAGTGGCTGCTTAAAGATAGTCTTTTTACTAATTGGTTAACTTTATGTTAAATAATTTTTCAAAGTTATTGGTAATTTGCTCTGCGATTTCTTCAACAGGATTTTTTTTAATTTCTGCTATTTCATTAACAACATTTAGAATATATGACGGTTTGGTTAATTGCCCTTTGTATGGCTCTTTCCAGTATGTTACAGGACCATCTGTTTCAGTTAAAAGGTTAGTGATTGGTGTTTTTTCTACTACTTCTCTAATGCCTTTAGAGTATGTTATTGGTGGTCCTTCTGAGATAAAGTATCCTTTGTCTATTGCTTTTATTAGCGCACTCATAGGGTGGCTAAACCAATGTAGCAATACACCCTTCAAATTATATGACGATAACATTTCCACGATTATGTCTGTTGTACCCCTTGAATGTATGATTACAGGTACCTCTAATGTTTCTGCGAGGCGTAACATTTTATCAAAAACTTGTGTTTGTTTTTCCCATATTGTTTCATATTTGCAGTCTAAGCCTATTTCCCCGATAGCTTTTACAACATTTTTCTGTTTTTTGATAAACTCTATAGTTTCTTCGATTTCATTCTCTTTTAATATGTTTATGTTCCATGGGTGAATTCCTAATGCAGGATAAATTAAATTTGGGTGTTGTTGAGATAGTTTAACATCGTTCTGGCACGTTTTTAAATCCATAGAGTTAGTGACTAAAGCTACAACTTCATTTTCATTTGCATCAGTAATAATTTCATTCACTTTTCCAGTATATTCTGTATCAGACAAATGGATGTGAGCGTCTATTAATCTCATTTTTCTCGGCGCTATAACCACGCGGATAGTTTTAAGACTTTCTTTATTTATCTATTTTTTATGTTTGCAGTTTTCTATGCTAATAAACTATAACAAAGGTTAAATATAGCTTTAAAAAGAAAAAGAGGCTAGAGAGATGTCGATATGACCGAATTAGAAATAGCTGTAGCTCCCATGCACAGATTATGTAAAAAAGCAGGCGCTGACCGAGTTAGTGAAGCAGCAGCAAAAGAACTAGCAAAAGCCCTTGAAGAAATTGGTGTTAAAGTAGCTAAAGAAGCACTTGACTTTGCGATGCATGCGGGAAGGAAAACAATTAAAGCGGAAGATATTGAAATCGCCGCAAAAAAAGTCATGGGCAAATAAAAGAAGTAACCTCTTCACACTTTCCCTTTTCTTCTTTTTTGTATCGTCTTTTAATTATTTTAGTTATTAATTATAACATCTGACTTTGCAGTTACTGTATTTCTTGGTTTTATATATTACACTCTATATTTTTTTAGTTTAAACCCTGCAAACACATTTCTATTTGTGCTTTGAATTTTTTTTATAGTTCTGGTCAAAATAATGTGTGACTGCCTGTGGTTGAATTGATTTTTAAGAACTATTTTTGAATTTACAAACTAAAAAATGGAAGAAAATTTGGTTTTGGTTTACACGATTCCTTTATCTTTTTACTTTTTGCTGAGGGTTATCTCCATCGTGGAAACCATTCTAGATTTGTTCTCTCCCTCACGTGGCGGCATTTCTGCAGTTCCAATTGCTATTTTGCTTACCTTTAAATCTTTGATAAAGCGGTTTCTTGCAATCTCTGCTACGTCAACAGCGGTAGTTATAGCTTGTCCTCTGGCTTTTAGAGTAATCTCTTTTAAATTACCTGACGAGAAACTCGTAATTATTGCCAGAACATAACTCATTGGGGGTTTATTTCCGACGAAGATAACGTCTGTGTTTTCTGTCATTTATTTTTTCACCTTTTTTGTTTGCTTTGTGTAACGTTGCTGTTTTGCGCTCTGCTGCGCGACAGAACGTCACTGCCACATATTACCTAAACTCCCTAATAAGTTCATTGAAAAGTTTTTCCCAGCCCACAGCTCTTCTACATTTCATATTAAGAAACGCTTTTTTACAATAACTTCAATGGATATATCCTATTGAGACGAAAATTGTGCTTACAAAATTAAAACAAAGAATACAACAAATGTTGTCCACTGAAGCCAAGATTGTTCATAAAATAGGCTTTACCCCTAACAGACTTAGTATACTTGGTTTTATTTTATCCATAACTTCAGCAGTTGCATATGGATTAGCTTCCCCTGAAGCAGTTTGGCTTTTGCTTCTTGCTACTTTTTTGATGCTATCTTCAGGATTCTGTGACACGTTGGATGGAATAGTTGCTCGTATATATGGCGAAGCAACAGTTTTCGGAGGCTTTTTTGACTCAGTTCTTGACCGGTATTCTGATGCCATTATATATATGGCAATTTTAGTTTCTGGGTTATCAAACTATGCTTTAGGCGCCTTTTGGGGGACTATTCTAGTTTTGGTGACTTTAACCGGATCTCTTTTGGTAAGTTATACTCGTGCGAGGGCTGAAGCTGCAGGTATAAAAATGGAGTCAATCGGGTTTGCTGAGCGTGCTGAGCGTATGATTATCTTATCAGTTGTAAGTATAATGGCGTACTTTTGGTTGCCTGCCATGGGTTATGGCATAGGTTTGTTGGCTATACTTTCCACTTTAACCGTCATACAAAGATCATTATACGTATATAGAAAATTAAAGAAAGAAAAACATCAAGAATAAATTAATATCTTGACCGTCGATATTTTGTGTGGCGCTCGCTTTCTGCTCTTACTTTAACGATGCCACGATGTACTGCACATGAAATACAATAGTATTTTGTATCTACCCAAGAAGCTAAAAATGTGCCTTTTTGCCTAAGCTCTTTGGCTAGTTGAGGTTCAACGAATGAAACTCGGCGTGTAGATTTTTTGGCTTTATCACGCGGCACCATCGATCCGCAATTAACGCATTGAACTAATGTACTACTTCCCTTGCTTCCTTTTGATCTTCCTCTGCTTTTTCGCTTAAATGGCAATTATTTTGACCTCTTTATTCTTTTGTTCCATCTATTGAACTAACTATCTTATATACCTGCTCTTAACTTCATTACTGAAGTTATGTTGTCTCTCAAAATATATTTGTAGATTTTTAGTGACCAAAATCACAGTAATTTACAGTCAATTATTTTCTTCTCACTACTTTTAGGTGAATGATGCTTCATTATATGTTACATGGCAAAATGCTCTAGTAATTCTAATAATTACCTTTTATTCCAAATCTTTTTAAAAAGATGTAATTAATTCATGAATTTTCTTATAGTTGCCTTTTAAAAATTTAGTTAAGTAACTCTTAAATTATGCCGCTCTTTTAATTGTTCAGTTGAAGTATCCTTTAATCTGTGTTATTGAGGGAGATTAGATGTCTGAACTTGGTCTAAGAACAAAACTGTTGGTCAGAGATGTAATGAGTAGCCCTGTTGTTACTATATATGAAGATGAAAGCTCAGATAAAGCTGCAGCTAACATGGATATGAAAGATTTAGGGGCTGTAATCGTTCAAAATAATGCCGGCAAATCAATAGGCATCATAACTGAACGTGATTTAGTCAAAAGGGTTGTGGCAAAAAACCTCAAACCTGATACAGTTAAAGTCAAGGAAATAATGACTACACCTCTTGTTACTGTTGAGCCAGATGCTACTATTAGCGATGCCGCAAGAAGAATGACGCGACTAGATATTAGACGTCTCGGTGTTATTTACAAAGGTAATTTAGTTGGAATTATTTCAAGCAAAGATATTTTAGGTGTTATGCCCGAGTTAATCGAGATTATGCAGGAACGCTCAAGAATAGAGAACGCTGCAGTAACAATAGACTCCGACGATGTGCCCTTATCTGGATACTGTGATAGATGTAGTGCATATTCAGAAAGCCTCAAAGAACGAGAAGGTCAAAATATATGCGACGACTGTCGTATAGAACTTGAACAAGAAAAATAGTGTTATTCTCCATTTCTGATACTTTTTTTGTTAAAATAACTTTAATTACCCAAAATTTGCTATTGTTGGTGTGATAGTAAGTGATCGTTGATTCTGTTCTCATTAATGCTAAAGCTTACTTTAAGGGTCAAATTGTAGATTGTTGTATCGCTGTTGAAGAGGGAAAAATTCATAAACTTGGTAAAGAAACCCAGATGCCTAATGCTGATGAAAAATTAGACCTGCATAACTTGCTAGTTTTGCCTGGGCTGATTGATGAACATGTTCATTTGCGTGATGAAGGTAAAGCCTACAAAGAAGATTTTTTTTCAGGAACTTCAGCTGCTGCTGCTGGTGGCTTTACTACAGTTTTAGATATGCCAAACAATGAACCAGTAACAATGAGTGTGGACAGTTTTAGGAATCGTCTTCAAATTGCCAAGAGAAAAATTCTGGTGAATGTTGGTTTTTATTCAGCGTTCCCAAAAACACTCTCAGAAATAAATAGTCTTGTTACTGAAGGTGTTGTAGGTTTTAAATTTTTTATGAATTCACCAATCGGCGGATTAGACATAGATGATGATTTAGCTATAAATGAAGCTTTCAAAATCGTCAGCGAATTGAAAGTTCCAATAGCAGTTCACGCTGAGGATAGAGCTTTGATATCAGCCAAAGAAAATAAACTAAAAAAAGTCAACAAAAATACTTGCGCAGACTACCTCAATGCGCATACAGAAGACGCAGAACTAATATCAATTAAGCGTTTACTTAAAATAGCTAATGGGGTAGACGTAAAACTACATTTTTGTCATATAACAAGCAAAGAAGGATTAGGCGCTATTGAAGAAGGAAAAGAAGTCAATAACAATTTAACCTGTGAAGTTACACCTAACCATCTATTTCTTTCCGCGGATGATTTACGACTTTACGGTTCATTATTGATTATGGCTCCCCCATTACGTGGTAGTGTTCACACAAGAGCACTGTGGCAAGGTTTAGAGACTGGTTTAATCGATACTATTGGTTCAGACCATGCTCCACACATGCTAAGTGAGAAAATACGTAGTAACATTTGGGATGTTAATGTAGGTGTCCCCGGGTTGGAAACAACTCTACCACTTATGCTCACTTCTGTACATAAAAATCAACTTTCATTAAATCAAGTAGTTTGTTTACTTGCGGAAAAACCTGCTAAAATATTCGGATTAACTGACCGTGGCAGTTTAGAGAAAGGCAAAAATGCCGATATAACCATAGTAGACTATAAGCAACAATTCAAAATCGATGCTTCAAAATTTAAATCTAAAGCTCGTTTCTCTCCATATGATAAATGGGATGTATATGGCAAACCAGTTAAAACTATTATAAATGGAGTTCTAGTTTTCGATCAAGGCAACATCGTTTCTAAAGGTGGTGTTGGTGAAATCGTCCGGGGATCTCCCCTTGAAGTTCATAGCAGATAATATGCTTGGCAAGTTAACTCGTTGGTTACGTATTTTAGGTCAAGATGTCAAATACACTGCTAAATTTGTTGATTCCGAATTATTAAAGATAGCTGATAACGAAAAACGTGTTTTATTAACACACGATTTCATGCTCTATAAACGTTCAATTACTAATGGTTTAGATGCTTATTATTTTGAAGGAACTCTTTTGTCCGACTGCTTATCCGAACTTGTAACGAGATATCATTTACCTCTTGTCTTAGACATTAATAATATCCGTTGTTCTTTATGTAATAATAAATTAAAAAGTGTCAAAAAGGCTGAAATACAGAAGAATCTGAAAGAGAACACTATTTTTTATTACAATAAATTTTGGAAATGCCCAGGATGTGATCAAGTCTATTGGTTCGGTTCACACTGGAAACAAATAAACAAAACATTAAATCAAATAAATTTTAAAAACGACGAGGTATATGAAAAATAAAAAGGGTGTTTAAGAAAGCCACTTTAAGGGAATATCTTGGAATGTTCCGTCTGGTAATGTCCGTCTAATAGTGATTGGTAAAATCTTTGCTTCTAATTCACTTACAGCTATGTCGATTGGGTTCGTGTTTTCTTCTGCGTCTACTAGTATAGGTGCTCCCATAGAGATTTGTAGAGCGCGCGCCCCTACAATCCTTGCTTTCTCGAAACGAGTTATTTTTGGTGGTCCCACTTCAATTTTCTTTTCTTGCGTATTTAAAACTCTCCGCCTGGATATCCACCCATTCCACCGCCTGGCATTCCTCCTCCTGGTGGCATAGGAGGCGCCTTCATTTTGGCTGTGGCGATAACATCATCTATTTTCAATATCATTGTTGCTGCTTCATTTGCAGATTTTATGATTTGTCTTTTAACTGTGAGTGGTTCATACACTTCATTTTGTCTCATATCTTGAATTTTTCCTTCGAGGACATTAATGCCTGTATATATTTCGCCCTTCGCATGTTTTGAACGTAAATCAGTAAGTATCTCAATAGGGTCCAAACCTGCGTTTTCTGCTAATACAGTTGCGATTGATTCAAGTGCTTCCGCAAAGATAGTCACAGCAAACTGTTCTCTGCCCTGTAATGTTTGTGCAAACTTCTTAAGAGAAACAGCCATTTCAAGTTCCACTGCTGCCCCTCCCACAACTACTTTGGGTTCTTCAATCAAGTCTTTTATAACACATAATGCATCGTGGATTGAACGTTCAGCTTCTGCGGTTAGTCTTTGGTTTCCTCCTCTGATGAGTATAGTTACAGCCTTGGGGTTTTTACACCCTTCAATGTAAGTCATTTTGTCGTCTCCAGTTTTACGTTCTTCAACTATTTCAGCGATGCCTAAATCTGAAGTTGATAATGCGTCAATGTTGGACAAAATATTGCCGCCTGTTGCTTTAGCAAGTTTTTCCATGTCTGATTTTTTCGCTCTTCTAATTGCAATAACATTTCTTCGGGAAAGAAAGTGTTGTACCATGTCATCGATACCTTTTTGGCATATTACAACATTAGCTCCGGATGACACAATTTTTTCGACCAAGTTTTTCAAAATGTTTTCTTCTTGCTTCAGAAAAGCTTCAATCTGCGCTGGATTTTCAATATTGATTTTTGCGTCTAATTCTGTTTTCTCATTTTCTAATGAGACATCCAGCAATGCAATTTTCGCTTTTTCAATTCTTTTAGGCATGCCTGAATGAACGATTTCTTTATCTAGTACTATTCCGTTAATCAAACTGGTTTCGCTTAGAGATTCTCCGGTTTTTTTCTCTACTTTAACATCGTCAACGTCTACTTTGTAAGATGAACCTTGCTTCTCAGCTACTGATAGCATAGCTTTAACGCATATGTCTGCTAAATATTCTTTATAATCAGAAACAATTTTACTGCCCATTGCTGTTATTGCTACTTTATTCAGGTACTCTTTAGATCCTACCTCTATCGGTATTGCTATTTTATCCAAGATTTCAAGCGCTTTCTCTGCAGCTTGTTTGTATCCTTCAATTATTATTGTTGGGTGAATATTCTTGTTAATTAGTTCTTCAGCTTTATTGAGAAGTTCTCCTGCTATAATTACTGATGAAGTAGTTCCGTCTCCAGCTTCTTTATCTTGAGTTTTAGCTACTTCTACAAGCATTTTGGCTGCTGGGTGCTGAATATCCATCTCGTCAAGAATTGTTCTTCCGTCATTGGTGATTGTAACGTCGCCAAAGTTGTCGACCAACATTTTATCCATGCCTTTAGGTCCAAGTGAACTTCGAACACTTTCTGCCACAATTTTGGCTGCAGTAATGTTGCTATGTTGGGCTTGTCTGCCGTGGGATCTGTCGGATCCTTCTTTTAAAACCAAGACGGGTGTTCCCGATGTGTGTTTTGGTGCTGTTGACAAATCAAGTAAACCTCCATTAACGCGAACAACAACATGACATCCTTATAAATATAAATTTTTCTAGTCGTAGTTTGTTGATGAGAAGTCTATATGAGTTTTTGTTGATTTGATTTTTACAATTAATGTTTTATTTAATATATTGATACTTTGGCAACACCTGGGATTTTTGGTAATTCAGTAATGAGTTCCCCTGGAATTTTCTCTCAACAATTAATGTAAGTTTGGGTTGTCTTGGGTTTCAAGGAGAAGAAGCTTATGGCTGCAATTATCCAGCCTATGAAGAACAGCAAGCCGCCAACAACGACAATGGTTAATGCTCCACCAAGCAGCATTAGTAGGCCCGCCATGTAAAAGTTGTCCTCGCCTGATTTTTCCGCCAACGCATAAAAAGCTCGCCTGTAAAAGAAGCCATTAATCGCCGCAAGAATGGACCGCCAATCAAAACAGCCACCATAACCTGCAAAAACGATATGACTATAGAAAGCGGGGGAGTTACACCTGGACTGCTAGCATAAGCGGTAAACTGGTCAAGTATTGGAACAAGAACCGCAAAGGCGACAATGACAAAGACTACTGCCCCAATAATGCTATCAATAAACCCATAGAGACTATTCTTGAAAATTCTATCGTCATTGTAAACCCTTGATAGCCCATGCATAGCTATTAAAAACAGGATATAACCCGTATAACTCAATGCTGAAAGAATCAATGAAAGGTAGATGACGTTAAATGTGAGCAATCGCAAAAAGTACAGCGGAACATAAACAACCGAGCTAATTATTGGAGTAAAACAATCAATAAAGTAGCTATCCGCCCTTTGGATCTGCTTGACTTAAAAGACATCTATATTACCCCAACTATATCAATCGGGTAATATTTTGGCGGTTTATGCTTTTAAGTTATTTAGACTAAAATATTTGTCAAGCCAAAAACATCTCTGCCCTTGTCATATTCATTAGCTCTAACTAACCTCCTGCAGTTAAACTGATTCAGCTTCAGCTAACACAGTTTCGGCATTATTCACTGCTAGTCCACAAAAGGCATAGATTGTAGCAACGGCAAAGCTGGGTGTCAATTAGAAGTAGCTGGCATTGAGACTTAATGCGTACTGCGTCTAGAACCAACTAAAATGAGCGAAAAGTATTACATAATTGCCACTTCTTCAACTGACCAAGGCATGTTTAAGCAATTACAATAGGTGGCTGCATATTTTTGTGATTCACCCATTGGATATCTCCCAAAAAATGGGAAGCTATTGGCTAAAAAAGGAGTAATCTACTGTTTTATATGTTCAGTTAAGGTTTTCTCTGTGTGAATGGTTGATGTCCCACTTATTCCTGGTTGTTGCATTGTTGTTTGTTGTGTTAGTTCTGATTTGATTAAGTGGCACGTTCCGACTTCAAGGTATGATGTACCTTTTAGCTCTATTACTGAGTTGTCCAATCCGTTTGTGCTTATGATTCCGTTGTCGGGGCTGATATGCATTGTGAGGTCTTTGCTTGATAGTTCTACTATAAAGACCTTGTAGATTCCCGCTGGAACACTGATTTCTTGGATGCTTGAGAATTTGAGGGTTATTTCTCCTGTTAAGCCGAGGCTGGCGTTGCCTGTGCTTACTGGAATCTGCCAAGACTCGCCTACTTTAACCTGAGCTTTAGTCAAATATGCCTCAATGGTTGGATTGCCGCTTGCGTTTAGGAAGAATGCTGGAGACCCTGCTGGCAGAAGGTTGTTATAGTATTGTGTTTTAGTGGTTGTGTTAGTTGTTATAGGTATGGAAAGGGGCTTTCCGTTTAGCTCTGAAGTTATGGTTAGCTTGATTGTGTAGGCATCGTCATTAAAACTTAGGATTTCATAGGTGCCCGTTGAATTATATGTCTGCGTTAACGGGTTTGTTTCCGCATTAATGGAAGTGTTGCTCATTTTGTTGGTAACCGTGTTTGTGGTCAGATATGTCATTTTTTCTCCAACCGTATAATTTAACCCAAGGCTTATGGATGAGCCTAAGGTGTGTGGAACAAAAAGTGCCGAAGCGATAACTATGATTACTATTACTCCACCGAAAGCGTAGAATCTTTGTCGCTTTTTGCTTGGAGTTGAAGTTGTATTAGATGGTCCTGTTTGAGGGCTATCTGCTTTACTAAACATTGTCTCATCCTACAGTCTAATTTACAGTCAGACAAATTTAAGCTCTTTTGACTAAAAAAACTGTCAAAAAGCCTAAAATGCAATAAAGCCCATGTTAATCGTATGGACTCGGACATAGCCTCACTTCACAAGATACTAAAAGATGAAACCAGAAGAAAAATAATACTCTTACTAAACGAGAAGGACAGCTTAAGCTATACTGGTTTGATGGATGGCTTGCAGAACTTTAGTACTGGGCTTTTGAACTACCACTTGAAGGTACTAAGCGACCTCTTATCAAAAAACGATAAAAGCGAATATATACTTACAGAGAAAGGTAAACTTGCTTTAAAGCTATTAGTGGAATTTCCAGAAGAGAATCGGCAACGACTAGGGTTGAAGCCCAAGTGGTGGCGGAAATTCTGGATAGTAAGCGGTATTTTAGCAATGGCTTTTTTAATTATTCATCTGGCAAGTTATTTTCTAGGTTACACAGACTTAGCAGGGTTTTATCGTGGTATCCTTTGGATTGTTGGAGCTATAGGGATAACCTACATGATACAGCACATAATCAAAGAGGTTATTTCGGAAAAAAGTCAGCTAAAAATGCAAAGAATTTTGCTTTTTGTCTTTGGAATCGTTGGAATAGGTGGGTTTCTGTGGATTGCATTGATGGGTTTCTTTTACTTAAGCGGTATTAGAAGTGCTTTTAGTCCAGTTCTGGATAACCTATCTTTCGCTGTCATCCTTCTTATAATATCTTATATAGTTGGTGCATTTGTAGGTGATTGGATAAGCAAAAGAAGGACTAGAATAGACCAAATTTAACGGTTTATAGTGAACCATCAAGGATTCAATCTGATAAGAAGATTGAGTTTAAAAAAGAGGGTAAATATTAGAGTGACTCTTCCTTTATGGAGTAACTCTAACGCAATCCAGTAGCAAGTTTACGCTGAAACCGCTGTTATACCCCACGATGCCGACGTACTTAAAACAGGTTTCAACATACCCAAAGTCTATCCAGTATGATGAAGTTGACGTGATGCGTTGGAAACCTACGTATTCCCAGTTTACATTATCGGTTGAAACGTAGACATATAAATCGCTAAGGTAGCCTCCGGGCGCTGATTTTCCGTAGATCTGAAGCTCGCCATGCACATATTCTTCGTTAAAAGTTCCGATTATTTGTCCCATACTTGGAGGATCTGGACAGTAAATCTGAGCTTCGTTATAGTCAATCGAACTCCCGCGCAGGTTTTCATGGTTATTAACGTATGAGTAGTATTCGTATTCACTTGTGCCTGTTAAGTAGCGATATGTTGGCTGACCCAAAGTCCAACAGCCAACTATTTCTTCGCAAACATAGGTTACACCATTACTCCAGTATTGTTCGAGCGCAAGTATTTGAAGGCAGATACCACAACCAGTTAGAGCTGTGCAACCACATGCTACTGCGCAAGTAGCACCTATTGCAATATAGAAGACAGCAGCGCATAGTACACATGCTAACCAATCGTCTAATATTAGTGCTGTACTGTTGAGAATGTTCTTATTATATTCTGGTAGATATGTCTTTACAACTTTGGCTAACATTTTTGCTTCATTGGCCATTGTATCATAGCGTTTTCCAAATTGTCTCAGGTCGTCATCTTTGCTTTTCTTGTAGTCTTTTGATAGTTCATCAGCAGCCTTACCCAATGAGTCATATAGTTGTGAAAGCGTTAGCGGCCCATTAAACTCAACCCATTCTGAGGATAGTAGTTCAGTCTTGCCAACGGGTATATAACTCATGACTGTTACGGATGTATTGTAGGTCTCCGAATCCAAAGGCGACAAGATCGTAAAGAGAGTCATGTTATAGTCTTTGTGTTGCACACTATCGTAGAGACGCAACACTTGGGTGCACTCGCCATTTCTATCGTCTATGATTGAAGTAAATGTAATTGTACGGTTGAAGTTTTTTTTAGCTTCAGTATGACACCATAGTAAAGTCTTATCAACGGTATACTCAGTTACAACACCATCAATATTTTCTGACACTTCATACAAAGTATGATTTTCACTTTCTTCTAACAAAGTCTTTGTAACCTCTATTGATGGAATATAGCTGTCCTCGTTAGGTTGATTTTGGCACGAATCGCAATTTGTCTGGTATTGAAGTAAGGGCTGGATATCTAACAGTGCTTGATCATTGTAATCTATCGTTATGTGATGACTGCTTGTGTAAATGGGGTAGTCAGCTTGCATCCATGCGTTTATACCACCGAGCATGTTGTAAACATTTGTGAAACCCTGGTCAATTAGGATTTGGCATGCTTGAGCGCTTCTTCCTCCGGCAGAACAATAGACTACTATGTTATCATTAATGTGGTCTGAGAGTTTGAAGGCATTTTCTGTACGTGTGTAAACATCCATCAGAAGGCTGTTATCGATAAGCGGTGGAGAAAGGGAAATGGGTATACTGCTATTTTCAATCTCATAAACAGGCACAAGCACTGCATCGTATAGGTGTCCAAGGTTGTATTCGCTTTGGTTTCTAACATCCAAAATTACAAGGTCTCCTTTGTCTTGTTTTATCATCTGTTGCGCTTGTTGCACTGTTATGTTTTGGTATCCCGTTTCTTCTGCGGCAATTGGATGGATAAGCAAAGCAGATGAAAGCAAGAGCGCTGCAAGAAGTATACATATGGCAGGTTTTTTCTTGTTCAAGTTTTCACCTCCCAAACAAGTTATTTCTTACTAAACAAGAGATACTTAATACTACACTGTAGAACAGTTTTTGACAAAATTTATTGTCAAAAGCGTTTAAATGAGGTCACAAGCAACTAAACTAGTATATCTGCCCTTGTAGGGGTTCGGATTTAGCTTATAGTTGACCCAAAATGGTCGGTTAGATATTTGTCGATGAAAAAGAATGGGCGGGCTAAGATTGGTTTGTAGTTTGCTCATCTGAAGGCGCTCTTTTTGAGTATTGCACCGATGACGACATTATACGCAATTTGGATTGCTTTTATAATCGCTCCTCCAATGATTTGGTAGTGTTTGGCGATGTTGTTCTTGAACTGGATAAAGGTTAATCCTGCATTTCCAGCATTACTGGAAAGCTCCGGTAACATGGTAAGGTTCCTTGGCATAGAAGGCTTGAAGAAGATTTTAGAGAAAACAAAATGGACGCTTGACAAAACAATAGAAGGAAATCCATGTTACCTCATTTTTATCCTTAAGAGGGAAAAGTAACTCACAGACCCTTGTTACTGCCTCTATCTATTACTTTGTCGAAAATCGAATCCTGAAGCTTTCAAGATGACTTGTATGAGTGAAGAAAACAATCTTAATAGTCACAGACCAAACTTTGCCTGAAATGAAAGCGCTTGGCTTGGCATTGAACTGCAAAGGCGATAGTTAGTTAGCCATCCAGAACCGTTTACACGCTTAAACTCCAGAAGCACTGCCTCTTTAGGCAAGAAAAAGACTTCCATAGACGCTACTTTGTAGTCAAGGTCCTATTCCTTTTTTGCATAGTCAGGTATAGTTGGAATGGAAGAGTTCAAAAAAGGATAATTACCTTATTTCGTGGGTTTGCCGTCATATCCTTATGGTGAGGCTTCGGCGTCTGCTTTGGATAGCGGACAACTTTTCTAGTGCTTCAGGCAGGAGATTAACAAATCACAATCAAGTTATCTGGCCCGTTATGAACCGAAGTTGTGTTTTTCAGCGATGTTTTGGATGCAGACAAGGCTTTGTTTATCGATACTTTCTTTGATATGTAACTGGTAGCCCTGCGATTGCGCCCCATCAGCACTCAACAGCAAAAGCATAATAATACCGTTCTCACCTACTTGCCCACAAGCAAGAGCTATTTCCCTAAGCAAAACCTTTGCTTCTTCTCTTTTCATAAGAAACTCCTTTTGCTCTCCTACTTTACAGTCTCCTTTCTCCAACAAGCCTTTATGTCATTTTTTTGCCATTGTGCTACTTTGGTTAGCGTTCTAACAAGCTTTTACTGAACAAGGGATAGTTAATATCGTGCTACAGGACACAATGTATTGAATATAGTATACATTATAGTAAGTGTTCTAGAACGACCGTTAATAATAACTCGTAACCTGACAGAAAAACAAATTATCTATACCTTAAAAGGCTACATGGTTGCACCCCGAAAACCCACAAAACAAGCAAGACTAAACCTCATAGATGGTAACAAGAAACACATAGACCATAAAGACTATGTTTTATTTAATATATTGATACTTTGGCAACACCTGGGATTTTTAGTAATTCAGTAATGAGTTCCCCTGGAATTTTTCTCTCAACAATTAATGTAAGTTTGGGTTCCGGTGAAAGTTCTGGGTCGTCTACAATTGCTTGTCTTATGCTCAAGTTATCTTTATTAAGGGCTGTCGCGGCTTTGCATAAAATTCCTGGAGCTTTTGCGTCTGTTGGTGTAATCTCTAACACTCCTAGATTGAGATGTTTCGCGATTTCTCTTAATGAATGTCCTGCAGGTCTTATTTCTTCAAATATGAGTTTTAGCTCAGAATTTCTTTTGATGGTGTTTAATGTTTCATTAACGGTTCTCCGGTCAACTTTTGCAACCCTTGCTATACGGACTGGTGGCACCTCAATTTGGTTGAGGTATATCTTGTCGTCTTTAGCGCTAAGTCCGTTTTCGATTAGTACACGTGCGACTTTGAGGCGTTCAGGGTATTCTTCTAGTTGACTTTTAATTTTGTTCCACATTTAGAATCGCGTATGTTTATTTTTGTTCCCTTGAGTATAAATATGTTGTTTTTTGCTTTTTAGTGTTTGGGGCTATGTGTATCTTTATGTACACAAAAGCCTTAAATAAGACTTGGTAGAACAGTTTTCTACTTACTCTAAAAGGCGTTTAATATTGACTGACAAAAAAATAGTGCTGAAAGAATCAGATATACCAAAACAATGGTACAATATAGTGCCCGACCTGCCACATCCAATTCCACCATTTATAGAGGCGGAAACAGGTCAACCAGGTGTAGGTATAGTCCCAAAAATTTTCCCAAAAGCAATAATTGGACAAGAAATTAGCCAAGAAAGATGGATCGACATACCCGACGAAGTAAGGGATGTCTACAAAATATGGCGACCTTCCCCGCTTTTTAGAGCATTAAATCTGGAAAAAGCTCTCAAAACACCTGCTAAAATATACTACAAATATGAAGGTGTATCTCCTCCTGGAAGTCACAAAGCTAACAGCGCTGTACCCCAAGCATACTACAACATGAAAGAAGGTATAACTCGAGTCACTACAGAAACCGGCGCAGGACAATGGGGGTCCGCTCTTTCTTTTGCCGCTGGTATGTTTGGCCTAGAAGCTACGGTCTACATGGTTCGAGCTAGCTTTGACCAAAAACCATACCGCAAAGCAATGATGAACGCTTTTGGGGCTGAATGCGTAGCCAGCCCAAGCAATAAGACTGAGGCTGGAAAAAGAATTTTAGCCGAAGACCCAGATAGCAAAGGATCACTGGGTATTGCTATCAGCGAAGCAGTCGAAGACAGTCTCGAAAGCGAGAAGACCGGTAAAAAAGCTAACTACACAATCGGGTCAGTCTTCAACCACGTTTGTATGCACCAAACTGTAGCAGGACTCGAAGCACAGAAACAATTTGCGATGGTGGATGACTACCCCGACGAGATTTATGGTTGTATAGGTGGAGGTAGCAGCTTTAGCGGTTTATTCTGGCCCTTCTATTATGATAAAGTCAGCAAGAAGGCGCCCAAAGAAACTAACTTCTTCGCTGTTGAACCAACTGCATGTCCTAAAGTCACAAGAGGATATTACACCTATGACCACGGCGACACTGCTAAGTTAACTCCCCTTGTTCCTATGCATACCTTGGGTCATGACTTTATGCCCGCTCCTATACACGCAGGCGGACTAAGATACCACGGTATTGCACCAACCATTAGTGTAATGTCGCAGGAGAAACAGCTTAGCACTATAGCAGTTAACCAAGTTGATGCATTTGATGCCGCAAAAATCTTCACACGCAGTGAAGGCATTATCCCTGCGCCAGAAGCAGCGCATGCTATAAAAGCCGTTTGTGACGAAGCACGACAATGTGCTAAAACTAACACACAAAAGACAATACTGTTCGCTTTGACTGGTCATGGATTCTTTGATATGACTGCGTACGAGGAATACTTCAACGGTAGATTGCAACCCTACGAGTACCCTGCGGAGAAAGTTGCTGAATCAATGAAAAAGCTACGTGCGCTCTATCCGTGGCTAAATGAAGTAACCACGAAATATATTGGCTGACGTTGCCTGATTCTTCAACCAACTTCTTTTTTTACATAAAATTTTTTTAAAGTCGCACTTTGACCTTTTCCTTTTTATTAAACTATCAACTCATTACTATAATCAGGTTAAGTTACTTTGACAGTGATTCCCAAAAAAACAGTTGGCTTCATAGTTAATCCAATTGCAGGTATGGGTGGCGCAGTAGGGCTAAAAGGTACTGACGGCGCCTCAATTCTCCAGATGGCCATCAAATTAGGTGCGAAACCAATTGCGTCTAAGCGTGCCGAAACATTTCTCTCAGAACTTTCACCTTTTAAAGAATATCTAAAACTTGTAGTAGGTTCAGGAGATATGGGTGAAGTAGAAGCTAAAAAACAAAATTATCGCATAAAAGTTATTGGTGAAGCTAAAAATGAAACATCTTCGTGTGACACTGAGACTGTTTCTGAAGGTATAGTTAAAACTGGTGTAGACTTGCTGATTTATTGTGGTGGAGACGGTACAACACGTGATATCCAAAAAGTAATTGACTTCAAAGTTCCAGTGTTAGGTGTCCCGACGGGCGTCAAAATGCATAGTGCATCATTTGCCATAAGTCCAAAAGCAGCTGCAAGAGTAGCCGCTCAATTCCTTTGGGGCGGTCTTCCACTTAAGGAAGCAGAAGTAATGGATATTGATGAGTGTGCTTTTCGCGAGGGTCACCTGTCTGCAGAATTACACGGGTACGTGCTAACCCCTTTTGAACCGCATCTGATTCAGGGTAACAAAATGGAGAGCTCTAACACTGAGGACGAAGTAGAAAATCAAGCTGCGATAGCACTCTATCTGATTGAAGGAATGAAATCTGATGTTTATTATATTGTTGGACCTGGTACAACTACTCGAACAATAGCTGATCTCCTTGACCAGAAAAAAACTCTGTTAGGTGTCGATGTTTTCTTAGATAAAAAAATAGTTAAAAAAGACGTTAATGCAACTCAGATTATGGAGTTAATTGCTGATAAACCTGCACATATAATCGTGACGCCCATAGGTGGACAAGGATTCATATTTGGGAGGGGTAACCAACAAATAAGCAGTGAAGTTATCCGTAAAGTAGGTTTAAGCAACATTACAGTAATAGCTACTAAAAGTAAAATTGATAGGCTAAATTGTTTGAGAGTAGATACAGGTGACTCAGAAATTGACAACTTACTTCGAGATAATGGAATTCGCGTAATTACTGATTATAAAACTATGCAAAAAATGATTATTGAATGATTTTCTGGAAAATTGAAATATATACAAGTTCACCATAAATTTCGTGAGAGGCTCAGAAAGTGATACCTATTAACAAGCCACAAATGGATGAAGACGAAGTCCAAGCTGTTTTAAACGTTATGCGTAAAGGTCCTTTAACTAATGCGTTAGGAGCAGGGCCAGAAGTACTTAAATTTGAACAAAATTTTGCGGATTTTGTCGGTTCTAACCATGCTGTGGCTGTAAATACTGGTACTGCTGCTTTACATGCTGCACTTATGGCAGTAGGCATCAAACGTGACGATGAAGTTATCTTGCCTAGTTTTACTTTTGTAGCCACTGCAGAATCTGTTGTTTTGGCAGGTGGTAAACCTGTTTTTGTTGATATAGACCCTCAGACCTATACGTTATCTATTCCTGCAGTAAAAGGGGCAATAACAAAAAAAACAAAGGCAATTTTGCCAGTGGATCTATATGGATTTTCAGCTGATATGAAACCGCTACGTGAAATTGCGGTGGAACACGATTTAAGTTTAGTTGAAGATGCAGCTCAGGCTCATGGAGCCACCTACAATAACAGCTCAGTTGGTGCATTTTCAAATGTTGCCTGTTGGAGCCTTTACGCAAGCAAAAACATGATGACAGGTGAAGGTGGAGTAATAACTACAGACGACGACCAAATTGATGAAACTTTGCGTATGATTCGCACACACGGCGAAAAGGCCAAGTATGCCTCCCTCATTTTGGGAAGCAATTACCGAATGTCAGAATTGCAGGCTGCAATTGGAAATGTACAACTACAAAAAGTATCTTCTTTCATCTCAAAACGTCGCCAAAATGCAATAAAACTTACAAAAATTTTGAAGCCATCTGAAAAACTAGTTTTACCATATGAAACAACAGATAGACTACATAGTTGGTATCTTTATACAGTGAGAATTAAGGATTTTTCTGAGGGTCAGCGTAATAATCTCATAGAAGAACTTAAGAAGAACGGCATCGGAGCCGAAGCATACTATGTTAATCCTGTTCATTTAATGCCCTTTTACCGGGAAAACTTCGAGAGTACACCCTTGCCAGAAACAGTTAATGCATCAAAACAAGTAGTATCTTTGCCTATTCATCCTGGTGTTTCCGAAGAGGAAATTAATTTTATAGGAGAAACCTTTCTCAGTCTCCTTTAACAACCTTTTTTGTTGTACCTAACAGTTAAATTGCCGTTCTACACTATACTTTCTAATTTACAACACCTTTGGACTTTTAATAAAAGGGGTATGAATTGTTTGAGTAATGAAGAAGGTATCTCTCGAATAAAGATCAAGTTTATTATAGAAGGTTTAGGCGAAGCTGAGGGTGAATTTGTTAGGTTTCTTTCTCCGAGAACTATAGATAGTATTGTACGTAAACTACCTCTTGAGGGTAGGGCTGCTTTGTGGAAAGAAGAGATTTACTTCGAAATTCCAATGAAAATAGGTGAAGAAAAATCAAAACCTACTGTAGAGCCTGGCACAATAGCTTTTTGGCCCATGGGTAGTGCTATATGTGTTTTCTATGGTAAATCTCAACCATATAGCCCGGTTAATCTTTTAGGAAAAATTACAAGCAATCTAGATTTATTCAAACAAGTTAAAAGTGGGTCAACGATTAAGATACAATTGTTGACATAATAACTCTAAAAGGAATTATCCTTCCATTGCTCTAAAAGGCGCGTGCATTCTTCTTTAACTTTAATATCTTTAGTTTTACCTTTTAGCGACTGCAAGAATTCTACACGCTTCGCAATTGAACGTTGCTCTGCGGCTCCACCATAATATAATTTGCCTTCTATATACTCTTGCATGTGATATGCTTTTTGTATAAACAAACTAGCTGCATCTATTGGGTTTTCAACTGCAAATTTGTTGGCCCATATTGTTACTTCTTCTTGACGTAGTTGGGTCATTCCATCTATTTCCATAATTTTCCGTATATAAGTCCGTAAGTAATCATAGTAGCCTGCTGTTTTTATTAGTCCAAGTGCTTCTTCAACTTTTTTTTCGAAGTCGTCTTTTCCCTCGATTACTAAATCATGTTTATGTCCTTGATCTACTAATTCTTTTGCGGTTGATAATTCTTTACCTGTATACACTTTCTCAGGGAAACCCAAATTGAACAGACTCCAAAGATTATTCTTTAGTCCCGAAGCAGTTTATTCTGCTGACTTATATATTTTGATATTATGACTGCCAGACACAAGTTGTACTGCGCCGTTTGCTTCTAACTGTTCAAGTAAATCTTTTGCTACACTAATGCGTATACCGTATCTAGTAGCAACAGCATACGGAGTTAACACACCCATCTTTTTAACTTCAGCGACGATTTTGCCATCTTTTATATCTGGAACTAGAACACCTATTGTTTTCCTTTCTTTAGGCGGTCCAGCTTTTTCTTTCTTCTTTGACTCTTTAGTTTTTTCTTCGTCAGATTTAACCTGCTGCTTCTCCATCTGTTTTATGCCCAGCTTCTTTTTTCCACCCATATTATCACCTTTTTAAGTCTTTTAATTCCTCTTCTAAATCGGCTGGCTTATTTCAACCTTATGTTTATCTTTCCACTCTTTGATTGGAACTCCCAGTTCCTTTTCTACCTTGCTTCTGTGGATGGAATTCATTGCACAGAAAGGTATTATTCGCCCGTCTGGTATGGCGTAGTGAATGCCGCAACGTTGAACCCTTTCAACATCAAAGTTGTATGGATCCATAAAATGCATAGATGAAATCATAAGTGCACTTCTAGCGAAGTCTCCAAGTGAACTGTAATCTCCTTTAGAAAGTACTTTAAACACATATTTTCTGAGGAAACTAAATTTGATGTGGCGAACGGCGCCTGCAAGTCTAATTTTTGCTTTACTTTTATCTCCCTTCGTTGCATCAGTATAAACTTGCCTTAGTGACTCCACGAATTTCTCTATATTTCCATATCGGGTTATTGGAACCATTTTTCCTTTTTCGATAAACACGAATGTTGCCATTCCACAATGTGGATGTGTGGTAAATTCAACGTACCTTTTATCTTTCAATGCCCCAACAGCTTTTGATACTGGCACAACTACAGGTACAGGGTAGAAATCTGAAGTTTTAATTTCGCCACTTGTTTGTTCTTCAACAAGACGCATGAAATCTGTTATGGTGATGCGCATTTTTTCTCTTTCTTGTTGAGGAAGTCTACCGCAAAGCGATACTGGCTGAACATTTACACATCTAACAACGTCAAAGTTTTTGGCCGCAAATTTTATTATATCCCCAAGTTGGTGGTCGTTGACGCCTTTAACTAAGGTAACTACCAATACAATACTGGTATATCCTGCCTGCCGAAGGTTCTCGATTGCTTTCATCTTCATTTCAAGTAAATCTAAGCCTCTGATGAACTTGTAAACGTCAGATGTCAAACCATCAAACTGCAAATAAATTGTGCTTACACCTGCCTCCTTCAACTTTCTGGCATATTCAAGGTCTTGTGCTATTCGAACGCCATTAGTGTTAACTTCTACATGTTTAAAGCCGACCTCTTTAGCCTTACGAATAAAATCAAAAAGTTCGTTACGTATGGTTGGTTCTCCGCCTGAAAATTGTAATGCAGTTGCAGGAACCGGCTTGTTATTGTGAAGATTTTCCAGCATCGCCGTAACTTCTTCAGCGCTTGGTTCATAAACATATCCAGCAGCAGATGCATTTGCAAAACATACTGGACACTTTAGATTGCATCGGTTTGTAATATCGATGATTGCAAGTGATGTATGAGATTTATGTTCCGGGCATATACCGCAATCGTAGGGGCACCCTAGGTTTTTTTCAGTACGTGGATTTTCCAATCCATCCCCCTCGTAGCGGAATTTTTCAGCACGAACGTATTCGTTATAATCTGACCAGTACAATTCTTGATAAAATCCATGTTCAGAACATGTTTTTTTAATGAAGACTTTACCATCGTCTTCGTAAATTGTCGCATCAATTACCTTTAGACATTCTGGGCAGAGGCTTTTTGTTGTTTTAATTTCTTTCATTTCTGTTTAGCCCTCTTATTTGTAAGCGTAATTTTCGAAGTCCTTAAGAGTATAGGTAATGATAATAATGTTTCCAAACGTTTCCTAAGGTGATTGAGGGGGAAAACATGACTATAAATGATGAAACTCGTTTTGCTCTACGTGAATTGGGTTTAAACGCTTACGAAATAGACACTTATCTAGTTCTTTTAAGTAGCGGCCAGATGACTGCAATGGAGATTAGTCAGCAAGCTAATGTGCCTTATAGTAAAATGTATGAGGTTCTCAATTCTCTTAAAGAAAAAGGGTGGATAAAGAGTAGTGAAACAAGACCTTTCAAGTATTATCCTGTTCCTCCTTTGGAGGCAACTAGATTTACTAAACTTCAACTTGAAGATAAATACGCAAAATGGGAGAAAGCCATTTCTAAAACTCTTCAGCCTTTGTACGAAAAACATGAAATTGTAGAGCGCCCAGATATTCTCATTTTGCGTGGTCAACAAGCTGTTTTACTTAAGGTTGAAGAAGTCTTTAGGAAAGCCACTTTAGAACTTGTTATTGCTGCGCCTGAGTTTGCGAAACCATTGATAGTAATGACTGAGCCATTTCTAGAAAATTGGTTGAATAAAACGGTGAATGTCAAGTTAATGGCAGCTGGAACAAAAGATGCTTGGTTATTTATTAAAAAACATGCTATAGGTGAGTTACGTATTAGAGACCACATGTTTGGAGGCGGTATAATTGCAGATGGTAAAGAGGCCATGTTGTTTTTAGGCGAAGACAAACCGAATCTTGTCATATGGAGCAACCATGTCGGTTTAGTAGGGTTTGCGCGTGAATACTTCCAGTTCCTGTGGGATTCATCAGCAAAAATCTGAAAAGATGTTTTTATTATCTTATTACACTAACTTTCAATTAAATACAGTGGTTAATAGCGGTTTTTAATAAAAAGAGTTAGATGGTGGTTTAGTCTTCTCTCCATTTGAATAGTTTTACTGCCAAAATGAAGACCACTACTGTTATCACAGTGATTACTGCAAGGTCAATAACTGCTCCAGTATAGTTTTGGTAGACCATGACGTTGTTTAATCCTTCAACTACATAGAAAAGCGGTAATATATGTGCAAATGTTTGTAGGTATTCAGGCATAAAAGCTATTGGGAAAAATGTGCCTGACAGAAACATCATGGGGAATGTAACTACATTTCCTATTACCCCTGCAGTTTCTGGATTTTTAGTTACCGTCCCAATTAACATTCCAAGGGAAGCGAATAACATTGGTCCTATGATAAGGAAGGGTATTAACCACACTGTCAAGTTTATGTTTGCACCGAAAAGTGCTACGCCAACTGCTGTCATTAAAAGAAAAGAAGCTGCTGACAAAACGATGTACCATAATATCTTTGAGGTCAACCACTCCATTTTTGTGAGTGGTGTTAGTGACAATTGTTTGAAAAGTTTATTCTTCTTATACATTGAAGATATCTCTACCAGGGAAAACATGGGATTAACTAATATGGCAAAACCAATCAAACCTGGAACTAGGTAATCTATATAGCTTTCTTGGGACCCCACAGTTTTCTGGCTAATCGATATTAGCGTGAATCCTCCGAATGCATTAAGATTAAATTGATTGTTAACGGCTCCTATGACTCCAAGCACTGTGCCGCCAGTGCTGCCCGATGGATTAGTATAGATTGTCAAGTTAACAGGTTGCCGAAAAGCATAATTGCTTGAAAAATCATTTGGAATAACCAACCCGTTCTCAATAGAGTTTTGAGCCATATACTCTGTAAAATTGACTGAATTATCAATAGTTATTACTTGTAACGTTTTAGTGCTGTTGATTGCTGATAAATACTGTGCCGAAACATTGCCATCATCGTGGTTTTGTGCATAAACATATATTGTTCCAGACCCGCCTCCTGAGAATATTGCACCAAAAATCATTATTAGAATAACTGGAAAAATTAGGCCGAAGAATAATCCAAATTTGTTTCTTAGAAACCCACGACTATACACTTTAAAATCTGCAAGGATCCTTTTCCCACTAATCATCTAAAAACCCCTTTTTACGTGTATTTTGATTTACTCCTCTCCCTCCCTGTTCATCAAGTGGTTCACTAACAAGCTTAATAAAAACATCATCTAAGCTATCTTGCCGCGTTTGTATTTGTCCCCAATCTATACCCGACTGCTCTGCAGCTGCTAACGCTGCGAGTGCATCAATTTTCTTTTTTAATGGTATTGTGATTAAGTTCCTATTCTTATCATAGTTAACCTGTAATTCAGTGTTTCCTCTTATATACTCTGCAAGTTTTTCATTTCCATAGATTTCTATTTGTTCTCCTGAACCATGCTTTTGGATGATTTCTGCTGTTGTTCCGCTAGCAACGATTTTTCCATGATCCATTATGGCTACTCTATCGGAGAGCTGCTGTGCTTCGTCAAGATAATGTGTAGTTAAAATGATTGTTTTGCCTTTTTTCTTTAAACCCCGTATCACTTCCCAGATGGCTCGCCGCGCATTGGGATCTAATCCAGTAGTGGGTTCATCAAGGAATAGTAGTTCAGGTGAGTTGACTAACGATAGCGCAAGTCCCGTCTTACGTTTTTGCCCTCCTGATAATTCTTCAAAATAAGTTTTTGATGATTCTTCAAGTAGAACATCCTTCAGGATTTCATCAGGATTAACCTTCACATTAAAGAGGTCAGCGTAATATTTGATTGCTTCATTCGGAGTAGTTTTCTCGATAAAAGTGAATTCTTGTGGGATAACTCCAATTTTCTTATGTAGTTCGTACCCTTTTTTCCAAGGATCCAACCCAAGGATTTTAACATCTCCACCGTCTCTTTCACGGAGTCCCTCCATAATTTCGATAGTGGTTGTTTTACCTGCGCCATTAGGTCCTAGTAGACCAAAAACTTCTCCCTCTTTAACATTGAATGAGATACCATCTACAGCTTTTAGGTCGCCATAGTTTTTCCGTAATTCAGTAACTTCTATAGGGAACATGCACCCTGTAACTCCTTGATTTCAAACTTTTCCTAATACGCTTATTAGCTTTTTTTTGTATAACAGCATCGAAATATAGCTTTTTAGGATAAAGTGGTACATTCTTTTGTTATACTATTACCTTTTAGTCGGTTTCTTGTTTTATGAGGATTTTTTTACCTATTGACTCGTTAATTTTGGTAACAACAAACGTAAATACTTCTTGAGGTAACAGGTACCGTGGGCCTCTTTCATGGAAAGTCTGCACTTCAAATGTACTTTTATCAAAGATCATTCTAATTATGTAATAATCAAATTTTAGCGCTCTTTTTTTCTCGCCTTCCATTTTATAATACCGAATCGCGCAGAATAAATCAAGTATTTTTGGTTCTTTAGCTAAATTTTTAAGTGTTTTTCTCATGACTTCTTCGTTAATGAATGTGAAGTTTGTTGCTTCAGCTATACCAAACTCAAAAAATAGTCTTCCTTGGGGTATAGTTGGTATAGATACTTGTTCAAATGTGAATTCACATTGGTTCAATTCGTATAGGATTTTTATTAGTTTTTGCTGGATTTGTTTTATAGGAACTTTTGAAGTGTATTGTTCCGTGTTATGTATAGTTACGGGGAAATTATCGTAGATGCCTATCAATTATGCTTCTAAGCCTTTATTCTCTTGATTTTGTCAACAGCGTTTAATAGTTCAGTAAGTGCTAAAGTTAGTTTCTGTAGTTCGTCTATATCCTCAGTTTTCTCAATTTTAGTTTGAATATCCGATATTTTCGTCATTAAAGTTGCTTCTAGTTTACTATACCCCATAGTGTTCGTGTTATTTTGTTTAGGTTCTTCCTCGCCATCTTTTACAACAACCACTTTTTTTTCGTCTTTTTCACACCATAATGTGCCGTCTTTTAATCGGAATAGTGGTGATGCGCAAGCTGGACATGAAAGATCCGTTAAAGTTGCTCCTTGTTGTAGCAGATTTGCCATCCTTTTAATAGGACTGTTTTCTTTGTTTTGTTGCATGTAAAACCCTAATTTAAATACATATCAATAAATATATAACTTGATTACCCAAGATGCATTGAAGTGGATCTATATGGTGCGCAAGAAAAAAATTGAAGAATATGAAGCAAAGATCAGACAAGCATTAGTGGTGCTTGGTGAAGTTTCAGAAGATACCACAACACCTAGAAATATTCGTAGATCCGCCAAAGATGCAATGAACGCTCTGCAGACCCCTGAATATACCCCTGCAGTGAAAGCTTCAAATGCGGTTGCACTGCTGGATGAAATTTTACAAGATCCTAATATGCCTCCTTATACACGTGTAAAACTCTGGAACGTCATGAGCTTCATAGAAGCCATAAAAGACTGATCTCTTACTTTTTCTAATGATTTTTGCTTTTTTCTTTTGAACCTTTGAAAATTTGTCAGAGCATTCTATTCTATCTTTTCAGTGTAAATCTTGGTTTTATATTCATTTTTTTAGTGTCAATTTATGAATTAAAATCTTAAATAGCTGTCAGTGTAATATCTGCTATTAGGGAAGGGGTGGGCATTGTGGCAAGGAAAAGGAAACCTTCAATATCTCTCATAGTACTTTTTGTTATACTTTTACTGTTATTCTTCTTTGCAGCACAGATTGTTGAATTAGTCAGTGAATGGTCTGGTTACGGTAGTTTCACATATAGCTACCCCCAAGGACACGAGGCGATAGTTGAGATAAACTATGATTTGCCACAAAAATTGGCAGATTCAATGGCTGTCAAAGAAACTGAGGGATGGAATGTTAGTTTGAATGGTAAAATTCTCAGTTTGACTGGAGGGACCTTGAATCCAGGTGAAGCTGTTGCTGTCACTTATAAATTGAAATCCTATATCCCCGGTGGCGCAAACACTATTACTGTAACTGGAGTAACTGAAACTGGGTCTGAACTTACCAGCCAATCTGTCTTGCATATACCTGACATCTATCTTCTATATATAGCGGAGTTGCTTTTTCTTAATCCTCTTTGGCTTCTAATTTTAGCAATCATAGTACTGGTTATCATAATTTTGCTTTTCATTAAAGGTGAGAAAAAGGAAGAAGTAGTGGTCAGAATTGAACCCGCACGCTAACCTTTCTGCCTTTTATCGTCTAATAGTTAATTTTCTCAGTTCAAATCTTATACAACCTACTCATTTTAGTGCATTGAGGATTTTCTAAAATCAATTCTCAAGCTTATCCACCTATGTAACCTGGTTTAATATCTCATAAGTCATTTACTGTTAATCTTAACTGTGCTTTCAACAGTTACTCATTTTTCTAATGTACATTTGTTTCTGTTAATTTTAACGCGAAATTGTGCTAACAAATATATTCGACATGTTGTATGTAATTCTGGGTTCCAGGGGGATATTCTTCCTTGAAATATGATGTAATAATAGTGGGCGCTGGCCCGGCTGGTATATTCTCAGCGTTAGAGCTATCTGAAAAAACTAACCTTAAAATCCTCGTAGTCGATAGGGGACAAGATATCGATAAACGTAAGTGCCCTGCTAGTCGCGGCTTTGAATGTGTTCATTGTGAGCCATGTGCTGTCCTTTCAGGTTGGGGTGGCGCAGGAGCTTACAGTGATGGTAAATTAACCTTGTCAACAGAGGTTGGCGGCTGGCTGAATCAGTATCTTTCAACTGATGAATTAATTGAGCTTGTAAAATATGTTGATGGGATTTATCTTAGGTTTGGTGCCAGCGAGCAGGTTTATGGTGGAGATAATGAAGAAGTAGCTGAGATTGAACGTCAAGCTTCACGTGCTGGCTTAAAACTTATCAAACAAGAAGTCCGGCACATGGGTACTGACAAATGCCTTGAAACACTACAGAGAATGCGTAAGGACCTTCATGGAAAAATTACTTTTCTGCCGAAAACTGATGTTAAATCAATAATCACTGAAAATAATTTAGTTAAAGGCGTCGAGACAGTTAAAGGCGAAACTTTCTTTGCTAAATATGTAATCATTGCGCCAGGTAGAAGCGGTGCGGAGTGGCTTCAAACTGAAGCACAGTTTCATGGATTAAAAACAGTAAATAACCCTGTTGACATTGGTGTACGTGTCGAGTTATTAGCTTCTGTAATGGAGAAACTCACAAAAGCACTTTATGAGCCAAAACTTATCTATTATTCAAGAGATTTTGACGATCAAGTCCGCACTTTCTGTGTTTCGCCATATGGTAAAGTAACAACAGAATCCTACGATGGTGTTTTAACCGTTAACGGTGGAAGCCATGCTGAAACAAAAACAGCTAACACCAACTTTGCTATACTTGTAAGTACTTCTTTTACTGAACCTTTCAAAGAACCAATTGCTTATGGCAAATATATTGCTCGCCTTTCAAATCTTCTAAGCGGTGGTGTAATGGTGCAACGCTTAGGCGACCTCAATCACGGTCGAAGGTCTACACCTGAACGGATTTCACACAGCGTGCTTACACCCTCTCTGAAAAATGCAACACCCGGAGATTTGAGCTTTGTTTTGCCATATCGATATTTAGCAGATATACGGGAAATGCTTCAAGCCTTAGATAAAATTGCCCCTGGTGTCGCCTCACCTGAAACATTACTCTACGGAGTTGAAGTTAAATTCTATTCATCCCACCTTCAGCTAAACAATGTATTGGAGACAAAAATCCAAAATATGTTTACAATAGGTGATGGAGCAGGTGTAACCCGCGGGCTCGTGCAAGCCTCAGCCTCAGGAGTAATGGTTGCACGCGAGATCATCAAAAGAGAGTCACCGAAGGCTTAACATAAATGGCTATAGCCCAAAGCATCCATTGCTCACATTGTAATGGTCCAATAGAGTTTAAGCCAGGCGAAATAATAGCTACCTGCAAATATTGTGGCTTCACAACTGTAATCCAAACAGGTAAACCCTTCACATTTGCTCATTCTCTACTAATTAACAATTATTCTTCAAGCCAAATTGAGGAATTAGTAAGAAATTGGATGAGCTCAGGGTTTATGAAGCCCAAAGACTTAGAAAAAAAATCAAAAATTACTGAAACCTCACTTGTATATCTGCCCTTCTGGGTTATATCCCTAGAAACCTCAACAAAGTATGAAGGAATTTTTGAACGTATTACACCGCCAATTGTAAAGAAAGGTGAAATAAAAAAAGAATACAACTGGCTGATTATCGCTCGGCAAGTTGCATCCTTTCCAACTAGAGAATATGATATACCTTTAGCCGGTAAAATCCCCTATGATTTCCGAAAAATCGAAGGATTTGCCAAACTATTAAACAGTGAAATAGATCGTGAAGAAGCAACAACACTTACTAAACAACAGATAGACACACATCACCGCTTTCTAATACAGCAAGATATAGATCGAATAATAGAATTGTCAACTACTATAAATGTCAAACAAATAGTCTATCTCCATGCACCAATATGGTTCATCAAATACTACTATAAAGATAAAACTTATCAATTGACAGTTGATGGGTCAAAAGGGATGGTTCTAAAGGGTGATATACCCTCTGCAAAACTATAGTATTTTTCTAAAATGACCTTTATTTTTTTCATTCTTTGTTTTTTGTGCCTTGAAATTTAGTTTCATCTGGTTGTGTATTCAATTTTTTCTTATCTGAACCTTATCAGCTTACTGCATAAGTAGTGTTCATCTGGTTTGTCCTTAAAGATCTCTTTTGGTTCTTCACGTTCAATCATAATTGTCTTAACATCAATTCTATTTTCGGCTCTAAACATTTTTTTATGTCTTTGAGTAGTCATGTTGCAGTAGGTATTGTGTATGAGCGAAGAAATAATCGGTCATGGAACCTGGTATGACATGATGGCTAAGAAAATCATTGAACGTGAACAAAGCCTTAGCCGAAGCATGGATAATCTTCGTACTGAGATGGGGCTTGGTGCATCTGGTTTTCCCCACATAGGTAGTCTAGGTGATGCAGCCCGCTCATACGCTGTTACACTTGCCCTAAAAAATCAGGGTGTAAACTCTGAATTAATAGCATACTGTGACGATAAAGATGGTTTACGTAAGGTACCCGCAGGGCTTACTGATAAAGGTCTAGAAAAATATCTTGGTTATCCTGTTTCAAGTATTCCTGACCCGTTTGGATGCCATGAAAGTTTCGGTAAACACATGAGTTCTCTTCTACTTGAAGCTCTAGATAAATGTGGTATACAATACAAGTATTATTCAGCTAAGGATGTTTACGAAAAAGGCCTCATATTAAACGAAATGCGTATGCTTCTCTCTAACTCTCAACAAGTCGGCCAAATCGTTAAAGAGCAAGTTGGACAAGAAACATACACAGAAGTATTACCATTTTTTGCTGTCTGCGAGAATTGTGGACGAATTTACACAACTCGTGCTTACTCTTTTGAACCTAAAACTGATAAAGTCCACTATAAATGTGAAGGTCTAGAAATTCGGGGTCGCCTAATCAAAGGTTGCGGCCATGAGGGCGACGCTGACATAAAAAAAGGTGAAGGTAAACTCACTTGGAAAAGCGAATTTGCGGCACGATGGAAAGCACTTGATATCCGTTTTGAAGCTTACGGTAAAGACATAGCTGACTCAGTTAAAATTAACGACCGTATATGTCAGGAAGTTCTCTGTTTTGAGCCTCCTTCACATGCAAAATATGAGATGTTTCTTGATAAAGGCGGAAAAAAAATCAGCAAATCTGCGGGTAACGTTTTCACTCCACAGGTCTGGTTTAATTATGGTTCACCGCAGTCACTTTTACTCTTAATGCTTAAACGTTTCGTGGGTACAAGAGCTTTAGCTGTTTCAGATATCCCAGTTTACATGAATGAACTCGACTACTTGGAGGATGTTTACTTCGATAAGAAAAATGTAGGTGAAAAAGAAGCTATCCGATTAAAAGGTCTATTCAAGTACTGCTACCTCATGGCACCGCCTACTAAACCAAGCATCCATGTTCCATATAATTTACTGGCTTTTATAGTGAAATTGGCTCCAAAAGACTGCTTAACAACCTATGTTACAGAAATGCTCCAAAGCTACGGTTACCTTAAGAAAGACCAAGAGTTAGATGAAGATCTATTGCAGCGTATTAATTATGCTGCTAACTGGATACGCGACTTTGAAGAAATCAAAGAAACAACAGTTGAACTTACAGTCGAAGAGAAAAAAGCAGTTTCAGACTTGGTTAACAAACTACAAACTGTAGCAGATGACCCTGAAAAAATCCAGAATTCAATCTTTAACGCAGCCAAAGACAATGGTGTAAAACCTGGCGCCTTATTCCGTAAACTATATCAAGTATTAATGGGTGCATCACAAGGTCCCCGTTTAGGCCCATATGTACTAGCAATGGGAAAACAAAACGTAGTAGACGCACTCCAGAGAAGTCTAAAAAATAACTAACCTCTAATACCTTCTCTTCTTGAACTGCCTCTATACTAAAAACTGACATTTTTTCCTATCAGAGTTGTGTTTTTACATTCTGTTTGGCACAGTCATATCTTTTACTCGATTTACTTCCTTCATATTTTTAGATAATTTACTGTTTGTGTTCTGTCTTGATTTTTAATTATTGTAGTAAATCAATTAACACACACAATCAAAACCACTATTTTTAAGTTCAAGAGTAGTATTTAGTAGTCTGCCCTGATTTTTGAGAGGGCGAAGACAGGTTGGGCCTGTCGTCTAGTACGGATTATGACACCGGCCTGCGGAGCCGGAGGTCCTGGGTTCAAATCCCAGCGGGCCCGCCACTTTTTAATATTTTCAGAAAAACTGGTCTAACCTGTTACTATATAACTATCAAATTTCAAGTACAGCTTTAGCTAACAACACTTTATCTTCAAAAGTTTTCATTATTGTATTTGTTACTGTTACATTTATCCCAAGTTTTTCAATTCTTTCTTTCTCTGCTTCATCTTTATTGTCAATTATGATTTCATCGAGGAAATCAGAATAAAGTTTAGCTACACCATAAGCTGAAACTTCAATACCCGATGCCTGTAACATTTTATCCGCTGGTCCCTTAATTGGTGCACCAGCAACTATTGGACTAACTGCTACAACTTTTGCTTTTGTTCTGTTCAATGACTCTCTGATTTGATTTACTGAAAGAATTGTTCCTATGCTTACTATTGGGTTACTTGGGCAAACAACAATTTTTTCAGCTTCTAAAATTGCATCCAAGACTCCCGGTGCTGGCTCAGCTGTTTTTGATCCGATAAATCTAACCCCTAAAACTTTGTCTTTGAATTGTCTCTTAACAAAATATTCTTCAAAATGCATTTCCCCTTCTGGTGTTATTATTCTTGTCTCAAACTTGTCATTGGTCATAGGAAGAACTTTCACTTTGACTCCTAAAGAATCGCAGATTTCATTTGTAATTTGTGAGAGCGAAAATCCCTGCCTTAAAAGTTCAGTTCGATAAAAATGGGTTGCTAGATCTTTATCGCCTAAACAAAACCATGTATCTGAGCCATAATCTTTGAGCGCATTCAAAAAATGGAAAGTATCGTCTCTTATTCCCCAGCCTTTATCTTCATTTACTCTCTCGGATAAAGTGTAAGTGACGATGTCCAAGTCTGGAGATATATGTAATCCATACAGTTCAATGTCGTCTCCGGTGTTAACTATTACAGAAAATTCATCTTTTATTACATGCTTTAAACCTATTAAAAATCTAGCAGCACCCACTCCGCCTGCTAATGCAGTGATCAATGTCCACTCACCATTTAACTCTAACCATCAACAGAGAAGCAAAGAAAAATTTAAAGTATAACTCATAAAAATGTTAATGAAAACTAAGTGAAGAAAAAATAAAAATTGTTTTATGCTGGAGCTGCAACTGCTTCAGTTTCGAGGGTTGATTTAGCCTCGGTTTTTGGTTGTTGAGCTGGGACAGATATTAGTTTCGATTTTCGAATTCCGACATGTCTTAGTGGTGCAACTAATTTGGCTTGATTGTATATGTCTGATGCGATTTTGCCTAAAACCATTTCTTGAACGAATTGATCAAGTGTCAATGCTTTAGCTTTATCTTTGATGATTTTCTGCATCATTTCTCGAATAATCTTTTCTTGTGAAGTTTTTATTCTTGAAAGTGTTAGTGCGGAAACTGATATGCGAAGTTTATATCCGTCTTTTGTAATTAAATTGAATAGACCATCCACTTTGGTTGTTCTTCTTCTAACAAGACTCCTTAGGTAGTCACGTGAATATTCGTGACCCTTGAAAAGTGTTCTAGCTGTTTTACCTTCCATGCTGTTAATTTGGAAGAACATTTTTAGATAATGATGAGAGAAGTCTCCTGTTATGTCATATAGGGTTGCTTCTACTACTCTACCAATTAACATTTGTTCTTCTTGAGCTGGAATCGAACCTAACTCTATGTTGCCGAAGAACGAAGGCGCAATTACCATATACCAAGATTTTCCGCGCCACTTATCGCGCATCTGCTTTGCTGATTTTGAAGTTTTTGAAGACACGATGATTTCTCCAAGTCGTTCCAGAACATTCTCAGGGAGATATTAAAACTTTTACCGTTTTTTGCATATTTTCTCTCTATTTCCCATGTATTTTCTTAGCGGTTCAGGTATATTTATTGTTCCATCTTCATTTTGATTATTTTCCAGTATCGCAACGATTGTTCTACCCGTAGCAAGAGCTGTAGAGTTTAATGTGTGAACAAAACCTTTCGGAGGTGCTCCCTCTTTTTCTCTATAACGAACACCTAATCGCCGCGCTTGGTAATCAGTACAGTTGCTGCATGAGACCACTTCTCTGTAATCGTTTTGTGCTGGCATCCAAGTTTCTATATCATATTTCTTTGCAGCTACCGTACCAATATCGCCTGTGCATACATTTACAACACGGTAAGGTAAACCAAGTTTTTGTAGTAACAGTTCAGCATTAGCAAGAAGTTCTTCATGAAGTTCAGCTGAATCTTCAGGTTTACAAAATATGAATTGCTCTATTTTGTTGAATTGGTGTGTGCGAAAGATACCTCGTGTGTCTTTGCCATGGGCGCCTGCCTCTTTACGGAAACAAGTGCTTATCCCAGCGAGTTTCACAGGTAACTCTTCTATCTTTAATGTTTCATTCATCAGCATAGCAGCCAATGGATGTTCAGATGTAGCTATTAAGTAAAGATCTTCGTTTTCAACTTTGTAAAGTACGTCACCAAAGTCTGCAAGTGCAGTTACCCCCTCGTAAGCGTCATGTTTCATAAGATAAGGTGGTATGACTGGTGTGTATCCTTTTTCTGATAATTCTTCTATTGCAAAACTCATTAATGCCATATCAAGCATTGCAACTTCATTTTTAAGGTAGAAGAATCTTGAGCCTGAGACTTTTCCCGCTCTTTCCATATCGATTTGGTCAAGACTTAGTGCAAGGTCTATGTGATTCTTAATCGAAAAAGTAAACTCGGGGATTTTTCCCCAAGTTTTTACTGTTAAATTGTCTTTCGAGTCTTCACCTAAAGGAACTGATTCATCTAAAATGTTAGGTAACCGTAACAAGTAATCTCGAATTTTCTCTTCCTGACCAGTAACTTCTTTTTCCTTTAAAGTAATTATCTCATCAATTTTTTGCGCTTCAGAAACATGTTTTGCTGTGTCTTCACCTGTTTTTTTACGTTTGGCAATTTCAATAGTGATTTTTTTTCTTTCATGTCGTAGCTCATTCAATTTAGTGTTATTGAGGCGCCACATTTTATCTAGGGCAACTAGATTGTCTAGCATTTGAAGAACTTCTAAATTATTTCTTTTCTTTAGGTTAGTTATAACTTGTTCAGGGTTTTCTCGAATAAGCTTGATATCTAACATCGTGGTCACACGGGATAATTCTCTAACTAACAGATTTGTCTATTTAACTTTGTCATGATATTACGCGTAACTTGCGGTATTGGAAAAAATTACTATTTGTGACTAATCAATCAATTCCTAATTTGACTGAAAAAAACATTTCTCGACTATATAGAGTCTCTTAATGGCTCAATCATCTCTGTTACTTTTGAGTACAAATTGGTTGCCACATCTTCTTTAGGTTTATCCCCATCAATTCTTACAAGTTCTCCATTTTCGACAAATTTAAGATAAATTTCCCTTACCTTCTGTTGTGTTTCCAATGTTTCCATTACTGACTTTTTACGATTTAACCGTTTCAAAACAACTTCAGGCGCTAAGTCAATGAAGATTCCGATGTCAGGTTGAAGTGCTTTAGAGTTAATCCCTCTAATCCAGTCTATGCTCAGACCAGAACTTCCTTGGTAGGCCAATGAGGAATGCAAATATCTGTCACATATGACCAGTTTACCTTCATCTAAGGCTGGCACAACCTCTTTTTTTACGTGCTCTAATCGGTCAGCTGCAAAAAGAAGTGCTTCTACATCTGTTGGGAGGCGTTGTTTTTCGTATAGGTAGTATTCACGAATGTAACTTCCGATTTTTCCTCTGCTTGGTTCTGTAGTGAGAAAAATATTGTATTTTTTAGACAGCTTTTTTGCTAGTAACCTTGCTTGAGTGGTTTTTCCGCTTCCATCTAAACCTTCAATAACTATGAAGACGCCTTTATTATTCATAATTGTCGACCAATTCTTCAGCGTTACACATTATAGGAAGACACATAAATATAATTATCAACAGAAGTGAAACTTTGTGCCCAAGGCGTACTGGGGAGAAATAAAAGATCCTGTGCATGGTTATGTGTATATCACTGAAGCAGAAAAAAACATAATCGATACTTATTCAATGCAAAGGTTACGGCGATTGCGCCAATTGGCTGGTTCAGAATATGTTTATCCTGGTGCCAATCATACACGGTTTGAACATTCTTTAGGTGTTATGTATCTTGCAGGTCAGGTTTTAGAAAATCCTAATATTTCGCGGGTTGTAAGCGATGAAGAAATTGATATGTGCCGCGTCTCCGCTTTGCTTCATGACTGTGGGCACGGGCCCTTCTCTCATGTGTTTGAACATTTACTTATTAAAAATCTGGGTAAAACACATGAAGATATAACAGCCTGGATAATAGAGAAAAGCGAAGTCAGCGACAAACTATCAAAAATGGGGTATAACTCCAAAGAAATTGCTGGTCTTGCAGTGGGAAAACTACAAAAAAAGAATCGTGCTTTCCTTGACCAAATCATAAGCAGCGCTGTTGACGTAGACAAACAAGACTTCATTGTTAGAGACACTTATCATACAGGCGCTGAATATGGCTTTGTGGATGTTTATCGTCTAATTCATGCCCTTGATTTATTGGGTGAAAACTTAGCTGTAGAACTTGGCGCGTTATCAGCTTTAGAAGCTTTCTTTATAGCGCGTATAGAATCTTTCAAAAGCATTTACTTCCACCGAGTGGGTCGAGCAGCTCAAATTATGCTTGCTACAGCTATGGAGAAAGCTAACAACGAACTTGGTTTAACGGCTTTTAAAACCCCTGAGGAGTACTTGAAGTTAGATGATTACACAGTCTGGGCGGCACTAAAGAAATGTAAAGCCTCCAACGAAATCATAAGTAACTTAGAGCATCGAAGAATGCTTAAATGTGCATATGAGCGCACTTTCTATGAAAAGGACGCGATGATATCTAATCTTTTTAGTGGTGAAGCTTATCGAAGTCAAGTGCAAACTGAAATCGCTAAAGAGGCTGGTGTTAAAATGGAATCAGTAATTATCGATGTTCCTACAGTGCCTTCAGTGCCATACCACCATGCGGTTTTAATGGAGTCAAGGGAGCTTCCAGTTTTTGTAAGAAGTCAATCAGGCGGAAAAAAACTACGCCGGTTAAGTGAGACTTCAAAAATTTTTGAAACCCTTAAAGGATTTATGAATATACTCAGAGTTTACACCAACTCTTCTGACCGCGCAAAAGTTGAGGTAGCAACAGAAAAAATCTTAGGTGTTATTCCTTAAGTAAAAAAATCTCTTTTTAACTATCTCCGCTTTTTCTTAAATACTAGTCATTGCTAAGAAGATTATAAAATGCGTCATAATAACATGAGAAGGGAATAAGATGACAAAAAAGCCTGACATTGAGGATGACAAAAAAGTAATCAGTGTAAGAGTCAAACGTAAATCCGATAATAAACCTGATGATCCTTTGTTACTATTTTCACAGACCGATATCCGAAAATTTGTTACAGAATTTGTTGCTTCTTGGATAAGAGGTGATATAATAATCCGTTTTCCAACTGCTGCAGAACTAGCTAAAAAAACTCCTTTAAGTATAGCTTTTCCAACTGACCCTTCTGTAAATGCGGAACTTAAGATAAAAGAACATTATGTTGACTTGTTGTCGATAATAGCTGGAATTAAACCTGCTAAAGTTGAAGACCAAGAAAAAGCAATTTCCGAGACATTTAAGATGCTGCTAATGTTTCGTAGTGCAAACCGTATTGAAGGGAAAATAATTTCAAATGATTTAGAAAAAAGACTTGAGACACTTGAAAAAACAGTAAAAGAACAGGCTAAACTTGTTGATCAAATAACTGGCTTCCTGTTTAAACCAAAAAGAACTCGACAAAAGAAGGTTGTTAGCTAAAACAGTGTTTCTAGAAGGGTAAGGTTTATTCGAGGGAACTGGTATTCTGCTTGATGCTTTTAGAAAAAGCGCTCCGGTAGTATAGTCCGGTCAAGTATGCCGGCCTTTCGAGTCGGCGACCCGGGTCCGAATCCCGGCCGGAGCACTAACCATTAAAATTTTATGCAGTCACTTTTTTGATAATTTTAGTACTCTTCGATTTCTTTTTCCACTATACTTACTTATATAATTCTATAACAAGTTTTGAACAATAATCTGCTCTATTTCAAATATAAATCACAATAGCTATGGCTGTTTTTACAATAAAAGTAAAAGGCAGGGAGAATAAAAAATTACTTTACTATTTCCCGTTTCTTCCAGCGCAGGTTCTTGCCTTTGCATTTTCTGCATTTAAGTGCAGTTTTTGCATTGCGTGCACCGCAATCTCTGCAGATTTTCATGTATAGGCGGCGTTGTTGCGCTATGGTCTTCTTTACCGGATCTAATATTGGCATTTTCTTGTTAACCTTCCATTTTAGATAAACCTTTGATGGTTAAGTATCAAATATACCTTTTGTCTTAACTGCTGATAATTAACTTGAACTTTCTACTTAATCACTTCAATAGTAACATAAGATCGTGTGTCTTCTATTCCTTCAACGTTGTAGAGTTTCTTTAGAATTTCATCAAGGTTTTCTCTTTCAACTATTATTAATGAATCAACTTCACCCGCAATCCGGAAAGCTCTTGACACTTGAAGTCGCCGAATTTCTTCATAAACTTGGATACGTTTAATCGGTGAAACTTTAAGAAGTATGAATGCTGGTGTGGTTGATACTCCTATAGCGCTAAGACCTTTTTCTGTAACATCTATAAAGCCTCTTCCTGTACGGATGTAACCATGACTCTTTAATTTTCGTAAATGAATGTTTAATGTTTGTCTGCTTATATCTAAATGCTTTGACAATTCATCCTGTTTAGCTCTCAGAGTATACGTATTTGTTGCTTTTCCTTTCTTGTAGATTGTCTCCAAGAGTTGGATTGACCGTTTAGTTAAAGGTTCCACTATACCCACTTTAAGTCTGCTAGCTTAAACCTTTACAATAGTGAAGTTACTTAATAATTTGATGCCTGTAAATGAACTTGGCTTTTGTCTTCCTAATTGAACTGTTTCCTACAATTTTTGATGGACTATGCTGTCCTGCAATAATAGTGTACATGTACCACAATGTATTTATGTTCAAAAAAAGGTAAGAAAGCCACTAAAAAGTAAACTAGGAGTGAAGCGGAACCGTGACGGAGACTACTAGCGCAGTCCTGATTGGCAAAAAACCCGTGATGAACTATGTCTTGGCCTGTATCACCTTCTTCCATGGCGGCGCAAAACAAGTGAGCATTAAAGCACGCGGCAGATCAATATGCAGAGCAATTGACGTAGCTGAAGTTCTAAGACAAAGGTTCCTTCCGGATGTAAAAATCAAAAGTATAGGTATCGGAACAGATCAATTTCTGCCTATAGATCAGGATGAAAATACTCAGAGCGCTACTAACGTAAGTACAATCGAGATTACGTTGACGCGCTAAGTCACGATCGATGCGGAACTCCTTCTTTGCAGGAAAACGAATGGCAAATGAAAACAGAACTATGCAGTTTCTGCCTAAAGAGTGGCATACTATGCCAAAAATGTTCAGCCAAAGTGAAAGCTGGCGAAATCAGTGACTTAGACCTGAAAATCGCCCGTTTGCTGCTTAATTTAGAGGAGAAATATCCTTCCCTGCAAAATGTCTGCTTCTATAAAGCTGTTGACGTTGAAAAAACGTTGGCTATCCTCGTTGGCCATGGCGATGTACCCAAACTTTTGGGTTACGGCGGGAAAATAGTTAAGACCATAGGTGACGAAACTGGCAAGAATGTACGTGTTCTCGAGTATGGTGTCGATGACCGTAAATTCCTTGAAGATCTCTTCGTACCCTTTAGTATCTTAACAATCAACACAATCTGGCTCCCCGATGGAACCACAGAAACCCGAGTGATACTTAAAAGGAAACGTGGCGCACAGTTGCCGATGGACCTTAAAGCTTTAAAGGAAATTGCAAACAAAGTACGCAAAATGTCTTTGCGTGTTGAAATTGCAGACTAAAAAGGTTGAAACGCAGAATGGATTTGGACTCTATTGGCGACTGGGTTAGAACTCATTATAGTTCTCACTTGTCTTCTGAACTTGATGGTGAAGCAGTAACCCTTTTTGGTTGGGTTCAAGACGTACGCGACCTTGGAGGCATACGCTTCGTTATTCTTCAAGACCGTGAAGGCACTATTCAAATAACTATTCCAAAAAAACGTGTAGCTCCCGCGGTCTTAGCTAAAACCGATGCCCTCCAGAAACGTTTCAGTGTAGGCGTAAAAGGTAATGTAAAGAAAACCAATATGACACCACGTGGAATAGAAATTATACCTACCGCATTTAAAGTCTTTAATGAGGCCTCTGAACAGTTACCAATAGACATTACAGGTAAAACACCAGCTAATATAGAAGTTCGATTAGACGCTAGACCACTGGACCTCACACAACCCTCAAGTTTGGCTACATTTAAAATTCAACATATAGCTCTTGACGCCATTCGTAGTTTTCTATTCGCGAAGGACTTTATCGAAATTCATAGTCCACGCATAATTGCTTCTGCAACTGAAGGTGGCGCGGAACTATTTTGTGTTGACTATTTCGGCCAAAAAGCATACTTAGCACAGAGTCCACAGCTTTACAAAGAAGAATTGATGTTAAGTTTTGAGAAAGTGTTTGAAGTTGGACCTTTTTTCCGAGCTGAAGAGTCCCATACACGTCGTCACCTTAGCGAGTTCACTTCTATAGATATCGAACAAGCTTTCTCTAATGCCGACGATGTAATGAATTTACTTGAAAAAGTAATCCACCATGCATGTGTTGTTGTTAAGGAAAAATGTGTTGTTGAGCTTTCAAATTTGGATTACACAATTGAGGTTCCCACACTTCCGTTTAAAAGACTTACCTACACCAAAGTCTTGGATGACCTTAAAACACAGGGCATAACAATTCCGTGGGGCGAAGATATACATACTGAAGCATATCGTGTTCTAGGTGACATTTATCCATTCTTTTACTTCATAACTGATTGGCCTACTAGCACAAAGGCTTTCTATATTAAACCACGTGATGATAACCCCGAAGTCTGTGAAGGGTTCGATTTAATGTGGCGATACATCGAATTGGTATCAGGTGGCACACGAATCTCGGATAAAAATCAGTTGATACACCGATTGGTTGAAAAGAATTTAAATCCTGATTCTTTTAAATGCCACCTTCAAGCATACGATTATGGTATGCCTCCTCATGCAGGTTGGGCAATTGGCTTAGAAAGGTTAACAATGATTTTAACGGGTAAAAAGAACATCCGTGAAGTTACTCTATACCCACGTGATAGGGTTAGATTAACACCCTAATTTTTCCTATTCTAAACTTTTTTGTTTATAACAAATATTGTTTTATTTTCGGTTAAAATAGTTTGTTTTGCTAAATCTTGCCTTTTTAGTGTTTAAAGCAGATTTTATAACACTCTAGCGAGTGTTTCTAAGTTAAATACTGTATTTGCACAGCCGTTTTTAATTAGGGGAATACCTTGCCAGGCATTTACATCCATACTTGGTAATAGTTTGCTGATCATCATTATCTCTTCCCCACATGCAACACCAACTAAGCCTTCATAACGGTTAGCTTTTAGAATTTTAGGCACGCATGAACCTCCTGGTAAGAGGTAAACATCATACCCTTTCTTTTTTGCATATCGATTAGCCTTGTTGATTAAGCAGTCATCAGAACAATGAGTGCATATGTAGGATGGAATGTTTGGGTCAAAGGATGCTTTACATCGGTTATCCATGTATTTACGAGCACAATGTGGCAGGAATAATGCTCTTTTTTTTGTTTCTAAAAACTTGTTTCGCTCCATAAGATTGATGGCTTGTAGGTCAATGAAGTCTTGAAGTAGGATGACTGCATCGGAGAGGTTTAATCCAGTAGCTTCTTGAATTCGAAATTTAATTATTAAATCATGTGCTTTTTTGAGGAATGTTTTATGCATGCCCTTTTGATAACTAAGTAAAGTTAACTCTGTGAAGAAGAAACGCGGGACTTTTGATAGATCAAATGTAAATTTGTAGGGCATGATTTAAGATAGCGGTTTGCAGACTTAAAAAAATAGCTGTTATTTGCTAAGTTTTTGGTATATTTTTGTAATCTTTGTTAAGAGCTATTGTTCTCTTACTTTTTCAAGTTCTCAGCTTAACTTTTCCACTTATTTTCAAGTATCTTTGCTTTTGCTTCAACATTAAGCTCCACTATCTGAAGGTTATTGTGATAGTGCTCTGAGTCAGGTATTTTTTTCATGAAAATTTTTCAAAATTTCTTTTAGCTTTGATTGCATTTGCAGTAGTTTTTAGTCGACTTAGTCTATCTGTTTTTGTGTTCTATCTAAAAATCAGTTTCATCGGTTTTTTCGAAAACTGAAGGTGAATATTTTAGATGCTTAATTGAAACATTAGCCTTTCTACGAGTTCTTTATAGCGATTTCTAATTGTTACTTCAGTAACTTGAGCAATTTCAGCAATTTCCCTTTGTGTCTTTCTTTCTCCTGTTAACACCGATGCAATATAACTAGCTGCAGCTGCTATACCCGTCGGTCCCCTGCCTGAAGTGAGTTTTTGTTCTTTTGCTGCAGTCAAGATTTTGTGTGCAATTTCTTCAACTTTGCCCTGCATTGTGAGTTGATTTGAGAACTTTGTTATATACTGGCTTGGTCGTAGAGGGGGAATCACATAATTAAGTTCTCGGATTAGGAATCTGTAGCTTCTTCCAACTTCTTTTTTGTTTACTGCGGATGCCTGAGAAATTTCATCAAGAGTTCTGGGTAAGCCGCATTGTCTGCAGGCTAGATACAGTGCCGCTGAAGTGACTCCTTGAATTGACCTTCCTCTTATTAACCGTTCTTTTACTGCTTTCCGATAAATTACTGATGCAGTTTCAAGAATGTTTTTCGGTAAATTAAGGTTATTTGACATTTTTGTGATTTCAGAAAGGGCAAACGCTAAGTTTCTTTCTGTTGCATCTGATACTCTGATCCGTCTTTGCCATTTTCTTAAACGATAAACCTGTGCTTTTTGTCCTGGTGAAAGACTTTTTCCATAAACATCTCTATCGTGCCAATCAATAGTGGTTGATAAACCTTTATCGTGAATCGTATATGTTAAGGGCGCACCAACTCGTGTTCTTTTAGACCTCTGATCGTCGTCAAATGCGCGCCATTCTGGTCCTCGATCAGCGATTTTTTGTTGAACGACAAAACCACAATCCATACAGACTATTTCAGCACATTCATAATCTCTCATAAGTCGGGTGCTTCCACACTCAGGACATGACTGAATCTTTGCCGGTTCAGTTTTTGTTGTTAAATGCTCTTGTTCTACCGGTACATGTAACTTGCTATCTCTGCTCATTTTCTCTTTTGCTCCCTTTTAGTTTTCGAGAGAAGCAAGTAGACTGGTTTATCCTTAAGTTTAGTTGGTTCACTAATTATTGTTTTAATTACTGCATAAGGTGCTGTGGTTGGACCTATTATATCAAAAATTTTTCCAACAGTATTAAAATTTTCATCAAAAACTTCGGTGCCGAGTTTCGGGGGCTTATCTATTTTTACTATGGCGTTTCCTGAAGGAGATACATTTATAACTCTACCCAATTTTTGCAAACGCGATTCCCCTCTCGAAAAACATGTACGTGACCGTAACAGTTTATTTAAATCTTTCTGGATTACGTTTTGCACAAAAGGAATGGTCTACAGTTTTGTAGTAGAAAAGTTATTAAATAGGAAGTGTTGATAAGTTTGTGCCTTAAAAGGGTGAGGCTAATATGTCAAAACCATTTTATGTAAAATATGAAGTACCGAAAGAACTCGTAGATGCAGCCTATGAAGCCCTAACGATTGCTTCAAAATCAGGATCAGTTAGGAAAGGAACAAATGAAGCTACAAAAGCTGTAGAACGCTCACAAGCTAAACTTGTGGTTATCGCTGAAGATGTTGATCCTCCAGAAGTCATCGCCCATCTACCATTATTATGCGACGAACGAAAAATTCCATATGTTTTTGTTCCAAGTAAAGAACAACTAGGTAAATCAATAGGTATCGATGTTCCTTGTGCAGCGGCATGCATTATGCGAGAAGGCGAAGCGGCAGGTCTAATCAAAGAAATTGTTACTCGTATCGATCAAGTTAAACGAGGAACTCAGTAATGAGTAGAGAAGTAACCGACGAGCAAATTCCCGCAGAAGTCATACAAATCATTGGTCGGACAGGTGTAACTGGCGAAATTACTCAGGTACGTGTCCGAATAATGGAAGGTAAAGACAAAGGTAGAATCATCACACGCAACGTTAAAGGTCCAATTCGTGTTCAAGATATCCTAATGTTACGCGAAACTGAGCGCGAAGCAAAGAAGATCACAAGATAAAATTATTGGAGAATTTGTCATGCCAAAACCGAGAAAATGTTCGTTCTGTGGTGCTGATTTCCCAGCTGGCACAGGCATGATGTTCGTGAAAAGCGATGGCTCAATTCTATGGTTCGACTCTAGTAAATGCAAGAAGAGCAGCTTAGCATTCAAACGTGATGCACGCAAGCTGAAATGGACTCAGTACTTCGGTAAAGAAGAGAAAGGCAAAGGGTAACCTCAAATATCCTTATGCGTTTTCTACATCCACTTTTTTCATTTTGAAGTTAATCCTTTTTGACCCAAAGTTTATCTTTGGGTTCTGTTAAAAAATTTTTTGTGGTTTAGCTGTGCCGTTATTTTTGGCAAAAAAAGAAGTCTTTGATTGGTTAAGTCAAGGTTTAAAAACAATTGATATAAGAAAAGGTAATCCCCGTAATGGAGATATTGCTGTTTTTGTTTGTGGTTCCCGTAGGCTGCTTTTAAAGGTTGTTAAAATTCAGTCTGGTGGCCTTATGGATTTGGTGCGTCCGGATAATTATTGCAAGATTATTCCTACCGCGGTAAGTGTGGATGACGTAGTTGTTTATCTTAGAAGAATTTATGGTTCTGTCGATGGATTTTTTACTGCTTATACTTTGGCTCCATACAATCACTCTAGTTAAGGCTTGGTAATAGTTATTTTTTTGCTTAATGTATTTGTTGTATTTGTTACTTTTTACGGTTTTCGTAAAAAAATTATGTTAAACGTAATGTTTAAATATTCGTTGCCTTTTTTTTAGTGATGACGAGGCATAAAAAATTGACAATATTCAGCGGATGTTATACTGCATTAATAACACCTATGACTCAAAATGGTCAAATCGACTACGACGGTTTACACAATTTGATAGACTTTCAAATAAAAAACGGTGTCAAAGGCATATTGGCAGTTGGAACCACAGGTGAAAGTCCAACTTTGGATTGGTTTGAGCACAGCAAAGTAATAGAGAAAACATGTGTCTTTGCCCAGAAGAAAGTTCATACAATAGCAGGTACAGGCAGTAATTCAACAAAAGAATCAATTGAAGGTACTGAACATGCAAGAAATGCTGGTGTAGATGCCGTTTTACTTGTCGACCCCTATTATAATGGTCCTAGCTCGCTTGAAATACGTCGCGAATACCTTGAGCCTATTGCAAGCAAGTTTCCAGACGTACAAGTTATCCCCTACATTATTCCGGGGAGAACCGGTACACAACTTCTCCCTCAGGACATCGCAATCTTACATGCACAATATCCCAATGTTAGCTGCGTAAAAGAAGCAACAGGTGATCTGAAAAACTCAGAATTAACTAGAAAATTCTGCGGGGAAGACTTTGACATACTCAGTGGTGACGATGATAAAACATTAACATTAATGGCTTCTCCAGAGATTGCTGCAAGCGGCGTAATATCAGTTGCCTCAAATGTTGCCCCTCGTACAGTTTCAGATATGGTGCACTATCTTCTCGATGGTGATAAAGAATCTGCTAATGTTTTAGCACAGGCACTACAGCCCCTTTTCAATATAGTGACAGTGAAAACCCAGGAACCATCACCTTATGGACCAGTAGTCTGTAAGGCTCGTAATCCACTTGCATATAAGACACTGATGAATATATTGGGTATGCCGTCAGGCCCTTGTAGGCAGCCTTTAGGCAAGATGACTCGGAATGGTGTAGATTTGGTTCTAACAAATGTTCGTAAAATTTACGAGTCAAATCCACAGGTACTAGAGCCAATATCCGATTATTTTGGTGTTGACTTACAAGACCGATTATACAATCCCAAATACATAGAGGGGCTATATTATGCTTAAGTTATGTGTATCCGGTGTAGCCGGCAGGATGGGTAGAGCAATCGTTGCTGAAGCAACTGCAAAGGGCTACAAAATCGTGGGTGCAACAGAGGCTCCAAATAGCCAATGGATAGGCAAAAACCTCCGTAACCTAGGTGTAAGTGACTCTGACATAACCATTCAAAGTTCAGATAACTTGAGTCAAGCAGTAATGGACGCCGATGTTTTTGTTAGCTTCACCACTCCCAAAGCTGACCTCGTTAGCATCCCCATAGTAGCTGAACTTGGAAAACGAATAGTTCTCGGTACTACAGGTTTCACCACAGAACAAAATCTGCAAATTGTATCATCACTGTCAGGTAAAATTCCTGCTGTATTTTCACCTAACTATAGTGTAGGCGTTAACATCCTGTTCAAACTAGCCGAGCAACTTAAGGCTTTTCCTGAAGAATACGATTTCAGTATAAATGAAATCCATCACACTGGAAAGAAGGATGCTCCGAGTGGTACAGCAAAGAAAATTTGCGAAATAATATCAACTTTACGCGGATACTCAAGAACTGTGACCGGTAGAGAAGGTATCTGTCCACGTCAGAAAGAAGAACTAGAGGTAACATCACTACGCGCTGGAGGGGTTCCGGGAATCCATGATTTGGTTATTGCTGGGCCATACGAAATGTTAAGGATTGAACATACCGCTTTTTCTAGAAATGTGTTTGCACAAGGTGCTGTTTACGCTGCAGAATGGCTAAGTAAACAAACTGTTCCAAAACTTTACACTATGGCAGATGTGCTGGGGTTATCTTGAACATAAATTCACCATTAACTTTTTTATCAAGTATTGAGAAAATGAACCAGTCAAAGGAAGAAAAAAGTCATGATACATAAGCGTAAAGTAGCAATTTTAGGTGCCACCGGTGCTGTGGGGCAAAGGTATATTCAGCTTCTACAGGGTCACCCTTGGTTCGAAATTGAGGTTCTTGCAGCTTCAGAGCGGTCAGCAGGAAAAAAATTCAAAGACGCTTGTAACTGGCTCATGGAAACTGATTTACCTGATGAAATAGCTGAGATGTCGGTTGTTAATGCAGATGTTGAGTCAGTTGAAAACGCAGGTGATGTACACTTAGTTTTCTCCTCTCTGCCAGGTGATTTAGCCGGTCCAGTTGAAGCTGAGTTCGGAGCTATGTATCCGGTTTTTAGTAAAGCTAGTGCTCATCGGATGGAACAAGATGTCCCTTTAATTGTACCCGAAATTAACTCTGATCACGCTGAATTAATCAGACTCCAACAAAAAATACGTGGTTGGAAAGGTTTTATCACAACTGACCCCAACTGTAGCACAATTCAATTGGTATTAACATTGAAGCCGTTAATGCAGTTTGGTCTAAAGCAAATCGTTGTCTCTACTATGCAAGCTTTAAGCGGTGCAGGATATCCTGGAGTGCCCTCTTTGGATATTATCGACAATGTAGTTCCATTTATCTCAGGTGAAGAAGAGAAAATGGAAGCTGAAACTTTAAAGATACTTGGGTGCTTCAACGGGGAGTGTGTGGAAAACGCAGATCTTAAACTAAGTGCGAGCTGCAATCGCGTTAATGTTAAAGATGGACATTTAGAATCTGTTTTCGTAAAGCTAGATCAAGACCCAACACTTGAACAAATAAAGGAAGCATTCATCAACTTCAAAGGTGTACCTCAAGATTTGCTGTTGCCTTCAGCTCCGAAGCATCCTATAATTGTCAGAAACGAAAAGAATAGACCACAACCCCGTTTTGATCGAGATTCTGGCTGTGGAATGAGTGCTGTAGTCGGTAGGATACGTAAGGATCCAATTATGACTTTCAAGTACATGTGTCTTGGCCATAATACTATACGTGGAGCTGCAGGCGGCGGAATACTGAGTGCAGAATTATTTGTGGCTAAAGGCTTAGCCTAATTTACAAACTACTAACTTAACTCATGTTGGTGTAGAAAATGGTAAAGAAGAAGCTTAGTGACCCATTAGAAAATCGTAAAGGCGCTTTGTTCTTTGATGGTTTCTCAGTCAAAGAACTAGCTGAAAAGTATGACACTCCACTTTATGTCTTAAGCGAAAAACGAATTCAAGATAACTACAACCGCCTATACACAGCCTTACTTAACAACTACAAATATGTTCGAATATACTACGCAGCCAAAGCAAACACAAACCTCACAGTTCTTCGCATTCTCCAGTCACAAGGTGCTTACCTGGATACAGTCAGCCCTGGAGAAGTATTTATGGCGTTGAGTAGCGGCTTTACACCTGACCGTATTCTATTTACAGGTGTTAGTGTACGCAATGACGAATTAAAAATGCTTGCTGATGCAGGTGTCACTATAAATGTCGATTCCCAATCTGAACTTGATAGACTCCTAAAGATTGCAGTTCCCCATATTTTGTCTGTTCGTGTAAATCCTGAATTTGGTGCTGGTCATCACGACCATTGCATTACAGCTGGTCCAGAATCCAAATTTGGACTTTGGGAGGAAGAAGTAATTCAAGCATATGCTATAGCAGAGCGCGCCAGAGTGGAACGTTTCGGTATTCATATGCACATAGGATCAGGCATATTGGATGTTGAACCATACGTTAAAGCAGTGGATAAGTTGCTACGTATAGCTAAAAGGGTACATGAAGAGGTAGGTATCAACTTTGAGTTCATCGATATTGGTGGGGGCTTCGGTGTTCCATACAAACCTGAAGATAAAGAATTTGATTTAAAATTATTCTCCTCTAAAGTAGTGAAGCTTTTTAAGAATAAAGTTAAGGATTACGGATTAGGTAAACCCTTCTTATTCGTAGAGCCAGGTCGTTATCTAGTTTGTGACTCCAGTATATTGCTCACAACCGTAAATACAGTTAAGGTTACACCTTCTCGTAAATTCATCGGTGTAGACGCTGGATTCAATACACTACTACGACCAACAATGTACGGTTCTTATCATCAAATCTTAGTGGCTAATAAACTGGATGAATCTGATAAAGAGACTTATGATGTGGCTGGTCCGTTATGTGAATCCGGTGATATTTTAGCTAAAGAACGCAAGCTACCTACAGTTGAAGAAGGTGACTTGTTAGCTGTACTTAATGTTGGCGCCTATGGATTTAGTATGAGTTCACAGTATAATTCAAGACCCCGAGCTGCTGAAGTTTTAATTCGACAAGGAAAATCAATACCTATTAGAAACCGCGAGCAATTAGGAGACCTTGTTTCTAGTCAAAAGGTGCAGTGTGAATCTTGATTCGTTTCTGGAAGATGCACGGATTAGGCAACGACTACATTGTAGTAGACAACAGAGACAACAGTATCAACGGAGAATATGCTTCAAGATTAGCGAAATGCCTCTGTGAAAGACGGTTTTCTGTGGGTGCTGATGGTCTACTACTTGTTTGTAATTCAAGTGTTGCCCCAGTAAAAATGAGAATCTTCAACTCTGACGGAAGCGAAGCTGAAATGTGCGGGAACGGTATTAGATGCTTCAGCAAATACTGTTATGAAAATGGTATAGTTACTCAAACTGAATTTTCGGTTGAAACATTAGCTGGGAAAAAAAATGTGTGGCTAACATTGAATGGCGACGAAGTCAGCTCAGTAAAGGTGGATATGGGTGCTCCTAACTGGGAACGATCTTCTCTACCCATGAAGGGTAATGGTTATTGTGTAGATGAAAACTTTACAGTAAATGGTGAAACCTACAGAGTAACTTGTCTGTCTTTAGGTAATCCTCACTGCGTAACATTCGTGAACGTTGACGACTTTCCAGTTAACATTATTGGGTCACTCATTGAAAATAATGCTTTTTTCCCAAAACGCACCAACGTTGGATTCGCTCAAGTCATAAGCTCAAATGAGATGAAACTTCGAGTTTGGGAGCGCGGTTGCGGAGAAACTCTTGCCTGTGGTACTGGAACATGTGCAGCTGTAGCTGCAGCTAATAGACTTGGCAAAGTAGGTACCACGGTTACAGTTCATCTACTCGGCGGTGATCTTCAAGTTGAAATCGGGGCTATTTTGCTTTTGAGTGGAGCAGCTGATAAAGTATACGAAGGAAGACTATTCAAGGAGATATAAAAAAATGAAATTTGAATATGCAGAAAGAATCAAGAGGTTACCACCCTATCTATTTGCTGAAATTGAATCACTTATAAATAAAAAGAAAGCTGAAGGTGTAGACTTAATTTCCCTAAGTATAGGTGATCCAGATTTGCCCCCTCCAGTTTTTGTTGTGGAAGCTCTTAAAACTGAAGTTGCTAATCTGAAGAATCATAATTACTCTTTTAGTCATGGTGAAGCTGAATTCAGAATGGCTGTCTCTGAATGGTATAAGAAACGCTTTAACGTTGATTTGCCGCAAGATCAGGTTGTTACACTTTTAGGCTCCAAAGAAGGTATAGCAAATATTGCTCGCGCATTTATTAATCCAGGGGACCAAGTGCTCGTGCCTGATCCTTCTTATCCCGTTTATGCCAACGGCAGTACGATTCTATGCGATGGAACATCAGTACCTGTGCCTTTACTAGAGAAAAACGGTTTTCGCCCTGATTTCGAAGCCATTGATGCTCAAAAAGCGAAAATGTTGTTCCTCAATTACCCAAATAATCCAACAGCGGCAACAGTTGACAAAAAATTCCTAAAAGAGGCAGTAAACTTTGCTAAAGACAACAACATAATACTTTGTTATGATAATGCATACTCAGAAGTCACATATGATGGCTATACTGCTCCCAGTATCTTAGAAATCGACGGCGCCACGGATGTAGCAATAGAATTTAATTCGTTATCAAAAACATTTAATGTGACAGGTGACCGTATCGGTTTTGCAGCTGGGAACAAACAGCTTGTGGAAGGGTTAACTAAAATAAAGTCACAGATTGATTCGGGTCCACCAGTTTATACACAAAAAGCTGCTGTTAAGGCTTTGCAGGCTTACACTAGTAGAGCTGCGCCAGATTTTCTAAAGAATAACAACCAAATTCTTCAGGAGCGGCGTGACATACTCGTAGATACTCTTTACAAAATAGGCTACAAATGCGAGAAACCAAAAGCTACTTTCTATGTTTGGGTTAACTGTAACGGAGATTCAATGCAGTTTGCAACTAAACTATTGGACGTTGGCGTTGCTGTAACACCTGGTATTGGCTTTGGAAAGCATGGGGAAGGGTACGCAAGGATAACCTTCACACAGCCAAAAGAGCGCATAATCGAAGCTTGTAATAGAATCGCAGATGCTTTCTAAGCCTTTCTACTTATTTAGATTCATTTTTTTTCCATAAGTCCATAAACAACATACAAACTTTACATAACCTTTATTGAGTAACTGAGAAGCATCGCTTTTTTAAGTTCCATGAAAAAAGTTTTGTAGATAAAGGCAATAGTTTGGTGTCTTTCAAACCG
>JAAZBP010000174.1 GCA_012513715.1 Thermoproteota archaeon | reverse complement strand
AGAGCCTACGCGGCTGCATTGGATATCCATATCCCATAAGTCCACTCGTAGAGGCAGTAATTGACTCAGCAATCAATGCAGCAACACAGGATCCACGTTTTGAACCAATGACAAAAGACGAACTGGACAGGGTAGTTTTTGAAGTGAGCGTTTTAACCCCACCACAACCTGTTGAGACCACAAGCCCCAAAGATTATGTAAAAAAAATCAAGGTTGGACAAGACGGGTTAATCATTGAAAGGGGATATCACAAAGGATTGCTGCTTCCACAGGTACCTATTGAATGGGGTTGGGATGAAGAAGAGTTTCTGTGTCAATGTTGCATGAAAGCAGGTTTAACTCCAGACAGTTGGTTGACAAAAGAGGCAAAAATATACAAGTTCAAAGCGATAATTTTTGAAGAAGAAACACCCAATGGAAAAGTAAAACAGTTAAACATTGAAAAATAAGTCAAACCATCAAAGACTGAATTATTTCAGTTGCCCTATCCAAACCCTTAAAAGAACTGGAAACTTTTCTAAGAACCTGCATATATCTATAGTAGACATCTATTTCGCGCTCAAGTTTTAACAGAGCTTTTTCTAGTTGCTTTCTATTTTTAACAACAATTGAGCAGTGAAGTTTTTCTAGTTTCGCAGCATTTGCCAGTTGTTCAGGTTGCGTTGGAATACAAATACTTGGTTTCCCATATTTTATGGTTTCAAAACAGGTCGCATGACCACCACTGAAGATAACATATTTGGCATTAACCAAAGCTTTTTTCCGCTCTTCAGCAGACAACCACGTGTGAACTTCACCGTTTCCAATTTTTTTTGATACCTTCTTTCCCGGCGCCCCAAGACTTATGACGTATTTAGTATTAGCTTTCTCAAGCACCGGCAGAAGCATCCTAAGTATTTTAGCTCGGGTTCCTATTGGACCACTTATTGGAACAAAAACATGGTCTTGTTTACCACTAACCGGGGTAGTATCGATGAAACTTCCTACATATTCAACTTTGTTTTCTAAACCCATATCCTCCAAGTTACCCAAGTTATATTCAGAAATAGTGTAGGGCGGAGGATTATCCGGAATTATAATTTTTGAACACTGCTTTACATAACGCTCTATGAATCTCTCACCTGGGCTGAGTAGAGCTGAAAACCCATAGCTTGGCCGTATCATGTTAGCTATGTAAACCGAGGGAATTTTCCAGCGACTAGCTAAACGAAGTGCGTTTATGTCACCGTCTGCAATTAAAAGATTAGGAGCTATAGAGTGTATATTTTCTCTTAGGTCGTAGTAACGGTGAATTGTCTCCCAAACATTTGATTTTTTTAATTCAAAACTGTTACTCTCTGGATTAAAGAGAGGTAATGGAAAAAACAAATTTAGAAGTGAGGCAGAAGTTATTATTCCATGCGCATTCTCATACCACGAAATTGGCGTACATCTATACACATTCTTGAATTCGCTTTTAAGAATTTCATATGCTTTGCCGCCTGAAAAAAAGAACATTTCATGTTTATACTGCTCTAACCTTTTTGCCAGAGGTATAATTCTTGAAACGTGACCTAACCCGAGTTCAGAGCAACTAAATAGCAACCGCATATAATCTTAAAGTTAAATTAGTGAGTAATTTAACTATAGCTATTTCTAATTGGTAAAAGGCAAGAATTTTAAGCGAAAGCAGCAGAATAGAAAGTATGTTTGTTCCTAGACAGATAATAGAAGATAAGCTTAAAAAAATCTTAGCTGAGGACCTAGGTCAAGGCGACGTTACTGTTTCAGCTGTAATTCCTTCTAATATAATCGCAGAAGCAGAGGTTACCGCAAAAGAGACTGGAATAGTTGCTGGAATACATGAAGCTGAAATTCTATGTGAAATGTCAAACCTTAAAGTAATAAATAAAATTACAGATGGCGAAAAAATAAAAAACAGACAAGTTATAATGCGGATTTCAGGTGATGCTCAAACGCTTCTTTCAGTGGAGCGTACTCTACTTAATTTACTGTCTAGAATGAGTGGAATCGCTACTAAAACCAAAATGTTGACTGAGAAACTTGAGAAAGCAAATATTAAAACGCGAATAGCATCAACAAGGAAATCTGCGCCCGGTCTGTTATATTTTGATAAGAAAGCAACTTTCATCGGTGGCGCTGATCCACATAGACTACATTTAGATGACATGATTCTCATCAAAGATAACCATATAGCAGTTATTGGCGACGTTGAAGAGGCGATAAAAAAAGCTAAAAGCAAAGCTTCTTTTACCAAAAAAATTGAAGTTGAAGTTACAGATATCGAAGATGCAATTAAAGCTGCAAAAGCCGGTGCAGACATAGTTATGTTAGATAATTTTTCTCCTAAACAGGCTAAAGATGCAGTTGAGACCCTTAGGCAATCTGGTTTTGCTAATGTTCTAGTTGAGATAAGTGGAGGCATTACCTCTGAAAACCTATTAGATTACGCTAGCTCAGATGTTGACATAATAAGTATGGGCGGATTAACTCATAGCGTTAAAGCTTTGGATATTAGTTTAGAAATAATGAAAAATTAGAGAGATATGGATAAAGCCCATGTTTCAACCAACGCCCCTATTATTAGTAGAAGCGCGACAAGTCCGATAAGTTTTAAAGCGCTTTTAAGTTCGCTCCATCGCCTATGAAGGAGTCTACGAAACAACCAGACACTCTCGGTCATACCTATCGCGTACGATACATACTCTAATAAGAAGGTCGCTGCTACAAGAACTAAAACTAGTAGCGCTGTAGATATTTGTATTTCCGGTGTTGCTGAAGAAATTCCGCTAGCAGCCTGCATATCAAATACAGCTCTAAAAGCCATTCCAGTGCTAAACAATATGAATAAACCTATAGCTAAACCAGCGAGGGGAATAAACATGAGTAAACAGAGAGAAAAATTGTTCAAAAAAATTGTTGAAATTAATGTGCCTTGCGCAGTATTTTCAGTGATTGTCCGGTTTAGTTGATCTGATATCATTTGCGCTTCTTCTGGGCTAAGTGGGACTAACATGCCAGCTAAAGTAGCTACTACCGCAAGTATCAGTATAAACAGTGTAGAATAGATTCTTTTACGTTTAGGTGAAGCGTTAACCCAGAAAGGTAAACCAATGACCATTTAAATCAGTCTCTTTAACACCGTTAAATAATTGAAAAAGTTTAATCTTTCTATAATTTTAATCTTTGTTCTGATTAATGGGTATTTAAAAAAAACGTAGTTCAACTAATTTTAACTTGAAGCTACATCTTCGATAGTCGCTTTTAGACCCAAAGAAAGCAGATACATTTCTGAGCTTTTAGCTCTGCTAGCTTGAGGTTTAACGATTTTTACGTTTTCGAAATTTTGCTTCAAGATTTCAATAAATTGGTTTAGGAGATCGCCTTCAAAAACTTTTACAAAAAAGTTACCATTAGGTTTGAGTAGATGGCGAGCTATTTCGTAAGCTTTTGTAGCTAAATCGATTTGTCTAGCGTGGTCTACCTCCCATACACCAGTGATGTTTGGCGCTGCATCTGATAGTACAACATCTGGTTTCCGAGGTAGGAATGAAAGAATATGTTCTGCACTATTAGGTTCAGTAAAGTCTGCGACGATTGTTCGGATATATTCCTGGGTGAATGGTTCAATAGGTTTTAAATCTACGCCCAATACAAAACCGTATTTACCAGTCATTTTTCTAGCTGCTTGAATCCAACCACCAGGAGCAGCTCCTAAATCAACTACTACGTCTTTTCTTTTTATAAAATCGTATTTGTTGTTTGCCTGAACCAGTTTATATGTGGAACGAGAACGGTAATTTTCTTCTTTTGCTTTGCGATAATAGAATTCGCGTTTTCTATCTCGAATCCAAGCTTTCGGCGTCGGAGTCATCCCCTGCTATATTAATCTCTTCAGTTATACTTGGGT
>JAAZBP010000173.1 GCA_012513715.1 Thermoproteota archaeon | reverse complement strand
TTTTTATTAATATTTAGAATATGCCCTTAATTTAGAGAAAACCGCAAGTATCTTTCTAACTGTTACAAGATATTCCTGTTCTAATGATGGCCTCTGCATTGATTAGCTTCTGGCGGTTCCATGTTTAGCCACGCTTTTCTTTTTCCATGAGCCAGAGCGATTACGCCAGTTATGAACAAGCTTATTATTAGAAAAGAATTCTGTAGCGCACGTGTTGGCTCACTTAAGGTGTGGAGTAATACTGCAGAACTGCAATAGATGCATACTAAACCAGTTACGATTTGCAGTACATGGACAAGTTTTCTTATTTTACAGGTTTTAGTTTTTACCCAATTTAAACTAGATTCAAGTCTTTTTGAGACATCTGGTAGATCATCTAATAATAAAGTGATGCCTATTAAGAGAAGAAAGCGTCCGGCGTTAACAGAAACATTGTTTGTGTCAACTAGAAACACCTTGAGAAGTGGTGCAGGTGTAAAAAAAATGATGTATGCTGAAGCTAAAATTATCACCAAAAACCCGTATACGTAATGGTGAAACAGAAACCTGCCTGTGTGAAGTACTCTACCTATCGCGGCACTGGGAAAGATGTTGATTACTGCGGCAGCTACTGTAATCCAAAACAAGTTACCATCAATCAGGTAAGGCTCAAAAGGCCTCCAGTTAGGATAAGACACGTAAAACCCATATAGGATACCTGAAACGCAGCCTAAGGTTATGAGTGAATTAAAGATTAACGCTAAACTAAACGTCTTCTTTAACAGTACTCTACCCAAAATAGCCATTTATATTTCAAACCCTACACACGTTTTTGTTAAATTTTATTAACATCGTTCACGTAACGGTCTTTTATAAGTAACGCAAAAAAGGATGAAAAACATGAAGTTCGAAATTAAGTATCAACCATCCTACGCCATGTTAGTTACGACACTCAATCAAGGCGAAACAATCACTGCAGAATCAGGCAGCTTAACCTACATGACACCCAACATAGAAGTACACACTCGTAAACGCGAAAAGAGTCTACTCGGCTCTTTGGGCTTAAAACTCATCGGCGGCCAATCCTTCTGGGTTAATGATTACACCGCTCAAAACGGAACCGGAGAAGCAGCATTCGTCGCTGCACCAGTCGGCGACATCAAACAACTAGACATAGCCCCGGGAAGCGGATATGTTATACAAAAGTCAGCATACATCGCATCAACTCAAGGAATAGATTTAGACGTAAAATGGGAAGGCTTCACTAAAGGTCTCTTTGGACAAGGATTATTCATGATTAAAGCAACCGGAGGCGGTCATATGTTCATAAACACATTTGGCGCTATAGATACACATAGACTCCAACCTGGCGAAACATTAATCGTTGATAACTTCCACCTCGTAGGCTTCAGTGAAACCTGCAGCTATAAAGTCACAAAACTCGGCGGATTCAAAGAGACATTGCTAAGCGGAGAAGGATTAGTTACACAAATCACTGGTCCAGGAGAAGTACACATCCAGACCAAGAACCTTCAAGAGTTCACTGAATGGCTCTGGACGCTACTTGCACCCAAAGTACGCAGCGAAAGATCAAGATAGTTTTTTCTTTTCTTTTTTTTATCTGTCTATTATGAACTCTTTTTCTTGAGTTAATTTTTCTGGAACTATATCCAACACCATTTTTTCTTCAGGTTTTTTACTTAAAGTCACAGGTGTCAATTCATTGGCTAACTTAAGGGCTGCAGTTAATTTGCTGGTTTTTTCCGCATAAATTTCAAACAGTATGCCGTCTTTGCGTATTTGTTCACCCAATTTAGCGTGTAAATGTACTCCTGCTCCTTTGTCTTTTGGTGCTCCAGCCATACGTGCTATCCTAACAATGTTCTCTGTACTTAACCACAATACTTTTCCAGGTTTACTTGATTTCACAGCAACGACATTTGGGCCAACAGGTAAATCTGAAGGCTTCACTTTTGGGTCTCCACCTTGAGCCTCTATTATCTCATACATTTTCTTTAATGCTTTACCTGAATCAACAATTTCCTCTGCTAAATACCGCGGGTTTTCTACTCCAACCATTTCAAATAGTATACTAGCCAAACTGAGTGCTTTCTCTCTTAGATCAGGCGGACCTTGACCCATAAGCGTAGTTAAGGCTTCTCTAGCTTCTAAAGCAGGTCCTATACCGTAACCTAAAGGTTGATCTCCAAAAGTTAATGCACACTGAATGTTTAACCCTAAACGTTTCCCTAAATCAACAAAATCTGAAGCTAAAGTATAGGCTTCTTGTCTAGTTTTAATTTTAGCACCTACACCTGTGGGAATATCAATAACTACGTGAGTTGCGCCTATTCCTTTTTTCTTACTTAAAATTGAAGGCAGCAACATAGGATCGATTCCTAAGGGGTATTCAACTTGAATAAAAAGATCATCTGCAGGAGCAAGTTCAAGAGAGCCACCCCAAACTAAGCAGCCCTTGGTTTTTTTAACAACCTCATAGATTTCTGGCATAGACAAGTTAACTGGGCAAAGGCTTTCCACCCGATCTGCTGTTCCAGCAGGCGAAGTTATGGCGCGAGAAGAAGTTTTAGGTATAGTGAAACCAGCCGCCGCCACAATAGGCACTACAAGCATACTGGTTTTATCACCTGGAATTCCGCCTACACTATGTTTATCCAATATAGGTCCTCTGCCGAAATTCAGCGTTTTTCCAGTATTAATCATAGCTCTTGAAAGAGCCTCTGTTTCAGCAGAACTTAAACCATAAATGTTAAGTGCCGTAAGAAAAGCTGCAATTTCAGTTGTGCTAAGATGTCTCTCTACCACATCTGTAACTATTGCATCTATATCTTTTCCGCGTAAACGTTGGCCTCTAAGTTTTGCCCTTATGTTGAAAAGGGATTCTGGTAGTGAAGCTAAATTTACTTGAACCACTTCGTCTCCTTTAACTCCTAAAGCTGCCTCTGTCTCTTCAAACAAGCCTATTCGGTCATTGGGGAAATGTTCAGCCAAGTTAGTAATTGCAATCATAGATTTGTTACCGTGTGTAATTCTAATTCTGTCAGAACTGTGTACCCCTATTTGATTGGCTGTTTGTTCACTAAGTACTGCTATGCGGTTGCCGCCTGTGGTTATGTTAAGAAGTTCAACTATAAGCTCCACGAAGACCACATTAACTATTACTGCTTAGGCATAGTTAAAGATTTTAAGCCTACCCTACATTTTAAATACTGAGGAATAATGCTTTGAAATACCTTGATTTTGTAGATTTAACTTATCAACCTAAAGAAACCGATTTACTTTGCACTTTTCACGTGGAACCTGATGGTATTACTCTAACAGAGGCTGCGGGCGGAGTAGCGGCTGAAAGTTCTGTTGGCACATGGACCGAACTCACCACTGAAATGCCTTATGTCAAAAGATTAGCTGCCCACGTATATGACATAGAAGGTAATACCATCAAAATTGCTTATCCCATAGAGTTATTTGAACCAGCGAATATGCCAAACATTCTAAGTAGCGTAGCAGGAAATGTTTTCGGATTAAAAGCATTAAAGAATCTCCGACTTCTTGACATGAAATTGCCTAAATTGTTAACTGAAAGTTTCAAGGGACCCGCCTATGGACTAACCGGTATTCGTGAACTTCTAAAAATTCCTGAAAGACCACTCGTAGGTACAATAATTAAACCTAAACTCGGTTTAAGCACTAAAGACCATTCACGTGTTGCTTATGAAGCTTGGCTAGGAGGCTGCGACATAGTGAAAGATGACGAAAACTTGAGCAGCCAAAAATTTAACCCCTTCGATGACCGCCTCACACAGACTTTAGAGGGCAGAGATAAAGCACAATCAGAAACCGGTGAACGTAAAGTCTATATGGTCAACATTACCGGCGACACAAACCTCATGCTTGAACGTGCACAAAAAGTGGTTGATCAAGGAGGAGAATACATTATGATTGACATTTTAACTTGTGGATGGGCTGCACTGCAAACACTAAGAGATCAAAATTTTAAATTGGTTATTCACGCCCACCGCGCTGGCCACGCTGCTTTTACCAAGAACACCCGACATGGAATATCTATGCGGCCAATTGCTGTAGTAGCCAGAATAATAGGTGTAGATCAACTCCACGTTGGCACAGTTGTCGGTAAAATGTCTGAAACAAAAACTGAAGTCCTCGATAACATTGATGCCTGCAAAGCCGAACTAAATGGTCTAAAACCAGTTATGCCTGTTGCAAGCGGAGGATTATACCCTCAACTTGTACCTGCATTACTCGAAACATTCGGCAATGACGTAGTGATTCAAGCAGGTGGAGGTGTTCATGGACACCCGATGGGCTCAATTGCCGGCGCAAAAGCCATGCGTCAAGCTGTTGATGCTGTACTAGAAGATGAAACTCTAGAAGAATACGCTAAGAAACACTCGGAGCTTTATCATGCTTTGAAGCAGTGGACTGCCTAAATAAAAATGCCAACTTTTTCTTTTTTCATTGTTTTGATTAGTGTTTGCAAGTAACGAAAATTGTTTTGCGTAATTTGGCTCTTAAAAAAGCCTTTACTTCTTTTGAGTGTTATTCTTTATCAATTTGTATGATAATACTAGACTGAGAGGTCAAGCAATGAAAACACCTGAAGACTGGCAACAAATCCTGAATGACTGTAAAAGAACAATACAAGATGAAATTTCGCCTTGCTTAAGAACTTTAAATGAACCCCAAGTGAATTTGGGTGTGGGTGCAGGCGGCGACGTCACAAAACCTGTTGATTTAGCTGCTGAAACAGCTATTGTGGCAACATTAAAAAAACATGGTGTTTCTTTCACTTTAATCAGCGAAGAATCAGGTTTCAAAGAATTTGGGGATTCCCCAAAAACCTGCTTTGTCACAGTTGACCCTGTTGATGGCACAACTAACCTGCTACATGGACTGCCTTTTTACGCTGCATCAATTGCAATTTCAAGTAAACCTGAACTTGAAGCTGTCTATGCCGGTATGGTGGCTGATTTAGTTCATGACTTAACTTATTTTGCCTTTAAAGACCAAGGAGCCTATAAAAACGGAGTAAAAATTGAAACCTCAAAAACGGTCTCTCTGGATGAAGCTCTCGTCGGCTTGGATATGAATGCATACCAAGGAAAAGTTATTGTCTCTACAGTTGCAGGGTTAATTGAGAACACAAGACATATCAGACATTTCGGTGCTAACGCTCTAGAAATCTGCTATGTCGCTGATGGTTCAACTGACGCCTTCATTGATTTACGAGGCAAAATCCGTACGACTGATGTTGCCGCTGGTTTTCTAATAGTCAAAGAAGCAGGCGGCATAGTAACCGATGTTGATGATAAAGAAATAAATGTTCCATTACATCCTAAACAAACTTTAAATTTCATAGCTTCATCCAACGGGGTTATCCATAAAGAAATTTTAAGTCTGGTAAAAACCTGATGTTAAAGCTTCTTTTGCCCAATGCTGCAGTATTGGTGAATACTGGCAAATCTAAAGTGCTCATTATTACTGACACGCATATCGGCTGGGAAAAAGAGTTACAGAAAAAAGGTATCCATGTACCTAGCCAAACAACCAAAATTTTAAGCAAACTCGTCAAACTCCTCAATGAATATAAGCCTGATAAACTTGTAATTTTAGGCGACATAAAGTATAGCGTAGCTTCAAATGAAGTGGGCGAACGACGAGATATCCCGGATTTTTTCAAGAAACTCCAAAGATACGTGCCGGAAGTAGCTGTGGTACGTGGTAACCATGATGGAAACTTAGAGGCGCTACTGCCTGAAAGCGTTGAGTTGCTTGGGGCATCAGGTGTAAAAATTGGTGATGTAGGCGTTTTTCATGGTCATAAATGGCCATCTCCAGAACTTTTAGGTTGTAAATCTTTGATTATGGGGCATCTGCATCCTGTAGTTGTTTTTCGAGATCCAACAGGCTGTAGGGTTACTCGTCAGGTTTGGATGAAAACAACTGTTAACCCTGAATTTTTAGCCCAGTTTCTTTTAGGCAAAAGCGGAGTTAAAATCAGCGGCTCCTTGGAAACTACACTTCAAAATGATTTCGGAGTTAAATTAAAGACTAATAATCTTTTAGTTATGCCAAGTTTTAATGACTTCTTAGGCGGTAGACCCATAAACGAAGTGTATTCAACTGGAGAAGCTGCGACTGAGGGTTTTATAGGTCCTGTTTTACGTTCTCAAGCAGTGAATGTAGAAGCTGCGGAAGTGTATCTTTTAGATGGAACATATTTGGGTACATTAAATCAGCTTAAGCGGTTATGATCTTTTCTGGGCTAACTCTTATATTTGCCACATATCATATGGCTAACATAGTTTAAGGGAGGATAAAGTAAAGTGAAACTTGTAACTGTCTTGTTGCCTGAGGCTTATTTAGAAGGTTTAGATGAATTAGTACGTTCCAACATGTATCCCAGTAGGAGCAGCGTAATTCGTTCTGCAGTAAGGGATCTCCTAAAGAAAGAGCTTTGGGAGAATAAACGTGGCAGATGATGATACCTTAATTTTCTTTTATTGCCATGATTAACCGTTTTGCTGCTGCAGTAGGATCATCTGCTAAAGTTATTTCTCTGCCGACTATGAGGTAATCAGCACCTGACTTAACGGCTAATTGTGCAGCTCCACCTTGGGTTCCAACACCCGGCGAGTATATTGCTACTTTATCACCTAAGATTTTTTTAATTTCAGATATTTTCTCTGGGTATGTTGCACCTACAACTACGCCATCTGAGCTCCATTGCACTGCCTTTTTGGCGAATTGAATGTATTGAGGTGTTTGTTGACCAGTTGCCGGATCTATAATTGTTTGGCCGTAGCCTTCACTTGCACCTTTATGGCTCATGTACGTGAGTAGTATGACACCTCGATTAAGCTGTTTTGACACATTAAAAAGCGGTTTTAAGCCTTCTTCCCAACCTACAAATGGGTTTGCTATTATAGCATCGAATCCTGCGGCAAAGTAGTATTCAGCTATTGTTTGGTTGGTTGCTCCAATATCATTTACTTTGGCATCCATAATCGCGAGTAATCCTTGATTATGAATTTGCTGTACCAAGTGCTGTACACCTTCAAATGTGCCTAAAGGAAGTGTTAAGTGATGATTTATTTTTACACCGCAAATGTAAGGATTTACTGATTTGAGAATTTTCTGAGCTTTTATGAGTATGTTGTTCCGGTTTTCTTGAGGTTCAAATGGAAAGTCCAATGCTAAAATAATGGGTGTTTTTTTGCTTTTTGCAACCTCTTGAATTTTTCCTTTAAAGGACATAGTAATTGCTTTCCTTATAGTTGCTATTAAATATAGTTATGTTTTTAGGTTTTGTAAAAAAATATTTGTGTAGCTGCTGGATTTTTAGGTTTTATACGTTCCATAATGATGATTCTATTAAGTTCCAAATTATGCGTTCTTCTTTTTGTGGGTTATTGTAAAATTGGTTGTTTACAAATGATGTAAGCATGCCTGTTTCTCTATCAAAGAATATGCTACGGTAATCCCAGAGCAGTGTACTTCCAGTTGGATCATGTACATCTTGGAATTGGTTATCTATCCACCAGTAACATCTGCTTCTCTCTTCCCCTTTGTATTTGTATGTGTCTGTGTTGTTGACTATATTGCCGTCATACCCTGTTGGCCTGAGCAAATCGCCAATGTTTAGGTTTGCTGGGTAGATAGCCCAGAAGCCGTTTTCATCGCTTTTTTCTCCGTTTGCTATGTTTATGATTTGTGTGTTATAGATTTCTGTTGAATTCTTGAATCGCCAAGTTGTTTGCAGAGTTACTGTTGTGCCGGTTACATCGGTTATGTTGACTTTAAAATATTCAGTTTGGTTATAATGATAAAACCCTGGAGTTTCTGTTGCATTTGAGCCAAAGGGGTTTGATATACCTGTTATTTTGTAGGTGAAAGTGTCACCTGCTTTCACGCCGACTTCGATTTGTTTTGCGGTCAAAACAGAATATGCTACTGCTACAGTTGCAACTGCAATTATGGCTATGAGTATAACCGCTAGATTTCTTTTTGTATGGCTTTTTTTGACGTAGGTCATGGTTTATTGATTTTGGTTTCGAGTATTTAGTTGTTTTCCCAATTGTTTTAT
>JAAZBP010000172.1 GCA_012513715.1 Thermoproteota archaeon | reverse complement strand
TGTAATCACTGATTTTTTCGAAACACACTTTAGCATTTTTGGTGCTTTTTTAGCTAACATAGATTTGTTTGTATCCTATGTCATGTTTCTGAATTCTTTAGGTTTTTTAGGTGTATATATTGCAAAAGTTTATCCGTTAAGTAGCATCAATAAAAATAGGTGCTGAAATAAATGTCTCTGGAATCCGCTAAAAGACTAGGGTTCATATCAAGCATAATCTCAATAATTATGCCTATCGTTTACGGAATATCTTTTGGTGTTATCTATGTGCTTATCTTTAGCTCTGTCTTTGCATCTGTATCTCAGGGATCTTTAGATTCTTTTTTCAGTCCTCAAATCTTTAGTACAGCATTAATTTCTATCAGTATCGTCGGATTTATAATCGGTCTAGCAGGTTATGTAATGTTTTTGGTTGCTATGTACCGCTTATCCAAATACTACTCTGAACCTTCAATCTTTAATAATCCACTTAAAGCCTTAATTATATCAACAGTCTGGGCTGTCGTAGTTTGCGTGGTAATATATTTTTCAATATCTGCTTCTTTAAATGCTCAAATAAATGCACCTTCCCCTTCGCCCACCATTTTTATGCAATTGATTATTCCACTTATAGTTATCATAATTGGTTCAATTCCTGTTTCGATAATTTGCGGTTTTCTCTACAAGTGGACATTCGACAAAGTGGGTGAGCATTCAGGGGTAGAAAATTTTAAAACAGCAGGGTTGCTTTACTTAATTGGATCAGCATTATCTCTTATCGGGGGCGGTGTAATTGCTTGGATATCGTGGATTTTCGCCGCTATGGGTTTTAACAAGTTAACATCTACTCCAGCTAAAACTGGCTACTTTAGTACAACCCCTTCTGGAGCGAACACTTTATGTTCTTACTGCGGAGCAGAAAACAAATCTGATGCAAAATACTGTATACGATGTGGAAACAGTCTTAATTCTGCATGATTTCAACATTCCTTATTTTTATGCAAGATATGTCTGTTTCAATTTAAACTACGAGTCTATTCTTGCTTCAACATTTTTTTAAATAAATTCAGACCACAGTATTTAGGAAAAATTTTGTTCTAAATGATGTATCCGAAAGTTTTATTCGAATGTTTTCCTAAATTGTTATTTGGCAGAGGCGAAGAGAAATAACTCAAGAAAATAAGCCTCGATGCGTAAGATGCGGAAACTTTATCGACGATTGTACTTGTGTATGTCCATACTGCGGTGAAACCGCAAAATGCACTTGTTGCATTGGCAACGATAAAGCAACAGGCGGCGGTTAGTCGCTAGTTAAAAAAGAATTTTCAAATGTGAGCACAGAATGGTGATTGAAAGTATAAATTGGATGGCGGGCGGACCGCAAGGCAGCGGCGTTGACACAGCTTCCACAATATTTGGCAGAGCCTGTGGCTACGGAGGGCTGTATGTTTTTGGTCGACGTGAATTCCACTCTAACATTAAAACTATGCATAGTTACTTCCATCAACGTGTAAGTAAGCAACCTACTTTAGCTAACATCAGTGACGTAAATTTGTTGGCTGCATTTGATGCGGAAACAGTTGTTCGTCATATCGACGAAGTCGTGAGTGAAGGTGGCTTAATAGTTGATTCACGTTACCTCTCAGTTAATGTCCTTAAAGACATTGTCACTTTCAGTGAAGATTATAAAAACCAAATCAGAGCTTTTATTCAACAACATAATATTGGTGAATCCATCAACGATTTTCTATCCTACGCTAAAAACAAAGGAATCCAAATTTACTCTATCGCATATATGGATTTGCTTTCTGAAGTAGGCAAAAAACTGCAAATCGAAAAAATTAGTAAACTTTCTAAAATGATTAATGTTCTATCTCTCGGAGTTTCCTTTGCACTTCTAAAATACGATCTTAATCTTGTTGAAGCTGCAATTAAAGCCACTTTCCACGAAAAAATCGTCGACATGAACCTTACTGCGCTAAAAGAGGCATATGAATACACGGAAAATACCTTTAATGTTACTAACTTTAAGTATAAACTGGAGAAACAATCAATAAATGAAGAACGAATTTTCTTGAACGGAAACCAAGCTGTAGCTATGGGAAAAGTGTTGGGCGGCTGTAGAGTTCAAACATACTATCCTATAACTCCTGCTTCAGATGAAAGTGAATATTTAGAAGCACATGAAATTCTCAAGACAAAAACAGGTAAAGAAGCCATAATTGTTTTACAAACTGAAGATGAAATAGCTGCAGTAAACTCTGCTTCAGGTGCCTGTTTAGCAGGTGCACGTGCAGCAACAAGCACATCTGGTCCAGGATTTTCTTTAATGGCTGAAGGTTTAGGTTGGGCTGGCAACAACGAAGTGCCTCTTGTAATCACTTTATACCAAAGGGGTGGACCTGCTACTGGGCAGCCGACGAGGCATAGCCAACAAGATCTACGTTTCGTAATACATGCTGCACACGGTGAATTTGCACGTATAGTTCTTGCTTCAGGAGATATCCAAGAAGCTTTTTTTGACGCAGCAGAAGTCTTTAATCTAGCTGAAAAATATCAATTGCCTGTTATTCACCTTCTAGATAAGGGGATGGCTAACTCGTCACAAACTTACCCTGTTTTTGACTATAGCAAAGTGAGAATTGAACGTGGTTCAATTGTAGATGAAAAAGACCTTAAAGGCAAAGTCTACAAACGTTTTGAATTTACTGATACCGGTGTTTCACCAAGGGCTTTCCTTGGCACCAAAAATGCTGTTCAATGGTATAGTGGCGATGAACACAACGAGATGGGTAACATAAACGAAGAAACTTTTATTCGACGTAAAATGATGGATAAACGTATTCAAAAATTGGAGTTAGTTGATAAAGAGGTTCCTTTGGATTTAAAAGTGAATTTCTTTGGTGATAAAGAATCAGAAAACATTGTTGTTAGTTGGGGTTCTCCTAAAGGTGCCATAATCGAAGCATTAAACCAGCTAAGACAAGAAGGGTATAGTTTGGGTTTCATTCAAATTCGAATGGTGCATCCGCTTCCCTCTGCCTACCTAAAACAGCTTCTACTTGGCAAGACACGCATAATAGATGTTGAAGACAACCATACTGCTCAGCTTGCGGGATTAATCACTGAACATGCACATGTTAAACCGAACTATTACATTTTAAAATATACAGGTAGACCCATGTTGACAACAGAAATATATGAAGCATTAAAATCGATTTTAAACAATAAAGCAGCCTCAAGGCAGGTACTCACCTATGGAGCCTAAACCTTCTGATTATAAAACTAGTGTTTACGCTGACTGGTGTCCAGGATGCGGAGACTTCGGTATCCTATCTGCTTTACAGATGGCGATAGCAGAGCTTTCACTGGAGCCGCATAATGTTGTTATAGTTTCAGGTGTAGGAAATTCTTCAAAGACTCCCCATTTTATCAAAGCAAACGGTGTACATACACTCCATGGTCGTCTATTACCTTTTGCAATGGGAATTAAAGTCGCAAATCCCAACCTAAAAGTTATAGGTGTAGGCGGTGACGGCGACGGTTTAGGGATAGGCGCAGGTCACTTTGTTAATGCTGGACGCAGAAACATAGACATAACTTACCTGCTCTACAACAATGGAGTTTATGGCTTAACTAAAGGTCAAGCTTCTCCAACACTTAAACTTGGAACTCAAACAAAATCTCTGCCTAACCCCAACATAAACGAGGCAGTGAACCCTATTTCGTTAGCAATAACTGCAGGCTACACTTTTGTGGCACGTTCATATGCTTTTGACGTAATGCATCTTAAAGAAATGATAAAGCAAGGTATCAAACATAAAGGCTTAGCTTTAATTGAATGTTTACAGCCATGCCCAACATACAACAACGTTAACACTAAAGATTGGTATGAAGGTCTAGATCAAAAAGATCCTTATACTGGCAAAACAAGGCCTCGTCTATATAAACTGGAAAGCATAGGCTTTGACCCAGTTGTACATAATGATTCTCAACTTTTTGCAAAGAAAGTTGCAGGCATGGAAAAAGCTCAGGAATCAGGTAACAGAATTCCTATAGGCGTGTTTTTCCAAAACACGTTGAAACCAACTTTACAAGAGCGATTTCTCAACCGAATTCCTTTCTACCTGCAGAATTCTCCTGCTAAGCAGCAACTCAAAGATGAAGAAGGTTATTCAACCATTGACCTGAGTGAATTCATGGATGAATTGAAAACAAGTTGATTTTAAAAGAAAGAAATGTAAGGAGCTTCTCCTTTCTCCTCAAACCTATTTTGTCCTTTTAGCTTATTAACCACTATTTCCATACTCGACATATGTCAAGGTTCTTCAGGTTCCTCATCTATATAACATTCTTCAGTAAATCTTGGTGTACAAACACAATAAAATACTAAATCCGATTTGCCGATGTTACTTATTTTCTGTGAAGTATTGGCGGGTATAACTACAACGTCACCTGGTGATACTTCTGTTGGTTCAAGGTTGCCAATTTGCACTTTTCCTTTTCCGCTGGTTATAATGTATATCTCTTGTACAGAGTTTTTTAGGTGATGCGCTTTGGTTGTTACTCCAGGTTTAACTGTTGCTCGTGCGATTGATACTGTTTCTGTGCTATAATTTTCTGCTACGTAGCATCTCTCTGATGTGAAATACTCTTTTGGGGTAATTTTTTTTATGATTTTTGGCTGCTGCATTTTTTCACCGTTTATATCGTGGAAAATAGAGTGGTAGTTAAAGGTTTTAATTATATTGTTTTCGAAAGCTTTAACCAATGTTTGTATTTCCAAGAATATAGCTTCTTTTTTTAAACGAGTGGGTTTCTGCTTTTTTAATTGTTGAGGTTTGTGTTTATTTTTACGGTGATATTTTTTGTTTTTTTGTTTGTTTTGTTGTTTTAATGTTAAAACGACTTATATACACGCTAAGCGTAGTGTATTGAGTGGCTTGTTAACACTACGAATATAAAGCGGCATGAGTATATAACCTATGAGATGTCCCTACTGCAACTCGGATAATTCAAAAACACTCGAGACACGAGATTCTCCAGAGAATACTACGCGCAGACGTAAAGAATGCATCAACTGCGGTAAAAGGTACACAACCTACGAATACCTTGAAAGCGTCGAATTAATGGTTAGGAAAAAGGATGGAGAAATACAGCGTTTCGACGTCAACAAAATCATCCGTGGCTTACAGAAAGCCTGCGAGAAACGTCCAATAGACATGAACCAGATTAACGAGTTAGCAGAAAAAGTGCGTCAAGACTTAATGCTTAAAGGAACCCAAGAAGTGTCATCAAGAGAAATCGGCGATTTAATCATGACACATCTAAAAAAACTTGACCGTGTTGCTTACATTCGTTTCGCATCAGTTTACAAGCGGTTTGAGGAGCCTGATGATTTTACAAGGCTACTTTCAGAAGTGAAGAAAAAATGAAGTTTGTACTAAAACGTGATAGTAAATTAGAACCATTCGACCAAAGTCGAATAACAAATGCCATTTGGAAAGCTGCAAAAGCAGTAGGCGGTAAAGATAAAGAGCAGGCTAAACGGATTAGTGACGAGGTTGTAGCTGAGTTACAGAAACTCTTTGGCGATGATGGAGTACCTACTGTAGAAGAAGTTCAGGACCTTGTAGAAAAACGGTTAATCGAGAACGGCCATGCCTCAACCGCTAAAGCGTACATCCTTTACCGTAAACAACATAACGACATGCGCGAGTTAGCAGCACTATTAAGTTCATCTGACATGGTTGACCAGTATCTTGAGGTTGAAGACTGGAGAGTAAAAGAAAACAGTAACATGAGCTACTCCTTGCAGGGTTTAAACAATTACCTCTCATCTACTGTAATCGCAAAATATTGGATAGCGAGAATTTACCCTGAAAACATAGCTGCTTCACATTTCTCTGGAGACCTACACATACACGACCTAGGTGTGTTGGGGCCATACTGTGTCGGTTGGGACATAAACGACCTGTTACTTTCTGGTTTCGGTGGAGTACCCGGTAAAATAGAGAGCAAACCAGCTAAACACTTCCGAACAGCACTCGGCCAAATAGTGAACTTTTTCTACACTCTTCAGGGTGAAGCTGCAGGTGCACAAGCATTCAGCAACTTTGATACTTACCTAGCGCCATTCATAAAATATGATAATTTAACGCAGAGAGACGTAGAACAAGCTCTTCAAGAATTCTTTTTCAACATGAATGTTCCAACTCGTGTAGGTTTCCAGACACCATTCACTAACCTGACTTTGGACTTGACTGTTCCTGACTTCATGAAAGATGAAGCTGTACTTTACAATGGTAAAGTCACTCAGGACACCTACGGCAGCATGACTAAAGAGATGGATATGTTCAATACAGCTTTTGCGAGGGTTCTTCAACAAGGAGACTCAAAAGGGCGTGTCTTCACTTTCCCAATCCCAACCTATAATATAACTAAAGATTTCGATTGGGATTCACCGGTTTCACAGGCGATTTTTGAAGTTACCGCCAAGTATGGTGTTCCCTACTTCTCCAACTTTGTCAATAGCGACATGAAACCTGAAGACGTGCGAAGCATGTGTTGCAGACTGCGCATTGACAATCGTGAGTTACGTAAACGTGGAGGAGGCTTCTTTGGTGCTAACCCCTTAACTGGAAGCATTGGTGTAGTCACACTTAACCTACCCCGGATTGGCTACTTAGCAACAAATGAGGATGACTTCTTTGAACGCCTAGAAGGTTTAATGGAGACAGCTAAAGCCAGTCTTGAGATTAAACGAAAAGTACTTGAAGGCTTCACTGAGAAGGGACTTTATCCATATTCAAGACGATACTTACGGCATGTAAAGGAAAGTTACGATAGATACTGGAAGAACCACTTTTCAACCATCGGCTTAGTTGGTGTTAACGAAGCTGTGTTGAATTTGCTTGGACAAAATATTGCGTCACGTGATGGACAAGCATTCGCTGTTAAACTGCTTACCTTCATGCGTAAACGTTTAGCAGATTACCAAGAGGAAACAGGCAGCATCTACAACCTTGAAGCTACCCCAGCAGAGGGAACAGCCTACCGGTTAGCTAGACTAGACAAGAAACGTTACCGCGACATAATATTTGCTAACCAGAAACATTTAGCTCCAGACCGTGCTGAACCATTCTACACAAACTCTTCACAGTTACCTGTTGACTTCACAGGCGACCTATTTGAAGCATTAGAGCACCAGGAGACCCTGCAGCCGCTATACACTGGAGGCACAGTATTTCACATATTCCTAGGTGAACGCCTACATTCCTGGAAAGCTGCAGCTGAACTTATAAAGAAAGTATCCTGGAACTCAAAGTTACCTTACTTTACGTTGACACCTACCTTCAGCATTTGCCCAACACATGGTTACACAAGCGGAGAACACAAAACCTGCCCAGTCTGCAACGCTAAAAGCGAAGTATACTCTCGCGTAGTCGGATACCTTCGCCCAGTAGACCAATGGAACGATGGAAAACAATCTGAATTCAGTATACGAAAAACCTTTGACCGGTCATCTGTCTTGGCATCTGCACCCCTAGTAGTTTAAAGGTGTACTTTCAAAGATGAAGTTTAGCGGCTTACAAAAAACCAGTTTAGTTGATTACCCAGACAAAGTAGCGTCAGTGCTGTTCACTCCCGGCTGCAATCTCCGATGCCCATTTTGTCATAACTGGCAAATAGCCACGGCTCCAAAGCCTCCTTTTCTACAGGAAGGCGCAGCATTAGCTATATTGAAAAAACGTAAAAAATACATAGACGCAGTAGTAGTTACGGGCGGGGAACCATGCATGCATAAGGAACTGCCGAGGTTTTTAGCTAAACTCAAAGATGCAGGGTTCTACGTAAAACTAGATACTAATGGATGCTTTCCAGATACTCTACAAGAATGCTTAGACTATGTGGATTATGTTGCTATGGACGTCAAGACCAGCCTAGAAAAATACAAGCTTTTAGGTGCTAACGATACATCTGAAATATCACGTTCAATAGACTTACTAAAGAATAGCAATATAGACTACGAGTTTCGAACTACAATAGTTCCAGAATTTGTTACAGCAAAAGACATAGAAGCAATTGGAGAAATTACAAAGGGATCAAAAAGGCATGCCCTGCAGCAGTTCATTCCAGATGATACTCTAGATAAGCGATTCCAGACACTCAAACCTTATGCTCCAGAAATAATTCAGGAATTTACTGCTACCCTAAAAAAGTACAGTGAAAACGTAGTAAACAGAATATGAGCATTTTTTTCATCTTTTTCAATTCTGCTTTCAGTTTTTGACTTAAAAAACTTCATCTAAACCTTTTTGTCTAAACACTGATTGATAATAAAAAATTTTGATTAGATGTTAAAATGTTTGGATACTTTATTTATGGGACTGGGATATTTTTATCCTGAGTTTCTTTTTCTTTAAAACTACTGCAACAACAATCACAACAAC
>JAAZBP010000171.1 GCA_012513715.1 Thermoproteota archaeon | reverse complement strand
CCTCACAGGCATCCATGAGACTAAAAAGGCGCTAACTAGATTTAAAATTATGCACACCCCTATATACATCTATAAAAAAGGGAGATAAAAATGAGAATTAAAAGTTTAATGAAAAACAAGAAGGCCTTCTCAGCAATAATAGCAGCCCTAATTCTTATGCTTATAGCAGTCGCAGCAGGCGTAGTAGTATACGCATACGTTATGGGATGGATCGGCGGAGTACAAACAAACCCACCCGCATCAGGAATAATAACAATCGAGTCATTTACTAACGATGGGAATGATGGCATACTTTATATTAGAAACCATGGCACAACAGGACTGACCATAGACACCTTATACATCAATGATGTACTTTTATACAATGATGGAACTTATTATGAGACTTTAACAGCCATAGATACAACACTCGAAACAGGCTTAACCGACATAACTCTTACGGACTTTAAGGTTAAAGCTGGAGATTTAGTTAAAATTGTTTGTACTGATGGTACAACTGTAAGTCAAACACTAACAAAATAACTTAACCAATACTCTGACAATGATCAAATAGATACCTAATATAACTACTGAAGGCTTTATCACCATTTTTTATTTTTTAGCAATAAACTGATAGTGAAGGTGAATTGTTGAAAAAATTCCTGCAATGCAAAAGAGGAGTATCCGAGATTATAGGTAGCCTAATTATTATTTTGATTGTTACTATTGCAGGTGTCGCTGTTTACGCTTATAGTCTTAACGCGATTTCAGTGTCGAGTAGCGAGTTGAATCAGCAGACCCAAGTTTATAGTGAGTTGGCTCAGGAGAGATTTGAGGTTATCAGGGTCTGGAATAACGATTTACATTTTAATGTGACGGTTCTTAATTTTGGCAAAACAGACCTGACTATAGACGCTGTTTATGTTAACGGTGCCGCGGTAAACGATTTTTTGAGGGGCAAGGGTCAAACAATCGGGAGTGGGGAACTTGTCACTGTAGAGTTTAATTCGCAAATAACGTTTTCTTCTGGCGACGTACTTAGGATTCTTGTTGTTAGTGAGAGGGGAGGGAGAAACACTGTTCTTTTCCAAGTTTAGGCGTTCAAAGAGGGGTGTAGGCTCTGTTGTTGGAGCTGTATTTGTTATTTTGATTATTTTGTCTGGTTTTGTCTTCTACCAGATTGCTCTGTTGACTATGAATAATTATAATAGGGTTACTGACGAGATGAATCAGGCAGACTGGAGAAGAGCTAACGAAGAGTTAACTATTCTTGGCGCTCATGTTACTAGCAGCAACTATTTGGATGTAACAGTCAAAAATACGGGCAGTGTCCAGTCGGTTATAGAGTGGATAGGTATATTTGATCAGTCGATTTCGCCTGAAGGGCAACAGTTTTTCAGCGCTAACATACCAGTTCCAATTGGCGAAAATCGAACATTTAATTCGGGTCAAGAAGGCATATTCAATTCCACCTTTATGATCACTCCTACAAATCATGAGTATTTGGTGCAGCTTGTAACAAAAGAAGGAAACATTTATTTTTTCACGCTTTACCCGGCAAGCCAGGCTGATTTGGCGTTGTCTCTGATAGCTGTACCTGCAACTGTTTATCAGGGAAACAACATTACTTTGTTTGTAACCGTAACAAACATCAACGAAGATGATGTAGTCGCAAACAACATAAGTTTAGATTTAACGGTTGAGCCTCCGAATCTGACTCAAGAGGTTTCGGCTCCTGCAACTTTAACTATTGATTCGCTTGCTCCAGGTAGCAGCACATTTTTCAGTTGGACATATGCTACGATAATTGGGGCAACAGAAGACAAAACCGTGATATTCACAGCTGCCTTAAACCCTAATGGTGTATCAGCTTCAGCATCTGTTACAATAAAGCCTCAGCCTACTGGAACGGGTGGGCAAGGGCAAGTTACAATTACAGGCACTAATGCGATACAGAAATATTCGCCTTCACAGTGGACAACCCCCTATGAAAGCAGCACTAACCCAGAACAAACATACGCTGCTTTATCGGTAACTGATAATAATCAAATAGCTTTTGAGTCACATGCTACGGGAATTGAAACTAGCATAACCAGATACATAACATCTTACACAACATACAGTGGTACAGTGACTAATTTTGCTGGAATGCAATCTGGCCCAGACGGAGTATATGCAACATTTGCAGAAGAAGAAAGCCAAGTGCCACATCAATTTGGTAACAATGAGAATGTTACTCAAGGTAGTAGAAAAGTTACTGCAGACGAAGTTAAAGGAAGTATGTTTAATTCTTCAAATCTTTCAGGAATAATAGAGAATATAAAATTTTTAGGCGGCAGTAGTTCAGGGAAAGAATACGCCAAGGCAGTAATCTACAATGAAGATGGAACAGTCCTCGCCACAAGTGACTCAACACCAATAGCCAAAGATAATACTGAGTGGAAAACACTCATTTTTACAGGACATCCAACAATAATTAGTAGCAATACTAATTATTGGCTGACAATAGTGTCTGATAGTTCATTTATTGATATTTATTATTCCAGCACTGATGGAGTGGGAATAAGTACTAGCGACAGTTACGCTGAGCCTGATGGCATAACCGTAACCAACCCCGGCACTCTTAATTACTGTATTTATGCAACCATTTCCACAACAGAAAATCAGCTAAATGTTGAGGGGCAATGGACAAACGTCGACACCACTATGGATAACACTAGATTAGCTATTTACTTAGCAGAACAGTCTGGGTCCGAAAATTTATCCATAGAGTGGATGGAAGGTGGAATAACAAACTCTAGAACTTTAATCACAGGTTGGAATAATATTTCCGTAACACCAACTTCAACCTTTACCGTTAATTTTAAGGATACAACAATATTGGATATAACCTCGAATTCTTGGAGTATTGATGCAGCGTTATTAGTACAAACAGACGATGCGGATAGGTATAGTTGTGAGGTTGAGTTTACAGGCTCCTCAAATACAGAAGTTTGGCGCTCAATATTATGGAGTGTTGAGACCTCTTTTGATGCAGACGATGTCGTGATTACTATTCAATTCTATGACTATAACCAGAATACCTATGTAACTAGTGGAGATGGATATTCTTCATTTTTATCTATAGCTGAACAGAGTAATCTGCAGTCTCAAACTGTAGAGTCTAATTTTGATAGGTTTAGTGATTCTTCAGGCACGTGGAAAGTGAAAATTGTTGCTACAAAATACACTTCTGACCAATTCACTATGAATGTTGACTGGATAGAACTTCAAACTACATATGAATCAGGCGGAAATACTGTAGCTTACGGCGAATTTCAGGAATACACAATTAAAGCTACCTCAGCCACGGGAGTTTCAGCATCATTCATGTATGCATCCATACATGTTAATGGAACAAACATAACCTTGCTGAATGCTGATACAAACCAGCCGATAGCTAATCCTGCATGGGTACAATTGGACGTAAATGGCGAATACAGAATAAAATTACAGTCAACCAATAGTGAGACAGAGACGTTTGTAATTCTTGTTTCAGTAGGGACAACAGTAGGGCAGAAAACAGTAACTCAGGAGGCTCCATAAAACTTGAAAAATAAAGACGTGAACCCACAAAAACAAGAAAATAAAAAAGCAGCAGAACAAAACAAAAAAACTGAGCCTCAACCTGAAAATAAATTTGGCAAAACAGAAACAAAAGCTGAAGTTAGTACTCAGTTTAAAGATTTCTATTCAGTTAGCCCGCCGTTTGGAAACGTAGGCATTCAACTTGAAAAAGAAACTGGTCGACTGCTTTACAGAGTTATTGAACCAACAATGAATGATCGTGAAAAAGATACTCTTGAGAAACTAAAAGACATGCTTAAAGAAGAAACACATCTTTCTTTAGCTACAATAAAAAGTGAGAAGGCAATACAGGACTACTTGTATACTAACGTTAGAAAGATGATTAAACGTTTCAAGTTGAGTATTGACTCAAAAACTATTGATAAATTCTGTTATTATATAAGACGCGACTTTTTGGGTTACGGACTGGTTGATGTTTTAGTTAAAGACCAAAACATTGAGGACATAAGCTGTAATGGTATAAATATCCCAATTTATGTTTGGCACCGTAATTATGAGTCTTTACAGACTAATGTGTCTTTTAAATTAAGAGAAGACCTAAACGCGTTCATAACACGTTTAGCTTACAGGTCAGGTCGCCAAGTTTCAATTTCTAACCCAATTCTTGAAGGTGCACTTCCAGAAGGCTACAGAATACATGTTACACTTGAAGAGGTTTCAAAAAGAGGCGGAACCTTCACTATAAGAAAAGTAAGAGCAAACCCATTCACCATAATTGATTTAATAAATTTGGGTACATTAACAACTTTAGTTGCAGCTTACCTGTGGATACTAGTTGAAAATAAACGTTCAATAATCGCTTCAGGAGCGACTGCGGCAGGAAAAACAGGATTACTAAATGCCATATGCACTTTTATTCCTCCTGAAATGAAGGTTGTCACAATCGAAGAAGTACGAGAGCTAAGGCTACATGAAAACTGGATTCCGATGATTACACGACCTTCAACCCAAGAAGGCATGCAGGAAGTTACACTTTTTGATTTACTAAAATCTTCACTTAGACAAAGACCAGACTTCATTATAGTAGGAGAAATCCGCGGAGAAGAAGCATACACTCTTTTCCAAAGCATATCTGTTGGCCACGGCGGCATGTGTACAATTCACGCAGAAAACGTGGAAGCAGTAGAAAAAAGACTCTTAACAAAACCGATGAACATACCGCCCATGTTAATTCCAATGATGAATGCAGTTGCACAGCTAAACAGAACCAAATTCCGCGAAAAAGTAGTTAGAAGAATAACTGAACTTTCAGAAATAACTGAAGAAGGAAAATTCGAGAAACTCTTCCAGTGGGATTCAAGAGATGACTCAATCAGATTAGCCAAGTCATCAATCAAGGAAAGTATTGTATT
>JAAZBP010000170.1 GCA_012513715.1 Thermoproteota archaeon | reverse complement strand
TCTGCTGCTATATCTCCGGATTTAGCGGTTGTTTTTACTTTACCTCTTTCTAGGAGAAGAGCGAGTTTGAAGGGATTTAAATCTGTAAACAGAAAAACGTTTGAGCCTTCCAAGTATGCCTCAAGCTTTTTGAGTTCGGCTTGATTCATTTCTTCTATTGCTAATTTAATTAATGTGTTCTTTAAGACCCGCAAATAGACTTTTCCAGTCATACTTTTTTTCAGTTCTTGAAGTTGGGAAGCACGAACCTTCTTAAGACTGGCGATACCGATTGATTTGTATTCTTTCAAGATATCTTTGATTGTTGCTATCTCGCTTGATTTTTCTTCTAATACTTGTTGGGACGGCATTATAATTCTCTCGTTTATGGTTTAATTTTTACTGGCTCACCCATACTTGTCTTGACAAAAACATATTTTACGTTCTTTAGACCACGCTTAAGTTTTCCGTCAAGAACACGAAGAACAGTCATTATGTTTTCTGCAATCTCTTCGTCTGTCATCTGTTGTGAGCCGACAGGAACTTGAATAATAGGTTGGTTACGCATACGTACAACAACGGTTTTGCGATGTTTGTTAATTAAAGCACCTATATCTGCATTTGGCGGAACTGGAATTGGCATTTTACCTCTTGGACCCAAAACTGGACCCAAAATTTTACCGACAAGGGGCATCAAAGGAGCTTCAGAAATGAAGATATCATTGGTGTTCGCAATTTTGCGTAGTTCCTTCTTTTTACCGTTTAGAGATTCTAAATCTGCACGTTCTAAAACATAATCAGCGTTAGCGTTTTTCGCTTTTAATGCGAATTCACCTGACGCGATAACACAGATTTTGTTAGGTTTCCCTGTGTCATGAGGAAGTTCAACTACCTCTTGGATTCTACCTTCCGGTGATTTCATATCAATCTCTATTATATCAAGAATCAGGTCTATAGTCTGGTTAAACTTCTTTTCTCCAGCCTTAGATTTTGCCTGTTTTATTACTTCAGATAGTGTCTTGTTGTCTAGGGGCATTTTTAAGCCTCGTGCCAATAGGGGATAAGAACCCCATTATAAAAATATTCGCTTAACATCAGCAGTTACCAAATAAGGTTTCGTATGAGCCAGCATCTATTTCTTTCTGGACTTCTCGCGGGTCTTTGCCTTCAACAGTAACACCTAAACTTACGCAGGTTCCGAGCACTTCTTTAGTCGCGTCTTTCATATTTGAAGCAAGCAATTGAGGAGCTTTAATTTTTGCTATACGAACTATTTGCTCCATTGAAAGGTCGCCAACTTTTACGGTGTTAGGTGTACCCGAACCTTTCTCCACTTTTAATTCTGCAACTATAAGTGCTGATGAAGTGGGGGTACCAACAGTTACTTCGAAGGTTTTATCTTCAGTGTTAACACTAATTTTTACTGGAACTTTCATTCCAGCATACTCTTTTGTCACTTCGTTTATTTTGTTTACAATAGCCACTATGTTAACGCCCAATGGTCCAAGAGCTGGACCTAATGGTGGACCGGCATTGGCTTGACCGCCGTTAACAATCGCTTCTACAACTTTTTTTTCTGTCATTTTGTTTCACCTTATGCTTTTGCTTTCTCTACTAGTTTTACATAGTCTGAATGTACTGTGATGGGCAAAGTAAATGTTGCTTCAAGCAACTCAAGTGTTACTTCACCTTTAGATTTATCGAGCCGCGTAATTTTTGCTCGCATACCTTTGAATGGTCCACCGGTAATTTCTACGACATCGTCCTCGTCTAGGTCTTCCATAACAGGTTTGCGGACGATATAGCGTTCAATCTCATTAAAACCGATGAGTCCAGGAATTCTAGAACGGACATGTCTTACCCCTGAAATGGCTTCTTCCACTAAGTGTGGTCCATCCGCTTCAATGAAAACGTAACCTTTTAAGGTATCGGGTACGAGAAGAGCTTTTATTGGTATATGTGAAATTTCAATTTTTGAGGCAAGTAACCGTGCCACATTGCGTTCTTGACCCGTGGTAGTTTTCACGGCAAATATCTTTATTCGTGATAGCTCTTCATTATTATCCATAGGTTTTCCTTCTAATTTCATTATGCTATATTGGTTAGGGCAAAGGATATAATCTTGATTACAAAACCGATTAAGCCGATCGCACCTATTCCTAAGAAACTAATTTTTATGGAGAGCCATAATTCTTCGCGATCCGGTTTGGAAGCTAGCTTCAATGCTCTAGCTGCTTGTGTTAGCCAAGATTTTACGCCCATATTTATCGCACACTCAAGATTTCAATTAGTAATAATAAACATTGCTGTAACTTTTTGGTTTAAAGGCTACTGTAGCCAAGCTTTTAAACTTTACCAAATATTATTGGTTTTGTTGTAAGTTATACTTTTTTATATGGTAAACCTATAGCTTCTAAAGCTGAGATTAATGATGGTTTATCTTCACTTTTAATTCCTTTCCAATCGAGAATAGCTAGAGGCACCTTTTCAAATGTTTTTTCTACGCATTGCTTTATCATATCAGAATCCGCCATTGGAATAGCATATTTGGGTATGATATGACCGAAAGCTGCCGCACCAACTATAGACATAATTGTGAATTGTTGGTTATAGTGAGTTCCTCCGATGCCTAAAACAGCTGAATTAGAAGTAGAACATGAAAACCTATAGATCGCTGCCATGGCACTATCAGCTACAGCTTTGGCTGCTCTAGAATCCACCCATTGTTGAGGTAAGCTGCCTAATTCCACAAACATAGTTGGAACATTCAGACTAGGTCCGTGATGAGTACATTCATAGGATACTTCGTAGTCAAGTCCAGAATGTTCTTTATGATATAATAAAGACTGCAGAGCAGTTTGCATAGCAAACGCAGGTGCAACAGAAACAGCTTTTGGAAGTCCGCCTAAATCTGCGTCTGCAAAGTTGCCGGGTGTATGAACTGATAAAGTAGGTTTTCCGCTTTGACTACTATGTTTTGAGATGAATATTATTAATTGAGCTTCGGGAAAATTTTCAGGCAGCATTTGGGCTTTTACTGCGTCTTCTTCTAGAGTTATTAAGTTAACTTGTTTTTGGTTTACATTTGCTGTATAAATCGGATTTTCTTGAAAAACTTTGTCGGTTTTTTGGAAAACATAGTTCTTAAGAATTTGCTCTTTAATATTTAGACTTGCAGTGTCCTTATTTGATGCTACCAATAGAATCATGTTGTGTTCCTCTTATGTGGTGCGTGGATATACTGGAAAAAGGTTTTGCATAAAGCTTATTATTCCATTATTGGTTCAAGCGTATTTGAAGGCAGACAATATGCATTTAATTAATTTCAAAGAATTATCTGGCGGGGAACTTAACAGGTTAGTGAATTTAGGCATAGAAGTTAAGGCTAACCCTGAAAAGTATTTTGAAACATTAAGGGGTAAATCTGCTGCGTTAATTTTCCAAAAAACTTCGACTCGAACTAGGGTTTCTTTTGAGGTTGCTATGACCCAGCTTGGAGGTCATGCTCTATTTATTGATTGGCGAACCACGAATTTTGCCTTAGCTGACATAGGTGACGAAATAAAGTATCTTTCACGTAACGTTGATTGTATTATGGCGCGGTTATTATATAATGCTGACTTAATAAGAATGGCAGCTGCATCCCAAGTACCAGTTATTAACGGATGCGACGAAAAATATCACCCTAGCCAAGCATTAGCAGATTTGATAACTATAAAAGAAAAAAAAGGAAAACTTGAAGGCACAAAACTTGTCTACATCGGCGTACATAATAACGTAACTAACTCATTGATTGAATGCTGCACAAAAACAGGCATTAAACTGACCACGGTAACACCAATTTTTAACGAAGCGGCAAGAGATGAAGAATTACTATCTAAAGCTAAAAAAACAGGATTATGGGAGTCAACTATAGAAGTTAAGAAAGCAGTCGCTGAGGCAGATTTTGTCTATACTGACACATGGATTGACATGGAATTTTTCACTGACAAAAAGTTTGCCGTGGAAAAAGAGAAGCGGATTAAACTCATGATGCCATACCAAGTTAATTCTCGACTTCTCGAAGACAGCGACGCCTATATTATGCATGATATGCCTATTCACAGAGGTTACGAGATAAGTGGAGAGGTCATAGAAAACCCAAAGGCGTTAATCTATGAACAGGCAAAAAATAGGCTGTACTCAGCGAAAGCTATTTTACTAAAGTTAATGGGAATTTAACCAGTTTATACTTTCGCTCTTCTTCTTTTATAAATTAATTTAGTATCTTAGGATCATTCTATTTTCGGTTGGGCTTCCAACGGCGCTGATTCAATTGCGACTTGCTAATTCTTTTCGTTGGATTTTCTCCTTGATAACCACAAGCATAACATTTTCCATCGTGGACTGAAACTACATCACCGCAGCTGGGACACATGTACTTTTCAGCTTGATGTTTAAGGAATTCAGTCGTGCCTTTTTCTCGAATCATTTTCTGGTTTTCAACCATACTCATACCATATCGTGTTTGGTAATATTGATCTATTTTAGCTAATTGTTCGCAGGGCATGTCTGAACATTCGTAACAGAAGCGAATTTGTTTTTTCCTGAGTTTTTCACAATTTTTTCTAATAAATGCACAATTTTTGTTTCGAATCAAACAACTTGAACAATGGGATACTTCACCTTTCTTGTATGGTACACCCCGTGAATAGGCAAGATAACTTTTACATATTCCACAGTTAATACCACAAGGAGCAATTAGATCTACAGTAAATTTATCGATCATGTTTAAGAAGTACTAATTTACAGTGTTTATGTAATTTTCCCTAATATCTATTGATAACTCAAAAAAAATAGATTAAAAAAGAGGTTTTAGTGGAAGTGCTCATTCATTTTTAAACGTTAATTCACCGTTAATTTCATCTACGATAATAACTGAGTCTTTACTAACTTTTTCTTCTAAAATCATTTTTGATAAGTCATTTAGCAGTTTCTTTTGTATTACACGTTTTATTGGTCTAGCTCCGAATTGAGGGTCAAAACCGATACGAGCAATCAAAGCTACAGCTTTTTCTGTGACTGTGAGGCTTATATTGCTTTTTGATAGAGTATTCTGAATGTTATTTAATTGAAGCTTCACTATTTTGTGTATTTCTGGCTGTGTTAAAGGTTGGAACATTATTATCTCGTCAATACGGTTTAGGAATTCTGGTTTAATTGTTTTCTTAAGTAATTCGAAGACCTGAGTTTTTGTTCGCTCCAATATTTCTCCACGGTTTTTGTCAGTTACTTTCTCTAGGTTTTCTTGAATTATATGTGAGCCGATGTTGGAAGTCATTATTATTATTGTATTTTTGAAGTCTACCGTTCGACCCTTGTTATCTGTAAGCCTACCATCATCTAGTACTTGAAGCAATATGTTGAAAACGTCTGGATGAGCTTTTTCAATTTCGTCCAGAAGTACAACCGAGTAGGGTTTTCTTCTAATGGACTCAGTTAGTTGTCCACTTTCCTCGTAACCAACATAACCTGGAGGTGCACCGACCAGTCTTGAAACAGAATGGCGCTCCTGATATTCAGACATATCAATTCTCACCATGTTGTTTTCGTTGTTAAATAAGTATTCAGCCAGAGCCTTTGCTAATTCTGTTTTTCCAACACCAGTTGTACCCAAAAAGATGAAAGAACCTATAGGACGCTTGGGATCCTGTAAACCCGCACGGTTCCGTCTAATGGCATCTGATACTGCACTGATTGCCTCGTCTTGCCCTATAACTCGTTTATGCAATTCTGTTTCAATGTTGAGCAACTTTTGCTTCTCGCTTTGTAACATTCGACTAACGGGTATCCCAGTCCAGCGGGATACTACTTCAGCTATTTGTTCAGCATCAACTTGCTCATTAACCATTGCAGATTCTTTCTGCAGCTCTAAGAGTTTATGCTTTAGAGTTTCGATAGTTTTTTCTGCTTCAGGAATTTTGCCATAGCGAATTTCAGCTACTTTCCCTAGTTCACCTTCTCTATTTGCTACATCTTGTTCAAACTTCAGTTGCTCAATTTCGTTCTTTTTAATCTGAATTTTTTCAACCAAATCTTTTTCAGCGTGCCATTTGGCGCGCATCTGATTGCGTTCTTCAGTTAGGTTAGAAATTTCTTGGTTGAGTGCTTTAAGTTTGCTTTCATCTTTTTCACGTTTGATTGCTTCACGTTCTATTTCTAATTGGCGTATCTTTCGATCTATTTTTTCTAAGTCTTCAGGTTCAGAATTAATTTCAAGTCGAAGTTTAGCCGCTGCCTCGTCGATTAAATCAATTGCCTTATCTGGTAGAAAACGATCGGAGATATATTTCTGAGAGAGCTCAACTGCCGCTATTATTGCTTCATCTGTGATTCTTACATGGTGATATACTTCGTAACGCTCTTTTAATCCTCGAAGAATTGAAATTGCATCCAAAGTTGAAGGTTCATTCACCATAACGGGCTGGAACCTTCGTTCAAGAGCTTTGTCTTTTTCAAAATATTTCTGGTATTCATTTAGAGTCGTAGCGCCTATTGCACGTAAATCACCTTTAGCTAACGCAGGTTTTAGGATGTTAGCCGCATCCATTGCACCTTCACCACCTCCCGCTCCTACGAGGGTATGTATTTCGTCTATGAACAGTACTATTTCGCCTTCAGCTGAGATAACTTCCTTCACTACACTTTTTAGGCGCTCTTCGAATTCGCCTTTATATTTTGCTCCTGCTATAAGGGAACCCATGTCTAGTGAAAAGATTTGTTTTGACTTAAGATTATCAGGCACATCCCCATTGATTATGCGATAAGCTATACCCTCTGCGATTGCAGTTTTTCCCACACCCGGTTCGCCGATTAGAATTGGATTATTTTTTGTCCTACGAGATAAAATTTGGAGAACTCTACGGATTTCCTCGTCTCTGCCTATTACAGGATCAAGTTTGCCCATTCTTGCCCTATCGTTCAAGTTTAATGCGTATTTATTTAGGGCATTATAAGTTTCTTCGGCAGTTTGAGAATTTACGGTAGAGCCTTTCCTTAATTGCTTGATAGCTATCGTTAGATCTTTTTCAGTAACACCATTGCTTGTAAGCAATCTTGAAGTAGCATCGCCTATTGCTAAAATTCCCAGTAACAGATGTTCGATAGAAATGAATTGATCCTTAAATTTAGAAGCTATTTCCAACGATTTCTGCAGAACACGATTAGAATTAGATGAAAAATACTGTTGTCCACCACTAACCTTAGGTAAAGAATCTATTATTCGGTCAAGTGATGTTGAAAAGGATTCAAAGTTAACGTTTAGTTTTCGCAGTAGATAAGGAACCACATTTTCATCAACCACCAATATTCCCTTTAACATGTGTGAGGGATCGATAGATTGGTTCTGTTTGGCTGTGGCAATTTCAGCAGCTTTTTGAATAGCTTCCTGTGCTTTTATTGTAAAATTATTCAAATCCATTTATGCAGTCCTCCTCAACTAAATATTTTTGAATTTCATTATATTTGTTATTCTGTTACTAACATACAATCGTATGTTGGCATTAAATATAATTTAAGAAGTGTAATACATAGTTACTGGAATAAATCAATTTTTTACAGAAGTGAAGTGGAAATATAGAGAGTATAACATATTAAATTTTTAAATGGCAGCTAGTCAATAGTATTGAAATTAAGAGGTAGTTTATGTCTACAGCAAATGGTTTCAACGCACTTTTAGCTGAATACTTGGAGCTTTTTGCGCACACAGAAATATTCATATTTGTTTTCATGGAAATTATTACACGAATAGCAACGATTCAACGTGTTATTTTTAAAAAGGCGATGATGAAGGATTATATTATTTTCGTAACCGTTTTTGGTTTGTTCTCAATTTTTGGCACATACATTGGGTCACCCGAAAGCTCTGGGGCCATAACCAACATCAGAGATCTTGCGCCTATGGTAGCTGGACTTGTCGGTGGTCCAGTTGTAGGTACCGCGGTCGGGTTAATCGGAGGAATACATCGTTTATTGCTTGGCGGAGCAACTTGTGTTCCCTGTTCTTTGGCAACTATATTCGCTGGTTTAATTGCGGGTTTAGTATACAAGTTGAATAAAGGGAAAATGTTGGGGATTATTCCCGCGATATTATTTGCAGCGAGTATTGAATTATTACATGCAGGTGTGGTTCTATTAATTATAAGCCCATTTACATTTGCACTTGATATAGTGCTTGAGACTATTCCTCAGATGATAATTGCTGTATCTCTGGGTATGGGGATTAGTGCAGTAATAATTAATTCTATAAAAGAACCGGCACATTTGATGGGAAAAAGCAATGACTCTGGTTGTTCGTCACCTAAATTAGATGAAACTACTAATAGCATATTATTAGGTGAAAAAAGGATTTTGACATACTTTTTGGTTTGGCTACGAACATTAACTTTTATAAAAAGATTTCAGGAACATCCTTAATATCTAGAAGATAAGCGGTAAAGGAATTAAATAACAATACCTGAATATTTTTTAAGGGATAATTCTTAATTATGCCATTCTAATAGATTGAATTACGAGGAAATATAAAATGGTAAAGATGGATTTCGGTGGCGTTCAAGAAGACGTCATCACCCGAAAAGAATTTACAATAGAACAAGCCCAGACAATCCTAAAAGACGAAGTTGTCGTCTCCCTTGGTTATGGAATACAAGGTCAAGCTCAATCACTTAACATGAGAGACAACGGTGTAAAGGTAATCATTGGACAAGAAAAAGAGGGAATGTTCAAAAAAGATTGGGATAAAGCAGTCGCAGATGGATGGATTCCAGGTGAAAATCTTTTCCCGCTTGAAGAAGCAGCCAAAATGGGTACAATTAAAATGTTCCTTCTTACAGATTCAGGACAAAAAGTAGTTTGGCCAAGAATCAAAGCTACTCTGAAGAAGGGAGACGCACTATACTTTAGCCATGGATTCTCAATAGTATACAAGGAACAAACAGGCATAATCCCGCCGGACAATGTGGATGTTATTCTGGTTGCACCTAAAGGTTCAGGAACAAGTGTTCGTCGTAACTTCGTTGATGGAAGCGGAATAAACAGCAGTTTTGCGGTTTTCCAAGATGCAACAGGCAAAGCTTTTGACCGTGCTAAAGCGCTTGGAATATCAATAGGCTCAGGTTATCTGTTTCCAACTACATTTGAAAAAGAAGTCTACAGTGACCTAACAGGTGAACGTGGAACATTAATGGGTGCCTTAGAAGGAATTTTAGAAGCACAATATAATACGCTTCGGGCACACGGTCATAGTCCAAGTGAAGCGTTTAACGAAACCGTTGAAGAACTCACACAAAGTCTTATCCGCCTTGTTGACGAAAATGGGATGGACTGGATGTATAACAATTGCAGTGAAACCGCACGTATTGGTGCACTTAGATGGAAAGAGCGTTTCCGTAGTGCCACTCAACCAGTATTTGATTCACTATACGACCTTGTAGCTGCTGGAGAAGAAACACATATCGTTCTTGAAAAAAGTAAAGGCGATGATTACAAACAGAAACTTGCTGATGAGCTAAAAGCAATGGGTAATAGTGAAATGTGGCGTGCAGGAACAACTGTTCGTTCACTGAGACCAAAGAAACTTAAGAAATAGTAAACCTCTTTTCTTTTTTTGTTTTTTAAATATTTAATTTTGTACTTCTAAACTCCATTTATCCATATTTTCTATAAGCTAGTTTTTATATCTGAAAGATACGCGTGCTTATCCATGCGAGGCTCACTTTGGATTACATCTCTGTAGTTTCAATAGTGATTTTTGCTACAACTCTATTTCTTATGATTAAACGTCCAAGAGGCATAAAGCTTGGTTATGCAGCAGGGATTGGCGCAGTAGCTTCACTTGTACTAGGCACAGTCACTTTAGGACAGGCAGCACAAGCATTTGCAAATATTTGGGACGCATCATTGGCCTTCATAGGAATAGTTGCGTTTGCGGTAATTTTAGATGCTATGGGCTTCTTCAAGTGGGCTGCACTAAAGGTTGTTCGACTTGCAAATGGAAGCGGAATTAGACTTTATTTCTATATTTCTATTTTAACTACGGTCGTCAGTATTCTTTTCGCAAACGATAGTGCTGTGTTGATTTTAACACCGATTGTTTTAGAAATAATTAATAGACTAAAATTTGACGGAAAAAGTAAATTAGCATACCTTTTTTCAGCAGGATTAATTGCTGATACAGCTGCGATGCCTCTAATTACCAGCAACCCTATAAACATCCTTAGTGCAGACTACTTTGGATACACTTTCATAGATCACTTCATTTTTATGGGTCCAATAGCTTTAGCAACAATAACAACCAGCATTTTAATTGTCTACATGTTTTTTAGGAAAAAAATCCCTAAGAAGTATGATATTAGTTTAATCGATAATGTAGACACAGATTCAACACCTATAGGTACAGGAATGCTGAAAATCAGTTTGGCAACATTAGTTGCAATTGACGTAGGCTATGTCACTGCTTCACTATATAGGATTCCTGTTTCCTTAGTAATCTGCTCTGGCGCAATTTTTCTTTTAATAGTTTATTGTATGAATCTCAAAATTTACGGAGCAGACAGTAAACGTAAAGGTCTCAAAGGTTTGGCTAGTGAGATAAACTGGGATATAGTGTTGTTCATGTTGAGCATTTTCCTAGTAGTCCAAGGATTAACTAATGCTGGAATAGCTGATTTGTTGGCGTCACTTTTAGTTGAAACAAACTCAATGCCATCTATATTTGGAATAATTTCACCAAGCCTAATTGTTACATTTGGTGCAAGCTTGATGAACAATTGGCCAATGACAATTCTGGGCTTAATGTCAATTCAGCAGATAACTAACACAATTGTGTTAAGTAACCAAATGTTCACGGGTCTTGTATTCTCAAACATAATTGGCAACAATTTAGGACCACACTTCTTCCCACTCGGTTCACTTGCAATTTTAATGTGGCTTGAGATTATGAAAAGAAAGGGTGTAAATATAAGTCTTAAAAGCTACCTAAAAGTTGGAGCAGTTCTCTCTATAGTAGAAGTTGTTGTGGCATCAGTAGTTTTATGGGTTGAAATTAACTATTTTAGTTTTAGTTTAATAATATAGCTAGACACTACAAACGTTACATTTGGAATTTTTAGCGATTTTAACAACGGTTAAGTTCATGTCTCTGAAATCGTAAACCATCAATTCATTCTTTAACAATTTGCCAATTCCGGCTAGAAGCTTTATTGTTTCCAAAGCTTGGAGAGTTCCTATAACACCAGATGTGGCACCAATTATGCCAAATTCACTTTTCTTTTGAATGTTAACTAGCTCTTTTGGCATAATACATTCAAGGCAGCCAGTTTCAGGTGGAGAAAAAACGGATAAGTTACCTTCTAGACCGGTAGCTGCCCCAAAAATGTAGGGAACCTGCATCTTTACACATGCATGATTTACTAGGTAACGAGTTAGAAGATTATCTAAGCCGTCAACCACACAGTCAACGTCACTTAATAGGCCTTTGACATTAACCTCAGTTACCTTATCTGTAACCGCCTCAATCTTTATGAACGGATTCTGCTTCCTCAACCTTTCTGCGGCTACTTCTGCTTTATTCTGACCAAGTTCTCCAGAGGTATAGAGTATTTGGCGGTGAAGATTGTGAATTTTTACAGTGTCATAGTCGATTAAGCGTATGTAACCAACCCCTGCCAAAGAAAGATAAAGTGATGAAACACAGCCAAGTCCACCTACACCAACTACTGCAATTCTTGCATTTGCAAGTTTTTGTTGGCCAACTAACCCAAGTTCTTTTAATAATGTCTGGCGGTTGTAAAATTCTTCTTTTTTTATCTTGAGCATCTATGATATTTCCTATTAAGCATATTGATTTGAATGACTTAAGTAAATAAATACTATCAGATATTTCTTAAGCTGCTAAATTTAAACCAAAAAGTAGCAGACAAAGTAATAGACAGATTAATTGAACTTCAAAAGACTAATGTTAATACGTCCCAAATTAATTTTGTTTAATAAGAAAGAGATTATAAAAATATAAAAAAAAGAAGACTGTTAAAGGTTTAAGAGAATACGGAGAAAGAAGAATCACTTTCAGCTTCTTGCTGTTTTTTGTTAATTTCATCTATCTTCTTGTTGAGTTCTTCAACTTCTTTTTCATTACCCAAAGCTTTCTGGCTTTCTCGCACATTCTCAAGTGCACTTAAGCCATAGCGTTCATATCCTTTTGCAAGAGATATATCGGCGGATTTAGTGAAGTATTCTACTGCTTTCTCATGTTCTTTCAAGTTTAGACTACATTCGCCTGCTTTATAATTCATTTCAGCTGAGCCAAAATAGTTCTGGCCTTTATAATAAAGATCAGCAACCTTGACAAAAAGATTTCTTGCTTCAGCAAATTTACCGTTTTCCATTAAAGCATTGGCATCCTTGTGCATTTTGATGGGGTCTTCTTTTACACTCATAATCATTCAACTGCAAATATTGTCGGGAACTAACATTTAGAATTTTCCCTATTGAAAAACGATACGGCAGTTACTACTAATTATTTTTGGTGGCATATTGCAGGGAAGCAAGATACGAAACTGCCAATGACTCTGCTCTCGAATATAAAAGTATTTAAGTTAAAGAAAAGGTCTCTCACTAAAAGGATGTTTTTATAAAGGTAACCGAATAGTTACCCTTGAAAAATAAGGGACATCTATGAAAAAAAGGTACAATACATTCGGAACTGCAGTCACTCTCGCAACAGGCGCGGTATTCGCAGCTCTGGTAGCAGTAGCAACTTATCTGTTAGCAATACCAATTCCAGCAACAACTGGCTACTTCAATTTAGGTGAAACAATAATTTACCTTGCATCATTAGTTTTAGGTCCTTTCGCAGGGATGGTTGCGGGTGGAGGCGCTGCTATAGCAGATTTGCTTTATCCTGGGGGTGCCGTATTTGCTCCAGCAACATTAGTTATTAAAGCATTAGAGGGTTTAACTGTTGGATTACTGAATAAAAAACTATTAAATAAAACTCGAAGCTTCACTTTAAGTGCCTCTGTTTCCATAATCTTTGGAGGATTAATAATGATTCTTGGGTACTTCATCTATGAAATAACTGCACTTGGTTTCCCAGTGGGTGTTGCCTTAGTAGAAGTTCCGTTTAATATTGTACAAATGAGTGTGGGTTTACTTATAGCAGTCCCAATTATGTACGTAGTATTTCGTGTATTCCCACAACTTAAAAGCCAGAATTAATGGAGTGATAAGTATGAAATTACCTCCTGGAAAAATTCCTATAGATATTCTTAAAGAAGTTGTATTCAAAAATTTAGGTACCCCAAGAAAAGAAGTTGTATTGGGGCCATCTGCTGGTATAGATGGCGCAGTACTTGATTTTGGAACTAAAAATGTTGTTGTTTCAATGGACCCTATTACAGGAGCTGTAGAACATATTGGTTGGGAAGCTATAAACATAAACGCTAATGACGTTGCAACCTTTGGGGTGGAACCATCGTTCTTCTTTTCATGTATAATGCTTCCAGAGAAATCAGACAGCAAAGTAGTAGAAACCATAAGTTCACAGATGCATAGAGCAGCTCAGGAATTAGGTATAGCAATTGTTGGTGGACACTGCGAGTCAACACCTGGGTTGACGTACCCAATTGTAGTAGGTTGCATGATGGGTTTAACTGAAAAAGGGAAATACGTGACTACCGCCGACGCAAAACCTGGAGATAAAATAATACTTACTAAAAGCGCTGGCATAGAAGGCACCGCAATCTTGGCCACAGACCGGGAAGAACAATTAAAAAGAGTCTTCGCGCAATCAGCAATCGAAGATGCAAAAAAATTCTATAATCAAATAAGTGTAGTCAAAGACGCTCTTACTGCATACAAAACTGGTGGCGTTCACGCAATGCACGACCCAACAGAAGGTGGAATCCTAAATGGAATTCACGAAATGGCAGATGCCTCAGAGTTAGGTGTTAGAGTCATGGAGGAGAAAATTAACGTCGAACCGGAAACAGCAAAAATTTGCAGATTCTACGAAATCGACCCTCTACAACTCATAAGTTCAGGTGCCCTACTTGTGGCTGCTAACGTAGAAGCAGCTGACAAAATTATCGACAAACTCTGCAGTAACCGAATTTATGCGGATGTTATAGGCGAATTTACAAAAACCCCCGAGAAACGCGTTTTTGTGAAGTCGGATGGAACAGCTGAGATGCTTCCGAGACCATCATCTGACCATCTTTGGATGGTACTATCGCGTTAAAAAATGGGCTTCTGTTATCTATTTCTGAAACCATTAAGAGGTAATTGTAAAGCCCAATACAAAAAGAAAACAGGATAAAAAAGCATATACTCAAACAAGTGAGAATAAACCAATCCACATCTCAACTCGATAATTGCCTGAGAAATTCCATTTTTTATATTCCAGTTTTCAGGAGGTTTATAATGCAAACAATAAATTTGACTGCCCACTTTAGCTTCATACCCGTGATTTTCAATCCAGTGAATTAGGTAGGCATCTTCATAAGCGTGTAATGCTTCAGGTATCTGAATGCCCTCCACCGCTTTATGGAGAATTAAAGTGTCATGCATTCCTCCACGCAACTTGAAACATTGTTTAGCTACTAAAAGCTGGAATCTTAAAATCTGTTTATTCTTTATGTTTGGCAATACATCCACGTTATTGCCCCAAACAGCTCCCACGGTATCTGATAAATCTAATTGAACTTTTTTGAACCAATCTTTACAGAGTAAAACATCGCTATCTACGAACATAAACCAGTCTGTTGTAACTTTTTTTATACCCTCGGTTCGAGCCTTTGCCCTTGAACCTTTAATCTGAAATAATTTTACATTACCATATTTCCTATTAAATTTCTCCAGAATCATAAGTGTGTGATCTGTTGAGTATCCATCAATTACAATTAGGTTTTTTACTGGAACATTTTTGTAGACAGAGTTTAAACATTGATTAAGCAAGTGTTGACTGTTCTTAGTCAACACTACAACATCAACTTGCATAGGTGCACTTCTAATCATTAGTTAAATCATAAGTGCTGCTATTTACTTAAAAACATAAAGCCTAAGGAAAACAAATTTGAAACTATCTAAAATTAAGTAAACGATAAATAGAGTATACTGTATAAAAACCGTAGGCTAAAAATAATTTACTAAGCAAACGCACGCTACCAATACTTAAAGCCTCTGCAATCAAGTTTAAACTACCGCGCAGAGTCCAGACTACATGTGGACGATAATGGATACAAAAAGGAGTATAACAGGCAACAACTCTATAGCCTTTTTTGGTAATCCAATCTTTTATGTAGGCATCTTCAAAAACATGAAGATGTACTGGAATTTTTATGTCTCTAACTGCGTCAGTGCGAATTAGAGTATCATGTGTGCCTCCACGAACGTCAAAAATTTTTCGCGTTGTTGTTAGAAAGAGTCTCATAGTTTTAGGGTCTGAAACTGTTGACCAGACTTCAATTCCCCAAACTGCGCCCACATCCATTTGAAGGTATTTTTGGGCTTTTTTATACCAGTCACTGCAGAGAACAACATCACTGTCCACAAACATAAACCAGTCAGCAGTTACATTGTTTATGCCCTTTTGCCGTGCAGTTGCACGGTTCCCATTATCAAATAAAATTTTTACATTGTTATATTTATCTTTGAATTCTTTGAGGATTTTAATAGTTCTATCTTTTGAGTAGCCATCAACGATTATTAATTCTTTGACTGGGATATTGTTGTAGATAGACTTTAAGCATTCTCTGAGTAAACGTTCACTGTTTTTAGTAATCAACACTACATCAATAAACCCATCAACCAACAGTCATTACTTCCTTACGGCTATTCTAACAGTCAAACCATATGTTGGAAGGTTCACAGACTTAAAAAATAGTTTGCCTGCTAACTTTCCGGCCAAATCATAAAAAGATTCCACTTTTAAATCATTATAAACTAGAAGTTGTTTTACAAATCTATACCAATCTGATGATGTTTTTACATTAATGTGTGTTTCATCATAATCGCCCAATAGTTTACGAATTGGTTTTTCCACCTTTTTATTTGGTGTTGTACAAATAAGGGTACTTTTACAGGATTCAAACATATTTACCAGAGCCTTTTCAGGATTATGTAAATGCTCTAAAACATCAAAACAAGTAACTAAATCAAATATCCCATCTTTAAAAGGCATTGATACTTGAGCATCACATGCCAGAAACTCATTATTCATCGAAAGTTTTGCCTGTTTTAAACCCCAAACTGAAACATCTACACCAAAAACATCATACCCTAACTTAGAAAGAATACGTGAAGTATAACCGTAGGCGCAACCAACGTCTAAAACTTTCTTGTTGGCACCATCTAGCAAGTTCTCTTTTAAAGTATTAGTAGCCCAAAGTAAAACTTCCAGTACATGGCGCTCAACTAGTTGCTGCTTAAAAGCGTATTTCCGGTTATTGAAGTAATCTTTTTCGTATATTAACGATACCGCCTACTACATCAAACGTATAATATTTAGCGTCTTATATTCAAAGCTGAAATAGTTCACTTAATAGAACATACTTACAGGGATATTTAGTAATCGGAGGGGCTTAGCCCATAAAATATATTCACTAAAGCTGATGGTTTTTATAGTTCAAACCTGAATACTTCTAAATACAATTGACTGGCTAGTGACGAAAAGTTTGACCACAGGTTTAAAGAAGGCAGCATCAATAGCGCGTCGCGCATTAACTCCAGGCAAACCACATCATGCTCAGTGGCTAATAACAAGAAAATGCAATTACAAATGCGTTGGATGTAATGTATGGAAAGAACAGGATGAGAAAGAACTCTCAACTGATGAAATAAAAAAGGGTCTAGACGTTTTAGAAAAAATGGGAATAATAGAATTAGTTATTTCAGGTGGAAATCCCCTCCTGAGAAAAGATATTGGTGAAATTATTGAATACGCTTCAGAACGATTTGTAACCACTGTATACGACAATGGCAGCATGGCAGCAAAAAAAGTTGATGTGTTAAAAAAAGCAGATTTTGCTGCAATTTCAATCGATAGCTTAGATGAAAAGAAGAACGATAGCATTAAAGATGTTCAGGGAGCATGGAAAAATGCCATGAACGCAGTAGATATACTTCAAAAAGAGGGTGTCAAAGTAAGTGTTACACCCACAATTTCACAGAAGAACCTATATGAAATTGTTGATATAACTAATTATTTTACTAACAGAGGAATACCAGTTTGGTTTTGTCTTTATTCATATGATAATTGTGTTGACAGTGATCAGCTTTTCCGAATAGGTAAAGCAAATGACGAATTCATAATAACTGATAAGAAAGCAATGGTAAACTTGTGTAATCAACTTATTGAAATGGAAAAGAAGAACAAAAAAATACTTATGACTAAAAAATTATTTGAAGTTATAAGAAGTTTATTTGAAGAAGAAAAAAGAACTTGGAAATGTCAAGCTTTAAATTACTTTTTAGTCATTGACCATTTAGGCAGAATTTCAGGATGCCATAACCAAAATTTTGTAGGTTCAATATTTGATTTGCCTACTAAGTGGAAAAGTGAAGAATTCAAAAAATTTCGGCAGACATATCATAATTGTACTCAATGCAACTACCTGTGTTATGTTGCCTACTCAGTGTATGGAGGTCCATCTGGACATTTATCTTTAGCTAAGAGTCAATGGAAAAATGCAAAGTTACTTTTAAAATAAAAAGTTAAGTTCACTAATAACTTGAGTTTACTATTGGACATCCAAAAATTAAGAACTTGAAGCTGAAAGAACTATATTATCCATAACGCGGCAAAGAACCTCAAAAACTTCGTCTGCGTTCAAGTTGTCAGTATCTAAAATAAAATCGAATGGAGCTAAATCTTCACCTAAAACAAAACCGTAAAGAGCTTTGTATATTGCTTTAGTATGAGCTTCTTTTTCTTCAAGCACTTTAACGGCTTCCTGAAAAGATATTCCGTCCCTTTCAGCAACGCGGGTAGCTCTTTTTGTGAATGACGCTTGCAACCAAATTTTAAATCCGCCTTTAACCAGCCAAGGCATTGTCCAGCTGTCTAAAAGGACATCTCCCTGTTTTGAATACTCTAACAACTTCTCATCTACAGCCATGTCAAATTTAGGATCATTAACACGTTTATTAAGAAAATTCAAGCCAACTGGAGTCTCCCACCAACCATTAACAGACACATCATAACCTTCCTGCTTTGCCAACTCCTTAAGAGCATCTCCACCAGAATAGTACTTGAGATTATATTTTCGGGCAAGCTTCTTGGCTAAAGTACTTTTACCAGTTCCAGCCATACCAGAAATACAAACCACTGTTTTGTCAGCGCACATAATCTCTTTTTTAGGACTGCCCACCAGAAGACCTCCAAATTATCGATCTAGTTCTCTATAGGCATTATACCTATAATGCGTGATGAAAGCATACTGAAGAAGAACGCACAAATTGGATACCAAATGTAAACTGTAACAGCATTTACTATCGGAGGACCTGCAACACCATCAACTACATAATGAGCATTAGCCATTGTTCCAATGCCAGGAATATAAGCCAAAGGTGCTGTCTGGAAAGTAGGTATCAACACCAAAAACCAAACAATAAGGTAAACAAAAGATAAACCGAACTGAAGCATTTGTGGTTTCATCATTTTTGCTTGCATATGATTAATCTGAGATTGTTTTCTCTTGAGTTTTTCCATCTGTTTCTTATCGTTAGCACGCGCCGCAGCCATTGTTTCAGAGCGGTACTCCGCCATTTCTTTTTGCATAACCCGGTATTGCTCCCACCCTATAAAGTAGTTAATCAAAAATCTGTTAATCCCAGAGTTCAGAAAAGCAATTCCAGCTGATATACCCATCACTATCAATGTTGCTGTAGGTAACGATGTAAATACTTCAGACATCACGTTTTCCTCTTACCGCTCTGTGGACTATGCCTACATGTTTCTTGTTAATAACTATTTTCACTTCCTGTTAGCCAATCAGTACTAAAAATAAAAAATTATCAAAGTATGTTTTAGATAATGCTAAAAAATAATTAAAAAGGAAAATATAGAAGAAGGCTATTCGCCTAGAATCCGCCTAAATGCTGGGAACATTTCAGCAGCGCGCTCACGCATTAATAGCTCATAGTACTGGTAGATGATGCCTACAGTCAGCAATATACCTGTTCCAGTTCCGAAAGCTCCAAAGAAGTCGGAGAGCCCAGCCACTAGTCCAACAATTATACCGCCGAGTACAGTAACGACGGGGATGTAGCGATTTAATATTGCTTCAATTGGTTTACCTGAACGACGATATCCAGGGATTTGCATTCCACTATCCATTAGTTGTCTTGCAACTTTTTTAGGACCTAATCCACCGACTTCGAGCCAAATCAATGAGAAGACAGCACAGAAAGCCACCAAGATTCCTAGATAGGCAGCGGCTTGCAGTGGGTTAGATATTACACTATGTATGTTATTAGGGGCAGTTACGAGATAGGCTAAACCGCCTACAGGATAAACACTAGTTGAGCCGTTAACTGTTGAAGCATTGTAGTCACCTATAATCTGGAAGAATAAGTTGGTGCCTGGCGCTGGCATACCCATTTGACTCCATAGGAGGTTACTGAAGAAGTAAACGTTTGCAAATAGTGCAGAAGCGAAGATGACAGGTAAGTTTGAAACGTAGAGCAGTTTAATTGGGTATCTGCTGCGGAAACCTTTGTAACCTGCGTAACTCATAGGGAGTTCAATGCGTACACCTTGCAGGTATATTATCACTAGGAAAACCACTATAGTTACTATTAAACCGAGTAATGAAGGATAGTAGCTGTTAATTGAGCCCACAGCCCATTCACTAAGTGATTGGCCACCGTTAAGATAATTTGAAAGTGAACCAACGAACAAACCTGTTTGTGGCGAGAATGTTGACCAAAGTATAGTTTGTGCAACACCAGCCATAATAAACAAGCTTATACCGCTACCTAGACCCCAGCCTTTTTGAAGTAATTCATCCATCAATAAAACGACTATGCCTGCGGCCAGTAATTGTAGTAAAATCACAAGCATCGTTATTCCATCTATAGACCCGTACATACCACTAAGGATGTATGCTCCGGCTTGTACACCTGTTAATATTATACTGAAAACTTTACTTGCTGAAGTAAAGAGTCCCCTATCTTCAGGGTTAGACAAATCAGCCTTTATAATTGAAGATCCGGCAAGTAACTGCAGAATTAATCCAGCCGTGACAATGGGTCCGATACCAAGCTCCATTAGAGTTCCTTGGTTTGAAGCAAAGATAACACGTAAAGCACCGAACCTGTCTTGAGAGGCAGCGTCTATCCCATAAAGAGGGATTTCAGTCATAACTAAGAAAACTACTAGTACCAACGCAGTCCAGAAGATTTTTTCGTTAAAACTAACTTTACGCGTTGGCTTTTTTATTTCAGGTAAAACTCTACCCAGAGGCTTAAAAAGACTAAGGAATCTACCGGCCATTTAGTATGTTTACTCCTCAGTTGTGGAGGTTGAAGTTATTACTTTTCCGCCTGCTTCTTGAACTTTCTGAGCAGCAGTTTTTGATGCTGAAGGAACTTGAATTGTCAATGCTCGAGTAATTTTACCTGTGCCTAGTAGTTTTGTGTAGCCGAGTTCTGTAAGGTTAATCTCACTAGTTTTTGCCATTTGGTCGAGTTTATGTAGGTTTATTGTATTCTCAACTCTGTGTTTGCTCTGTGGAGAAGTGAATCCATGTTTACCGAAGTAGTTAGGTTCGGTTGTTACGATTTTACTCCACAAATGTTTATGGCGTCCAACTTTCCGGTTACCTTTGCTACCGCTGTCGCGATGTTGACCTATTCTTCCGTAACCTACAGTTCTGGTGCCTCGGAATTTTCTGATTTTTCTTAGTTTATGGGGCATGTTGGTCAGCTTTTCCTATTGATGTTGATTCAGCCTTTTTAAGCTTTATCTCTAGCACACCGTTCTTATATTTGGTATGCGTTTCGTCTGGAATCACTACCTTCGGCAAATTTAAACTTTTATAGTATCTACGCTCTTTTGATTTGGCCGACAGTGTGATTTTTTGATCTTTAACGTTAATTTTAAAAGTTTCCTTATTGAACCCTGCTATCTCGGCAACTATGGTTATGTTTTTGTTATCTTGAAAGATATCTATTAGGGGTTTTGGATCTTTAAATTTACGTTTAGCATAGCTGGTGAGCGAGCGAAAAGTCGGTGTGGGAGTCTTTATTTTTTGCATATGCTGAGATTTCATAGGTTTTTCTAGTTCTTTGAAATCCAACCATTTGCGTTTCTTGTTAGATCTTCTCCATCTAGCGCTCGTATGATTTCCCCCTCTGGTTTTAACTACGCATCTCTCTGATGACATTATAAAACATATCGCACATAAAGGGTTAGAAAATACTTGTCTAATAGGTGACTGTTTTATGATAAAAATGAGTATATTTTCAGCTATTAAGAACTAAAAAATATTTTAGCAGACAGTTAATTGCCTTTTAGGCATTTTATTTTCGCCATAATATGTACAATGAAAACTTTGAGAATTTCTAAGTCAGATTAAACATGAAGTCCAAAAAAAACAGGATATGTATTAGTTAACAGTTTACTAAAAAGCTTTATCGATTATCCAGTGTTATTCATTTCAAATGCTGGATTATTCTGAATTTCTTAAAACATTTTTACATTATTAAAAAATCATCGATTCAAATGTTAAAAGTTTATAACATCGATTAGAACTCGGGAAGATTATCGAATTGGTCTTGTGGGTCAGGTTTTTTATTTGTTCTCAAATAGTTTTCACCATCAATCATTATAAGGTTCACTTTATCGCCTTTACGCCATTTGCCTGTAGCGGTTTTGAATACTGTAGAGTAGGTAAAACCTTTTTTGATGTTGTCTATAACTTCACGTCGCGAGATTATTTGTTTTTGGCAGACCATATTACCCGAGTCATAATTTACTTCAAAGAAGTCAACTATTTTTTGATCAGAATTAGTCTTAACAGCTGAAATGAGATAATCGGCCCATTTTTCCAAAGAATCACCAAACTTAGGTTTACTTATAGTGTATTTAATGCTTATTATTTAAAACAATAAGCAGCAAGAATAGACAAAATATGCTGAAAATATAACATAGCATAATTTATTTTTTAAAAAGAACAAAAGGAGATTAAAAGAAAAGCGTATAATAAAAAAGCAAAGTAAAGGTCGAAATTTAAATCATACGTTTAACGAGGTCATTAATGGCTTCGCCGCGGTAACCTGCTTCGCCGCCTGCTCTGTAAGATTTTTTTGTTAGACCTTTGTACCCTTTGCTTGGGGGATGCAGTTTAAAACGTGGTTCAATGTCAGGCAATTTTTTGTATTCAGCTTTGCAGTCTACAATAGCTTCGGCTAAATCTTCAAAACTCTTGTAGCCTACCTTTTGAAGATAGTCAGGTGTAATTTTTTTGGACCCGGCCAAGCGTCCTCTTTTTTCAAGCATATACGCAACAGTTTCTTTGGTTGGCTCTCCCCATGTAACATAGTTGCTAGCACGTTGAAGCATGCCTTTGTATGCGGGTCTATTATCAATCAGTACCGCGTGATTAGTGTGAGTCAATCGTAGTAATTCTAATGTTTCACGTGCTTCCTTCATTGCACTTATAGTTCCACGTATTCGGACAACAATTAAGCAGTTAAGTTGTTCAGTTTTTTGTGACATTTCTCTATTTCACCCAATCCAGTGTTGTGACCAAATTGTAAGTTTTCCGTAGCCCATCAAATATAGCAAACGCATAAGATGGAACAGTTCTAGTTGAACCGAAGCTCCGCATCCAGAGATCTTTTACGCCTGCCAAACCTAAGATAACTTTAGCAACTTCGCTGGAAACAAGACCTAAACCTCTGGGGCCTGGAACAATTTCCACGCGGACACCACCACATTTACCTTCGACTTGGAAAGGAACGGAGTGAGGTTGTCCACAACCGCATTCCCAGCTTCCACAACCGCGTTTAACTGGGATAATATTAAGTCGCGCATTTACAGCTGCTTTCTCTATGGCATTACGAACTTGACTGGCTTTCCCCTGACCTAGACCTATGTAACCATCTTTGTTACCAACTGCTACGATAGCTTTAAAACGGGATTTCTCGCCTGCATCAGTTTGTTTTTGAACTAAATTAACATTTATTACTTCTTCCTGCAAATCTGGAAGCAAAGAGTCGACTATTTGTGATTCGCTAATCTTTATACCACTAAGAAATACATCTTCGATTGTAGTGATTTTTCCTTCTTGTACAAGCTTACCTAACCGTGTTTTAGGAACCCACTGTTCTAAACGTGCTGCACGATTTTCGCTATCGCGAGTTCTATCTCTTGGATTTCTACTCATTCTTTCTTTTCACCCTTCTTTGTCGCCTTCTTTTTCGGGGCTACATTTTTATCGGAAATTTTTTCATTTGGTGCTTTTCCCTTCGCTTTTCCAGTTTTATCTTTTGAAATAACTTTTTCTTTAGCTGAAGTACTCTTGGCTTTTTGAGCTTTCGATTGGGGTTCTTTTGCTTCAAGTTTTTTTTCTGCAGAAGGTGACTTTTGTGGTTTTGATAGTTCAACTACTTTGGCTTCTTTAAAAGCACCTAAAATGTCATCTTTGACTTTATCGAAGTGATCAGGAAGTTTTTCTGGAGCCAATTGGCATGCAATGTATTTTGAGAATTTTGCAGTATATTCTTCAGATCCTACACCTAAACTCTTTGCGTATTTGGCAATATGTTCGCCTTTGGTACGTTCTTCAATCATTTTTTCTTCATTATGGGGAACGTCTATACCTGCATCTAAAACGCCTTGTAATATAGCAAAGACTTTTGCACCTTTAGTTGGAATAACCATACCTATATCAAGGATTGCATCAGTTATTCCTACAGTTTTTGCCTTTAAGCCACATAACAAACCAGTTAGATAAGCAGACGGTACATTTCCTGTAGCTGCTTTCCAACCATACTTTTTGGTTAGTTCTCGGCTGTTAGCTGCCGCAAGAACTATATCACCCGTTGGTTTAGCGCTTATTATTTGTACTGTTACGTTACGAAGTGATGGGCGTGCAACAAGTCTATTCCTTCTGGATATGACCATTGCTTTGCGAGCTTTATAGTCAGTTTTACCTTCACGTCTACGCCTAGGTTGAACTCTGTAATTGCTACTTTTTGCCAACTTAACGTTTCCTCCATTGTTCGTTTGCTTTTAAATTACGTTCTAAATCTGCGATTGATTCAAACCTGCCACTGCCGGCCATTCTATAATATTGGGTATAGGTTGTTTCGGTTATGACTCTGTTAGCTTTTAATTCACGAAGCTTACGCCTTAAAGAACGAATCTTTATCATCCATGCCTGTTTCTGAGTAACTTTTGCATATCCAGCACCAGTTACACTTCCAGCACCACAACGCCGCCCAAGCCGTTTTTTATTGCGAATTACTTTTGCTCGAGAACGGCTAACACCCTTTTCAGGTAAAGCTACTATTACTTTTTCATGAACAAGTTTACGTATTTCTTCGCGTGTTATTGCGCCGTCCACGTCATCAATACGTTCCGGATCAATCCAAACACGGTTCAGACCAACCTTTAAAATTTCTGCAGCTAAACGTCTTTGCCCACTTAAGTTTGTCATTGCTTTTTCTCCTTTTTCTTTGTTGATTTAGGTTTCTTATTTTTTTTAGACACTTCTTTCTTCTCTTTTTTTACTTTTTCAGGTTGCTTCTTTTCTTTGACTTTTTCAGGCTCTGCTTCTTTAGACTCTTCTTCGACTTGGTCTACTTTTTTTGCTTGAACGTTCATGTTTAAAACTTTAATGTCAAGTTTCTTTGCTTCTTCAATTATTAAATTACGCTTACGTTTACCCACTGTGTGTGCAATGCGTATTGCTTGAGTTCCAGCATCGATTTTAGTTAAGTCATCGGGGTTATAGACTAGAACCTCACGGAATCCAGAGGGATGGAGACCGCGAGCTATTTTGGGTCCTTTGTAGCCTACACTAGGTCCTGGTGGCCACCCCTTTATTTTTCTGCGGATTTTGTTGTCTAATCCGCGGGGTTTACGCCAACTTAAGCTAAAGCGACTGAATCGCCAGCTTTCAGCCCGAACAAATTCAGGCTTCTTGTTTTTGGCGCGCGCTCTAACTTGGAGAGCCTTACGTGAAGGTGAGGGTTTCTTTTCAGTCATTATTCAATTCCTTCGTTTCGTTCATATGTATATATACCGTCGAGGAAAACTCTCGGATCCTTTCCCCTTACCTTTGTCAATTGTTCAATGTTAGCTGCGGTTTGACTGACTTGTTCAAGGTCTATTCCTTGTATTATAATGTCTTCAGTTTCGATTTTTACCTTGACGTCACCGACAATTTTGACTTTACGGGGTCTACGTTCACCAGTGAAATTTTCAATCAAGACGGATTTATCTTGAAGTTTAACGGATATCGGAAAGTGTGAGAAGACGATTTTCATCTTATAAGAATAACCTTTAGTCACACCTGTAATCATATTTTGAATATGAGAACAAATTGTTCCTACAAGTGCGGCTTCCTTTTTGCGTGGCCATTTAGCCCATATTCGGACTGTTTTGCCTTCGCAGTCTATTGTAACTGTCGCATAAGAGAAGTCACGTATTAGGGTTCCTTTTACACCTGTTACAGTAACTTTTTTATCTTCTACACTTAGTGTTACGTCTTCTGGCACGTTAATAATTCTAGATACTTCTGGGAGCCGCATGAATCAACACTCCTTAGTAAACGAAGGCTAGTAGCCTTCCTCCAATATTTTTTTCTTCAGCATCTTTGTGGGCTATTACACCATTGGAGGTTGAAACAACCATTATACCGACATTTCTTGATGGTAAAAACTTCTTTTCCCAGTTCTCGTATTCATTGGATTTAACTGCAAAACGTGGTTTAACAGGTCCACACTTATTTATTCTACCAAGCAGTTGAACTTTGAATTTACCTTGACGTCCATCGTCTATAAATTCAAATTCACCTATGTAACCGTTAAGTTGCATGATACGTAGGACGCGCCCAAGAAGTTTTGACGCAGGGCAGATTATGCATTCGCGTTTATTGCGTATTTCGTTATTTATTATGGTTACCAAACCATTTGTTAAAGTGTCCATTTTCTTTTTTAGCTCCTACTCATATTTTTTGAAACCTAATTTTGGGGCTGCCTCTCTGAAGCATGTCCTGCACAAAGATAAATCGTAACGCCTGATAACTGAACCATATGATCCGCATCTTATACAGGGGCGAGCGCCTTTACCGTATTTTCGTTCTTTTTTAACTTGCTGTTTTCCCATACATTCACACTCTGCTTTTAAACAATTTCGACTCCTAAAGTTTGTTTTATGAAGACTATGGATTCTTCAGGTGTTAACACATGCTTTGAACCGATTGGTTTGCTTTGTATCTTGCGGAGTTTAACACGTTGACCTGGACGGTTAACGGTTACACAAATATCCATTCCAAAGATACCGATTTCAGGGTCATACTTGACACCTGGAATATCTATATGCTCTTTAAGTCCGAAAGAAAAGTTTCCGCGCATATCGAAAGCTCTTCTTGCAAGTTTATTATCGACAACAGGAAAGATTTTCTTTAGAAAGTCAATGGCATCTTGTTTTCTCAATGTAACAACAACTGCAATTGCTTCACCCTCTCTTATACCAAAGTCACGAATTGTCTTTTCAGCTCTCTTTTTCACAGGGGTGTGACCAGTGATTTCTTGAAGAACTTTATTGGCTTTTTCTAGAGGTTCACCTGATTTACCCACGTTAAGGTTTACGACTACTTTAGCTATACGTGGTTTGAGCATCGGTTGTTGTTCCCAACGATTAATTATCGTTTCTTCAGACAACTATGCTACCTCCAAAGTATTTATCATTGAAGCAGCTTCACCTGTTGAAAAGACGAAGTCTAAGATTGTCTGATAACGGTTTCCTTGACTATCTTCTATTACTACAAGCGCTTGTCTTCGTTTCTTTGCTTCAGTCTTCTCTATTTCTACAATTCTGCCTTGTTTACCAATGTTTTTTCCGCCTGTAATTATTGCTAAGTTGCCTTCCTTTGTTTTTAGGACTTCAGTAACTTGTTTTTCAGGAAATTGAACTTTTAATACATCGAATGTTTCGTAGGTAACTTCGATTGGATTCTTTGGATCATTAACTTTGACCAACATCACTGACCCATCATGTAATGCCACTTGAATGCCATTGTGAACAGTAGTTTTGTCTTCAACTCTGAACAGTTTTATGTTGGATTCTTCTTTGCTAATTGAATTGAGTACTAATCCTTTATGGGAAGGCATAACACGGTAGTGTTTGTCAGTATCAGGCATTGAAATAACATCCATTAAACCGACTGGTGAGTCATCTTGTTTCCTGACTTTACCGTCGACCAAGACTTTTCCCTGTGTGAGTATAAGTTTCCCTTCTTTCCTTGTTTGTGCTACACCCAACATATCGCGTAACATTATTGAAAGTGGAACACATTTGTGGAGTGAATGTGAACCAGATGACGGTTTAACTACCCAAGGTAGTTCCTTTCTGTGAATCGGCCAGAAAGCTGGTGCTGGCTTACGTTTCAGCCTTGATGTTTTTCCTTTTTTACCCAAATTTAGTTTCCTCCTTTTTTAGAGGTTTTTTTAACTTTCTCTTTAGGCTTTACTGCCTCTGTTGCACTCTCTTTTTTGGTTGATTTGGATTTTGTATTTTTACTGCGAGATTTACTTGAAGATTCATCCGTTTTGGGAAGTGCCTTTTTATTTTCGCTTGGTTGCTTTAATTTTGATTTCTCTTTCTTTTCTGGTGCTGCTTTACGCTCGAGGATGTTTTTACGCCATTTATCATTGAGATTTAGGTTGCGAATTTGAACTTTGGATGGATGAACTGCAAGGAAGATGTTTGTACCATCCACCTTTTCACGGGTTAAGCCTTCAAGATAGATACGATATGCTTTGAGGTCGATACGTGAAACTTTACCCTCAAACCCTTTATTATCTCCCCGCATTATCCGCACAGTATCGCCTTTCCTAACCGGCAGGGTTTTAGCACCTTTAGAAGCGGCAAGTTCACTAGATAGAGGAGCCGCCATAAGTTTATGGCGAATATGAACTGGTGCATTGAATAGTTTTTTGCGTTGTTTACCAGGGTTTGTCACTTTACTAATTTTCTGCATTACTTTAACACCTATACAATTATGCTGGAGGCGCTAGCTATTCGAGGCCATCTCTCTGCCGCCTCTCTTGCTACTGGACCTCTAATTTCTGAACCTTTCATTTCTCCTTCAGGAGTTATGATAACTGCTGCGTTATCTTCAAACTGAACCCAAACACCATCAATTCTTCGGAATGGTCTTCTTTGGCGTACAATAACTGCTTGAAAAATTTTTTTACGCATATCTGGTGATCCTTGTCTTACTGAAACTGTGACCTTATCGCCGATGGTTGCTGATGGATAACGTCTAAGCCTACCTTTGTAACCCATGGCTTGAATCAAACGTAAGACACGGGCACCGGTGTTATCAGTACAGCGAAGTTCAGATCCGGATTGTAAACCTCGGCTGATTTTTTGTCCATGAGATAACATGCCTTTTGCTGTAAGAGCACGTTGTTTTGCTTTAGCTGCCATCTTACTTTCCTTCTCCCACTTTTTCAACTACAACAAATGATACAGTCTTACTCAGTGGCCGACATTCTGCAATTCTCACACGGTCACCTTCTTTAACATCTAAGCATGGCGGGTTGTGAGATGGAATATGACCATGTCTTCGTTCGTATCTTACGTATTTAGGGGAAAACTGCATGAATTCCCTATCAACTATAACAGTTTTATCCATTTTATCTGTGTGAACTATACCTTCCAGAACACGTCCTCTAATAGCAAGGGTTCCATGGAATGGGCAATTTTGATCATCACAGGTTTTTTTAGGTCTCTTGAAAATCATTGACATATTACCATAACCTCTTTATACTTTTTTTCAACCGGTCTTCCGGTCTTCCAACTAAGAGTTTACCTTCAATCGCTACTTTGGTATTATCATTGAAAGTGAAATTGAATGTCGCTGTTTCTTTAATTATGCTACGATTTTTGCCCTCACATAGAAGAGTAAAAGTTTGCTTTGTCTCATTGACCACTAGACCACCAATGCCAATACAATCAGGGTTGAAACTTTGAGCAACTAAAGCGTGGGCGCCAATAAACTCGTTTCGTATAATATCAGCAGTTACTTTCATTTGGAAACTTTCTCCGAGCCTACTTTTTTAGTTTTAATTTTCTTTGGAGAATTATCCTGTTTTTTAGATTCAGGCACTTTACGTAATCCAATTTTCTGTTCGTTTTCTACAGTTAATATCTGAGCGATTGTTTTTCGTAGTAAACGTATACGTGTCGGATTTTCTACTGCACCACCAGCTCTAACTAGTGTTCTCAAACGAGTAAGTTCTGCGCGTAAATCAATAAGTTTTTGTATTCTATCTTCAGCTGTCAATTCAGCAATTTCTTTCATTCGCATAATCGGCATATCTACTGTTTCTCCTCTGATACTGGTTCAGGCACGTTTTCTGATGTTGATACTTCCGCTTCAGGTTCGTCAACTACTTCTTGAGCCTGCACAGTGGGTTCAGGTTCAACTGGGGGTGTTTTGACTTCTTTAGTTGGTACTGGAGCAGATGTAGAGGCAGATTCTGAGGCATAGGTGACTACTGCATCAACCTGAGGTTCAGCTTCCATAATCGTTACTTTATCTGGGAAATATGCATCCGGAGGCATGATTTTAACACGTATTCCGATTATACCCGGTTTTAATTGCACGTGTGCTACTGCTGTTTTCATTGCACGCAACGCTGGTTCTCCACAGCGAGGGAAATAACCTGCGCGGAACTTTTCAAAGCGAGCACGCTCGGTAGTAAGTTTACCACTAATGACAATTTCTGCGCCTAATGCGCCTGCTTCCATAACTTGGTTTAATGCCCAAAAACCTGCGCGCCTAAAGTGCACTCCCCGCTCAAGAGCTGATGAAACACGATTAGCTATGACTTGAGCATTAAATTCGGGAACTTCAATTTCTGAAACTGATATTTGAGGATTGGAAACTTTGAAGTTATGTTCTAGAGAAGAAGCAAGTTCTTTGATTGTTTCTCCGCCTCTTCCAATAACTAGACCAGGTCTCATCGCGTAGATAACTACGTGTGTACCCAAAGGTGTTTTTGATAGATTAACTCCGCCGTATCCAGCGCGTTCAAGCTTTTTTTGTAGAAACTCATCGATCTCTGTTCTTTTAATTGATTCAGTTATAAAGCGTTTTACTATACTCATTTACTGTTCTCCTTGAGTCATTTTTTCTTCGAGCACAATTTCGAAATGTGTTGTTGTATCATATTTTGGCGATGCTCTACCGTGTGCTCTAGGTGTATAGCGTTTTATCTTCATTCCAGGATAAGCCGCTGTGTGAATTATTCGTAGACGGTCCACATCCAAGCCTTTATTTTCTGCATTAGCTTGAGCTGCTTTTACCACGCGAAGAACACGTTCAGCAGTTTTTATTGGATATCTACCCACACAGTGTTTTTCCATACCGCCCTTGTGTCCTAATTTTTTAGTGAAACGAGCATATGGAATGGGTTTTTTCATAGCCATGACATCACGCAGATATTCCTTAGCCTGCGCGAGATCCATACCTTTTATAGCCTTAGCTACTTCCCTAGCGGCTTTATGGGATACTTTAAGTTCTCTCCCGCTGGCTTTCGCTGTTATATCTGGATTAAGCTTTTCTTCGATTATTGAGTATCCCCATTTTGGCATTTTTATTTCTCCGATGCGAAATCAAACACGTAAAAGCGATTTATATGGCTTTCCGTACCATAACTAAGATTTTAGTTTAAACTTACTATTTAGTTCCTGCGACGGAACAATTCGAACGCGTGAGGTGTATAGTTTTTGGATGGCGTTTAGCCTTTTATAGTTTGCCCATAAAACAGCAGTTTTACAAACAAAATATCTGCGTTGAGCGTTGTCTTATTAACAGCAGTACAAGGTTTAATCAACGAATTAGAAAAATCCAGTATTGAAAAACATGAAATATCTAAAAACATAATAATTTTATAAAAAATTATGCCATTTGAAGATAATAAGTAAACCAAAAAAAGTCATGAAACTACAAGTTTAAGGTACAAACAACCTAAGAAAGCAAACATTTTTGCGATGTGTTTATTTTTAACGTTTTAAGGTAGTCTAATCGAGTAAAAAGTGTTAAGAGACGACTAAATCATGGAAAAAAAAGAAAAAATCACTATGTTACATGGCGCTGGCGGTACAGTAATGCATGACCTCGTAAAAAACTATATTGTAAAAGCTTTCGGTGGAATAGGAAATGCAGAAGTGCCTCTAGAAGCGATGGATGATGCGGCAGTTGTAGGGGATATCGTATTTAAAAGTGATTCACATGCAGTTAAACCAATCTTTTTTCCAGGTGGAGACATAGGACATATAGCTATCTCAGGCACAGTAAACGATATTGCCTGTTTGGGGGCCCAACCTTTTGCTTTAGCTTGTGGATTGATATTAGAAGAAGGAATGCCCTTTTCAGATTTAGAGCAAATACTCGGCAGCATGAGAGAAACCTGCCTTAAAGCAAATGTAGGAATTGTGACTGGTGACACAAAAGTAGTGGAAAAGGGCAGTTTAGGTGGTTGTGTCATGAATGTCTCAGGTATCGGTAAACGCACAGCAGCTTTAGATAGTAATCTTGAAGTGGTTAAAAAGTACCGAAACCTAACACAGCGGTGGCTACTTGACTCTAATTTGACAGTTGGAGACAAAATTATTCTTTTGGGCACAATCGGAGATCATGGTTTAGCTGTACTTTCAGCTCAGCAAGGTTTAGCGTTCGGGAGCGAAATAAAATCAGATGTGAAACCGCTTAATCTGATAATCCAAAGCCTACTAAAAGAAGTGGGTGGCGTAGTCTCAATTAAAGATGCAACAAGGGGGGGACTTGCCGACGCATTGAATGAATGGAGTGAAAAATCCAAAGTGGGAATATTAATCCAAGAAGATAAAATTCCTATCCGCGAGGATGTAAAAACAGCATGCGAAATGTTGGGTTTAGATCCGCTTGAAATAGGTAATGAAGGTAAAATAATAATAGGTGCAGTTCCTGAAAAAGCAGAAGAAATCGTGGGTTTTCTAAGACAAAAACCTGAAGGTAAAGATGCACAAATTATCGGTGAAGCCACTGGAGAATTTAAAGGCGTAGCGATGCAAACACAGGTGGGTGGAAAAAGAATAATCGCTAGACCGGTTGGTGACCCAGTACCACGTATTTGCTAGGTTTGGGCTGCAACATTTTTTGCCCATACACGACAGGTGCCTTCACTGCTAACCATACATGCTCCAACCGGATTAGCAGGTGTACATGACTTTAAGAACATTGGACATTGGTTAGGCCTAATTTTTCCAACTATTACTTGATGGCATTGACAGCCACGATGTACGTCCTCACCTTGTTTGATTTGAATGTTATATTTTTTACGAGTATCATATTCTTTAAGAGACTCTTTTAACTGTAAAGCAGAATTCGGAAGTTCTCCTATACCTCTCCAGTTCCCAGCTGTCACTTCGAAAGCTTTTTCCATTAGGTCAAGAGCTTTTTTGTTACCTTCCGGGTGAACTACTCTGCTGTATTCATTTTCTAAACGTATATCACCCGTATTGATTTGTTTAAGAATTAGGTAAATGGACATCAAAACGTCAATCGGTTCAAAGCCTGCTACGACTGTGGGCATATTGTAATTCTTCGTAAATATCTCGTATGGTTTTAGACCTATAATGGCGCTTACATGACCAGGAGCAATAAAACCATTCAGTTTAAGGTCTTCTACACTTAGCAATAGTTTCATTGCTGGCGGAATCAAACGATGAGAAACTAGGAAACTAAAATTTGCTGGTAAATGACCTAAAGCCTCTACCGCAGTGATGGGCGCTGTAGTTTCAAAGCCTACTGCGAAAAAGACAAAGTCTTTACTATTTTCTTTTTCCGCCATTTTAATTGCATCCGAAAGCGCATAAACTATTCTGACGTCAGCACCTGCCGCTTTAGCGTCTATAAGCGAGAATTTACTCCCAGGAACTCTTAATAAATCACCAAAGCAAGTTATGACTTTTCCCTGTTTAGCTAGAAGCAAAGCCTCATCAATTTCTGCTGCAGGCACTATACAAACTGGGCAACCTGGACCAGCTATCACTTCCACGTTTTCGGGTAATAGACTACGCAAACCAAAATGGGTTATTGTCCATTCATGAGTTCCACATACATGGCAGATTTTAAAATGGCCCTGCTTAGGAGCAACAGCTTTGATCTTTAGGGCTATACTGTTTGCAAGTTCTGGATCTCTAAACTTCAAGGTCTGTTCCAAAACAGTCTCCTTCGTTTATTCTTGACTCGCTTGAAGAAGTTCGTTCCAAAGACTCAAAGTTTCTAAAGCATCCTTTTCCTCAAGAACTTGAATGGCGTACCCTGCGTGCACTAACACATAGTCACCTAGTTTAGCATCAACCAGAGATACATTAACCTCTCTTGATACACCTTGCCCGAAGTCAACCTGAGCTTTGTCTGCCTCGAGGCTTAAAATTTTTGCAGGAATTGCTAAACACATAAGGCATCAAATAAATTAAAACTTGGTGAAGGACGATAAAAACAGATTGGTCTAAAAATCAGAAAATCCAGCTATAACTGCCTGACCAAATGAGATTCCACCATCTCCAGCTGGAATTGACTCGTGTACATAAAAATTAAAACCCTCGGACTCCACAGTTTCTCGTATTTGCTTACTCAGAATCTGGTTACAGGCAGCGCCGCCTGTAAAACCAATATTTTTCACACCTTGTTCAATAGCTTTTTGTATAGCTAATAAAGCTAAACCTTTAGCTAAATAAATATGAGCTGAATTAGCCAAATTTTCAGTAGAAACACTATTTAGAGAATTATAAATTGTTCTAAACATTGATGTTGTTTCTAAAATGCCGCCTTTAATAATTGGAGCCAAGTTTAAGACATCTTTACCAGACAAAGCTACCGATTCTAGTTTCATTGCAGGTTCTCCTTCATAACTACGCTTGAAACAAATACCTAAAATAGCAGCCACAGCATCAAGAATTCGTCCGCAACTTGTTGTTTTGACAATACCTTTTTTTGTTTTAAGTTGGTTAGCCACAAGTTTAGCTTCAGTTACACCATGTGGGAAATGTTTGCTTTTTGAAAGTAACCAACCTTCAATGTCTACACCTGCCTTGTTTAGTATACCTGCTGCTATACGAAGCGGATAATGACTAGCTAGGTCTCCGCCCAACAATGATTGAGGTTCTAAATGTCCTAAACGACTAAACCTCAGTGAATCGAATGTGGAGTAAAAAATTTCTCCTCCCCATGCTTCCCCATCCAAACCATAACCGTATCCGTCACAGGTTATGGCAATTATATCATCTAAGTTGTGTTCAGCCATTAAAGCAGCCGCGTGGGCGTGATGATGTTGCACTTGGACAATTTTCATATTCTCTTTTTGAGCCATTTCTTTTGCTATTGTTGTAGTAGTGAATTTTGGATGTAAGTCACATACAACAGCTTCAGCTTTGCAGTTAGTTAAACGATAAAGATGGCCGGTTGCTTCTTGAAGGAAATTTTGGGTTTCTATGTTTTCAACGTCTCCAATGTGTTGGCTAACAAATACTTTTTCATTGAGAAGGACACAGGAGGTGTTATTTAATTCTCCACCTAAACCTACAACACAACATTTTGATTTCTTCTTAAGCCTTATTGGAGTAGGAGAGTAGCCTCTGCTTCTACGAAGAAACACTTGACGACTGCCATGTACTCGCATAACTGAGTCATCACATCGATTTGCTATCTTTCGGTTATGAAAAAGGAAGTAGTCAACTGTCTCACCAAGAGTTTTCACTGATTCTATATCATCATTAAGAATAGGTTGATTCGGGGGATTCGCACTAGTCATCACAAAAGAAGTATTTTCTACTTGATCAAACAGCATATAATGCAAACCAGTATAGGGCAACATAACTCCTATGTTGTGAAGGTTTGGTGCAACCAAAGGTGAAAGATTATAATGTTTGTTCTTATTTAGCAAGACGATTGGGCGTTGTGGAGAAGTTAATAATTCTTGCTCTTTTGAATTGACCTCTGCAATCATTTTTACGGCATCTATACTTCTAGCCATTATTGCGAAGGGTTTTTCTTGCCTAAACTTCATTTTTCTTAAAATGGATAAAGGAGATTCAAGTGTTGTTGACGCAGCAATATGAAAGCCACCGTAACCTTTTATTGCTAAAATTTTTCCTTCAGAAAGCAACTTTCCTGCAGTCCGCATTGGGTCTTGTACTCGCAAAGCGACACCCTTGTTGGTTGTTAAGTACGCTTTGGGTCCGCATATAGGGCATGCAACAGTTTGTGCATGAAATCTCCGGTTTTTTGGATCAACATATTCTTTTTTACAGAAACCACATAATGGAAAATCTTTCATAGCGGTGTTTTCACGGTCATAAGGAAGTTGTTCTATTATAGTAAAACGTGGACCACAATCAGTGCAGGTGATAAAAAAATAGTCAAACCGGGGATTTTTAGGGTCACGAAGTTCTCTGAGGCATTGATTACAGATAGCTACATCTGGAGGAATAATTGAACCCGAGTTCTCCACTTCTTTTAAGCTTTGATAAATAGTAAATTTTGTGTACCCGTTAGTACCTAAAATTTCTGTGCGCCTAATTTGATCAATTTGGGCTAGAGGTGGCTTTTTGGAATTTAAATCGCTCATAAACTTGTCAATATTTTGAGAGCTTCCGTCAAGCAGTACTTCAACACCAGCGTCACCCATGTTACGTACGTATCCTGTGAGATTGTTTTTAACAGCCTCACGATAGATAAAAGGTCGAAATCCAACACCTTGCACAATACCAGTGACTACTATTCTAACACGCAACTAAGCGACACTCTTTAATTATCTTATGCGAGAATTAATATAAAGTGTAACCACATAAAAACTCCATCTAAAAGGAAAAAATCATATTTAGCCTAAAACCCAAATAGAGATTGTTTAATTGAGCTTTTATACTCAATATATCAAAAAAGCGAAAAGTGAAAATAATTGAAAAATACTGATCAATATAAATGTCCAGTAGGTAAACAAGGAAGAAATGTTGCGGCAGCAATGAATAGAGGGCATAAAAACCTCACCACATGGGGTTTAACATTTGTAGATATTTCACCTGAATCAATAATTCTAGATGTAGGTTGTGGGGGAGGCAAAACAATCGCTAGATTAACTAAACTTGCCTCAAAAGGAAAAGTGTTAGGTATAGATCATTCAGCTGAAATGGTCAGGTATTCTGAGAAAGTTAACAAGAAACTGGTTGAAGAAAAAAGAGTACAGATATTTGAAAGGTCTGTGGTAAATACAGGCTTTTCAGACAATTATTTTGATTTAGTTACAGCTTTTGAAACATATTATTTTTGGCCTAATCTGCAATCAGCCTTCGAGGAAATAAAGCGTATATTGAAACCAAAGGGTAAATTCTTAATGACTAACGAAATGATAAAAGACGGAGTTTATGAAGTAAAACACGCTGAAATTATAAAGGAGGCACAATTATGCCTATACCCTATAGGAGACATCAAAAAACTACTAGAAAGTGTCGGCTTTAAGGATGTAAAAGTCTTTACTAAGGAAGGTTCAGCGTGGAACACAGTTTTATCGTATAAACTTGGAGGCAATTAACAAAACTAAGTTGCATTATTTTCAATTGATCTTTAAATTATTTGTCTCCTCAGCTCTAAGTTTTTGTTTTAGAATTTTACCTGCAGAACTTAGGGGCAACTCTTTTCTAAATTCAATTTCGCGGATAGCTTTGTAGGATGCAACTTTATTGTTAATGAAATTCTGGAGTTCCTCTTTTGGTGGGCTAAAACCTTCTTTTAGAACTACAAACGCTTTAGGTACTTCACCAACTATCGGATGTGGTTTTCCAATTACAGCACAAAGCTTTACTGCTGGATGTTCATAAAACAGATCTTCGAGTTCTCGAGGGTAAACACTGTAATCTTTATGTTTGATTAAGTCTTTTTTACGATCAGTAATGTAGAAATACCCTTCGCTGTCCATAAATGCAATATCACCTGTGAGAAGCCAACCGTTCCTAAGCACCAAAGCAGTTTCCTTAGGTTTTTTCCAATACCCATTCATAACCTGTGGACCTTTCACAGTTAACTCGCCAATTTCACCTGGGTTGATTAAAATTTCTCCAGTTTGTAAGTCAACGATTTTTGCTTGTGTATTAGGTAATGGTAAACCAATCGAGCCCACTCGTAGAGGAAATGACTTGTCCACTGGTGTACAGTGAGTAACAGGCGATGCTTCAGACAACCCATAGCCTTCTGCTAAAAAGCCTTGTGTGATTTTCATAAATTGTTTCTGTACTTGAGGGGGTAATGGAGATGCACCAGATATACAAACTCTGATTGAATTAAGTTTGTACATAGTAAGATTTGGGCTACTTAGCAACATTTGGTACATAGTGGGTACACCACAGAAAACCGTGACTTGATTGTTCTGTATTGCCGCAAGAACTTCAATTGGCCTAAATTTTGGCAAAAGTACAATTGTTGCTGCTAAACTAATTGGTACAGTCAAACTGGTAGTCATACCGTATATATGAGAAAGGGGTAACACCGTAAGAAAAACGTCATCAGACGTTGCCTGTATCATTGATGCAAAAGCATATGCATTTGAAACGAGGTTTCTATGAGTTAACATTGCACCTTTACTTGTCCCTGTAGTGCCTCCTGTATACTGTATAGCCGCTAAGTCTTCTTTAGGATTTATTTCAACTTTAAAATCAGTTTCAGAAAGGGTATCCAACAAATTTACAAAGTTGAAATCACCTAAACCGCTGGTTATTGAATGTTCCAAAGAGGTACTATCTTTAATGTTCTGAACAATTGGATAAAGGGTAGCAGAAGTAATAATAGTGGTAGCACCAGAATCGTATAACTGATGTTGAACCTCACGTTCACGGTGCATGGGACTAATTGTAGTTACAACAGCACCAATTTTTAAAGCTCCAAAATAGGCAACTATAAACTGAGGAGTATTAGGGAGGTAAATTGCTACACAATCACTTTTTTTAATGCCTAAGTTTATTAAATATTTGGCGAATTTTTTAGATAAATAGTTTAGCTGTTTATAGGTAATTTTCTGTTCACCATAAACTATTGCATCTTTTTCTGGGTAATTTTTAGCTGAAATTTCAAGGATTTCGCAGAGCGAAATATTTGGATATTTTATAAACTTCGGCACTTTTTCAGGCCAATTTTTGAACCAAGCTTCACCAGATATGACCATAATTTAACAGCCTAAGAATAGAGAGGAAAAAGAAGGATTAAAAAGTGGTGCCGGGAGCGGGATTCGAGCCCGCGACTTCTGGCAACAGGCGTTTGGCCCTATTTGTCTCCAGATTATGAGTCTGGCGCCCTAGCCAGGCTAGGCTACCCCGGCAAAAGCCTCCGAGTTGGAAGCATCGTGTCTGTTTAGTCTGAATTCCATCATTTAAACCTTTAAAAAACTACCGTAATTTTTTCCAGCATTTTGTTGCCGTAGATCACATTGAGAGCAGGTGTTAATTGCGCAGAGTAATGTGGCACTTGATTTTTTATTAAAAAAGAATTAATTGACTAAAAAAATAGGATATGTCTTGAGAAAATTTAGAAAGATTATTTATGGTTTTTACCGTTATAGTCTGTCTTAAGAACGTTCATGCCACTGAGAACAGCTTCCATGCTTGCTTTAACTATATCTTCTCGTACCCCCATAGCAGTTACGGTTCGATTACCCTTTCGCATGTGAACAACAACTTCAACCATAGCGTCTGTTCCTCCTGTGATGGCTTTAACATTGTATTTTTCAAGTGTTATCGGTTCAGTTTCTGAGATTGCATTTTTAACTGCATTTATTGCGGCGTCAACAGGGCCTACACCCACAGCAGTTCCCCAAACATCCTTACCATTTACTTTTAATCTAACCGAAGCAGTAGATGTAACTTTGTCGCCGCCCACAAAGGTCATTTCTTGAAGTTGTATAGGTTTATCTTGACTTAACCCCATCACAGATTCGGCTATGGCTAGCACATCAGCGTCCATCACTATTTTGCCTTTGTCACCTAATTCTTTTATGCGTTTGTATATTTCTTTAAACTGTGCTTCAGTGGGATTCAAACCCATACTGGATAAGTC
>JAAZBP010000017.1 GCA_012513715.1 Thermoproteota archaeon | reverse complement strand
CCAGCGCCTATAAATGCAATTTTATCCTCCAATTCTTTTCACTCCGTTAGGGTTAAGAAATGTTTTTTTACTCTTTAAAGTTTTGTTAATCAGTCCACTATAAAATGGAAATAAAAATTTTTAAAAATCTTGTAGTAAGTAAATTAATTTCTAACTTATTTTTTATTTTATGTGTTTTGTAATATTTAAAAATAAACTATTGTATCTTTAACATTTTTACTATATCTCTGAGTACTTTATGCATCTCTAAAGCAGGTGCATCGGTTTTGATACCCCTTGGATTAAAATGTGTTTGTACAGCTTGAAAGCCCTGTTTATGTAATGCAGTTACAAATGTCTGTGTAGCAGGAGCAGGCAAATTCAGTTTTCCGCTTAATTTATCCAGAACAAAATAGGTCGGAGGTGCCTCAGCTTCCTTTTTAATTAAAGATAATATTTTGGCTATTTTCTCCTTTTTCTTAAACATTTTTTTTTGGTTTTCAACAATTACTTCTTCAACAAATTTTCCATCTAAAATACTTCCAATCCACAGTGGCCCAGTATAATCCATTTGAGATCCACATTCTGGGCATAAAATTTTGCCAAAAGGTTGTTTAATGACTTCTCTGTGCATACAATTGAAGCAATGTAAAATATACCCAACCTTTTTAATGCTTTCATCAGCTTTTTTTGCGCCATACCCAATTTTTGTGTACGCACGAATATAGTGGTCGCTACTGTGACTTAAAAGGACTTGAATCCCTACATCTTGTTTAGCTGCCAGCGAAGCCATGCACCCCACCATAAGTCTAATTGCCAATTCATGACAATACTCAGTTCTCAATGGTTTTCCACCATACTTTCGTATGCATGCTTTGGCATGAACACCGCAAAGCGGAGCCAAATCAGTCGCTGTAACAGCTAACAAACCATTATTTTTTAGTGCCATAAACGCTGAAGGTAAATAAGTTACAGGGGTTCCAAACGGATCAATATCTATTATATCAAACCGTTTTTTAGGCGAGGCATTTTCACATAGTAAACTATTTGCATCTTTATGTTCAAGAGCTATTTTATCTTGAAATCCATTTAGTTTGATATTATACTTTGCTGTTTGATACGCTTTTTCGTTTATATCACCTAAAAGTACATTTTTAACCCCTTCAATTTCAGCTACGTAACGTATTCCACGTATTCCTTGACTTGTCAAGGGTTCACAGATCGCAATCTCCTTATTGACCATCTGTTGATAAGCTTGAAACGCTAAAACAGAAAGATCCCGATTAAACTCCATAACTGGATTATAGAATACTGGAGCTTTTGAAGGCGCATAATCACTCGGTGTTACGCCGTATGCCTTTAAATTTGGAACTAAAACCTTAATTTTTCCCTCATTAATAATCTCGCTGGGAAAATCAAGGCTACCTTTTTCTTCATTTGACATTTTTTGTTTACTCCATTAACACACAGCGTTTATCAAGATTTTTTTACTCATGTAGCTAACAACTAATATATTTGAACGTTCTATTAAGTTCCACTTTGAGCAAAAAATACCCTAAAAAACAGGAGCGGTACCTTGCTTAGTAAAATCTTGAATATACTAAACTATCTTTCATCGAAAAAAACCATAAAGTACGCTCTCTACTTTTTCGCAATTATAATCTTTTTTGCTTTAATTCTTGTTCCACCTATTATCGGCATCCTCACAAAAACAGGCTCTCTAGAGAACATCTTTGAGAATCCTGAGTTGATGGATACTGCTTTGGGTGCTATCAGCGCCTCATTCATAATAGGTCTAGTCGTTTCAGCTTTAGATCTAATTGCAGGTTTGCCTCTTGCTTGGTTGATAGCTCGCGGAAAATCCAAGTGGCTAAGTGTCTTAGATACCTTAGCTGATATTCCTTTTGTTGTACCTACAGCTGCTTTAGGCTATTCTCTTTTGTTATTCTGGAGTTCAAGCGGCGGAATATCTGACTTGTTTGGTCATCCTTTTGTTTCCCCTGGCTGGCTTCTTGTTATGCTTTTACATTTTACTTTTTCTTTTCCAGTGGTTGTCCGCGTTATCGTTGGAGCCTTAATGGATTACAAAATGGAGTATGAACGTGCTTCACGAACACTTGGTTCTCCACCTTTAACAGCCGCACGGACAGTTACACTTCCAATCATAAAACCCTCATTAATTGCAGCTTTCACCCTTGCCTTCGCACGATCTCTTTCAGAAACAGGTGCAACATTTATTGTTGCAGCAGGGGTTTTTCTAAACGGGCCCGTCTTTATTCAAACTGTAAGTAACCAATTTAATAGTGGTGCAATCTCTCAAGCAAGTTATGAAGGCGCTACAGTTTTTGCCAGTTTAATTCTGATAGTCGTTTCTCTGATACTTTTTGCTCTTATCCGTGTCATCGGCCAAAAAATGAAATTACCTTTTGGTCATGGTTTAGCATCTTTAGAAAAGAAACTGAGTTACAAAAAAGCTGTATTGTCACGTAACGGAGTAGCTTTAGGTGTGTTTCTACTTATTGTCCTTGTTCCATCACTTTTCGTAGCATTACCTGCTTTTCAAGCTCTTGCTACAGGAACAACTTTTATAGATGTTTTTACAGGTTCAGGTGTTTGGGCTAGTTATTGGCAAAGTCTGTTTCTTTCATATGGTTTAGCTGCGGTAGTAACAGTATTGGGTATACTTCTGGGTTTGCCAATGGCTATATTGATTGCGCGAAAAACTTTTGGAAAAATAGTGTCCGGAGTTCTTGACACATTAATTAATATTCCAATAATAGTACCATCTATTGCATTAGGTATTTCGCTAAAGTTTTTCTGGTCTAACATTTCTGGTCTTCCAGAATTTATACTACTAGTTTTTGCACACTTAGCAATCACTTATCCTTACTTTGTTAGGTCCATGTCAGCTGCTATGGAAAGAATAACCATTGATATGGAAGAAGCCTCAAAAACTTTAGGCGCTAAACCATTTACAGTCTTTAAATCTATAGTGTGGCCTATAACTAAATACTCAGTACTTTCAGGCGCAATAATTGTATTTACACGAAGCGTAAGCGAAACTGGCGCCACACTTGCTGTAGCTACAGAATTACAAACTGCGCCAGTCTTAATAGTGAATTGGGTTAACTCTGTAAGAACTGGCCTATCTACTATAGTCGGAGTTAATGAATTAACTGTCGGTTTGGCTTGCGGATTGTTGATACTGTTTAGCTTCATAATTCTGTTAATCTTAAGACTCTTAACCAAAAAAGGAAACGTTTAGCATGATAACCAATAAATTACACTTTCATTCAACCAAGAGGAGCGAAATAAAAAAATGCCTAATGTAAGAGTAGTTAATGTTACCAAAAAATATGGAAACGTGTACGCCTTAGATAATGTCAGCTTGACAATACATGATAAAGAATACTTCTCATTGTTAGGACCTAGTGGCTGTGGAAAAACTACCTTACTAAGATTAATCGCTGGCCTAATTGAACATGATTCAGGAGAAATCTACATAGGCGACAGAAGAGTCGATCAAGACCCACCTGAAGACCGTGAAGTAGGCTTTGTTTTCCAGACTTTTGCTTTATTTCCCCATATGACTGCATGGGATAATGTACTCTACGGTCCAAAAGTAAAGAACTATGACAGTAAACAATCAGAAACCATCGGTCATGAAGTTCTCGAATTAGTTAAACTCAGCGAAAGATTAGATGCTTATCCAAGTGAACTCAGCGGAGGAATGATGCAGAGGATAGCTGTTGCACGCGCTTTAGCAGCTGGCGGGAAAATTCTTCTTTTGGACGAACCCCTAGGGCAGCTTGATGCAAAGGTCAGAAACGAAATTAGATATGAAATCCGCAGAATGGCCAAAGATCTAAAGTTAACTGCAATTCATGTTACTCATGACCAAGCTGAAGCAATGTCTATTTCCGACAGAATTGCCGTCATGAAGAAAGGGAAAATTATTCAAATAGGAACTCCGAAAGAGCTTTACATGCATCCTAATAGCATATTTGTTGCCCATTTTATAGGTGAATCAAATTTTCTTGAAGGCTACATAACTAAAATAAAAGGTAAGTATGCTACTGTAGAACTTCGTCAAGGATTAACAGTTAAAGCCCTTAATGAACGTGAAATTAAACAAGAAGAACGCGTAGTTCTAGCCATAAGACCTGAAACATGCGAGATGAAAATCGGTTATATAACTGCTGAAAATGCACTTCAAGGTAAAATCGATAAAACCACTTTTGAAGGTACAATTATCCGGTACGAAATACGTCTCGAAAACGGTGACCGTTTTGTAATAAATCGACCCTCTCTAACTGAAGATTGGGTTGAAATAGGACAGGAGGTAACAATAACTTATCCTTTAGATAAAGCTCACTTATTTCCCTATCCAGAGAATGGTTTAACAAATGAAACTTCGGTTTAAATAGTGTTGATTAGGTAAGCAATATTTAAAGAATTGAATCATTGAATTAAGCATGTATTTTCTCGGATTAAATTGCTTAAATTTAAATGGGAGTGTGGTACTCTTAATGAACTATCTCGGGGTGGCATGGGAGAACATTACTATGGGTAAGGTTGCTTTGGGTAATATCCCGGTCTGCGTCTATCACGCGTCAAAAAATCATTTTTTTAAGGCGCAGGAAATTGTTGACTTGCTTAATTTACATGGAGATACACTTAAATACGGTTATACAGACGCTTTTGGTTATAACAAACGCAAAAGTAACTCTATCTTTGAGGCGTCTTTGATGGATAAATGCATGTGCGGAGAGAAAACAGAATGATTCTTGAAGCCATCGTCGCCTTTATTTTAGTTTTTATTTCAACTTTGGCAATTTATTTTATCGGAAAACATTCTGCCCCCAAAACGACAATAAGCGAAAATGCACAAGCTTCTTACGCATGTGGAGAAAAGGTTTCCTTTCAAGGTCTAAAAATTAACGTATCTCTCTATAAGTATCTGATTTTCTTCGTGATTTTTGATACATCAATTTTAGTTCTAGCTTTTGCTTCTTTAGCAATTATATCTGTAAATCCACTTTTATTGATTTTATATATCGGTATAATCTTAGCTGCTGGTTTAGTGCTATTTCAAGGAGGCAAAGATTAAGTGACCGATACAAAAACTTGGGCCAGAGTAAAATCTCCTTGGGTCCTTCATTTTAATTCGGGTGCATGTAACGGTTGCGACATAGAGATTGTCGCTTTACTTACACCAAAATATGATGTTGAGCGGTTCGGTATAAAACTTGAACCCTCACCCCGTCACGCTGATGTACTGCTTGTTACAGGTGCAGTAACACATCAATGCGCTGAACGGTTAAAAAGAATATACGATCAGATGCCGCAGCCAAAATTCGTGGTTGCCATAGGCGCATGTGCATGTAGTGGCGGCGTATTTGAGGGCACCTATAACGTTGTTGGTAGCGTAGACAAAGTAATTCCGGTTGACGCATATATTCCTGGTTGTCCAGCACGTCCAGAAGCAATTATTGATGGTGTGGTAAAACTTCTGAATGCAATTAACCCTCCTAAACAGAAAACAAAAAAACAGAAGGAACAACCTGTAGTTAACGCTGAACTTGAAGAGGTTAAACCAACAAACTCAGTTGAGGAGAAAAAACAAGATGACAAACAACAATGAAGAAATTATAAGTACGCTTGAATCAAAATTCGGAGATAAAATTCAAGTTCAAAGAAATGTTCTCGGGGCAGCAGCAATAATAGCTAACAACAATCTCCACCATGAAGTTTTTAAGACACTTTTAGAAGCTGATGAAAAAACAGGTATCTCAACAATAACAGGTTTAGATTTGGGTGCAACTTTTGGTGTTTACTATCATGTACGTACATCCAATGCACTTTTTACAATAAAAAGCGAAGTACCCAGAGATAATCCTAAAATTAAATCACTTATAGATATTCATCCTGGTGCTAAATTTCACGAATTAGAAGTAACCGATTTGTTCGGTGTAATATTTCAAGGAAATGAATTTGACGGGCATTTTGTTTTACCAGAAACATGGCCAGATGGTGTTTATCCACTAAGAAAAGATGTCAATGCAAACGAAGTAAAACAAGTTCCAACTCCTCAACGTGAAAATAACGTACCAGCTGAAGGACGACAAGTTAAAATTATTATTGGACCCCAACATCCAGCTCTTTTAGAACCTGAAAAGTTTTCTGTTACTGTAGATGGAGAAACAGTAACCAAAGTTGAACCTCGAATTGGATATGTTCATCGTGGAATAGAGAAATCTGCTGAAACAAGAACATATCTTCAAGATATATACTTAGTCGAACGTGTCTGTGGAATATGCAATGCTGTCCACGCTTATACTTTTGTGGGTACTGTAGAAAAAATCTTCAAAGCTGATATTCCTCCAAGAGCACAATATCTACGAGTTATCGCAATGGAACTCAACCGTTTACATAGTCACCTGTTAACTTTAGGTCATGCAGGTTTAGAGATTGGTTATGAAACTCTTTTTCAATATTTCTGGAGAGACCGCGAGCCTATTATGGACCTAATCGAGTTAACAAGTGGTAACCGTCTCTATGGGTCAATAATGACTATTGGCGGTGTTAGACGAGACATAACTAGTGACCAAATACCTAAGATTAAAACTGTTTTGTCTAAACTGCGTAGTCAATTGCCCTTCTATAGAAAAATCTACTTAGAAGAGCCTACTCTTCGTTTACGCATGAAAGATGTTGGTGTTCTAAGTAGAGAAGAAGCTCTCAAATTATCTGTCACTGGACCAGTTGCAAGAGGTTCAGGTGTTGACATGGACGTGCGAAAAGATCAACCATACGCAGCATATGGTGAAATTCCGTTTAAAGAAATAGTTTACAATGATGGTGATACTTGGGCAAGAATGAATGTTCGCTTAGACGAAGTTGAAGAAAGCATCAACATAATTGACTACGCTGTAGACCATCTGCCTTCAGGTCCAATAAAGATTGATTTACCTAGATCAGTGCCAGTCGGTGAAGCTGTTCTCACTATAGAAGCGCCAAGAGGCGAACTCATTTACTATGTTAGAAGCAACGGCACCGATAAACCTGAACGCGTTAAAATCCGCACTCCAACGCTCTCAAATATTCCTTCCTTCTTAAGTACAGCAATAGGAGAAAACATAGCAGACGTTCCATCAAACTTTGTTAGTTTGGATCCCTGCTTCTCATGTACTGACAGGTGATAGTCCATGTTTGATTTCGAGCTCATATTCCGTATACTGGTATTTCCAGGTTTCACGTTTATCCTATTCTTAACTTTCTTCTGTGATTGGGTAGAGCGGAAATTTGAAGCTCGAATTCAAAATCGCGTTGGACCAATGGTTGCTGGTCCGGCAGGTATCCTGCAGCCTATAGCTGATTTTATCAAACTTTTAGCTAAAGAAGACATTGAGCCTAGAAATATTAAGAAAATAGTCTTCAGGTTTGCACCGCTAGCTGCATTTGCAGTGATGGTCTTTGCAATGTTCTTTATACCAATTGATGGAGCTAGTGTTCTATCAACAGGTGGATTTAACGGTGATTTAATAATTATCTTAACTTTTGCTACTATAGCAAACTTTTTGCTGTTTCTTTCTGGTTGGGCTTCAGCTAATCCTTACGGCTTAATTGGCTCAGCAAGAGTTTTAACCCAATTCTTAGGTTACGACATCCCATTGTTCCTATTAGCTTTAACACCTGCTTTTCTAGCAGGTAGCCTAAACATTGCTACTATTGTTGGTAGTCAATCTGTGTTTCCATTCATTCTTTTAGCTCCTTGGGCCTTTATACTATTCATATTAACTTTGCAAGCTGAACTTGAAAGAGACCCCTTTGATGTACCACATTCAGAAAGTGAGCTTGTTGGAGGTTTAGAAACAGAGTACACAGGTGCAAAACTAGCTTTCCTGCATTTAACACGTGATGTTCAATTAGTCTTTGGTTCAGCTTTAGTTGTTACTCTATTTCTAGGAGGACCAAACGGCCCTGTTTTCTTCGGTTTAGATTGGCTATTTGGATCTTTATGGTTTGTTCTAAAACTGTTAGCAGTTGTACTAATCAGTGAATACATCACATGTGTATTTGCACGTTTACGCATTGACCAAGTATTAACAATAAACTGGAGGATCCTGTTACCCGCTGCACTGCTTTCTTTGGTTCTAATAATTGCGTTGGTAACATGGGTCTATCCTATGTTCGGGGTGTAAGTATATGGGAAAGAAATCTCGATTATCTCCAATATTCAAAAAAGCTTTTTCTTATCTGTTTAAAAAACCAGCTACAACCAAGTATCCTTTTGTTAAACCTGAGCTTCCACCCGACACAAGAGGTAAATTAGTTTACGACATAACTGCATGTAATGCCATAGACTTTGGTGTCGGAGCAGATTTCCGAATTGACGTTAAATCTATTACAGGTACCAATTGTCGCGTCTGTATGAGAGACTGTCCAACGCAAGCCATCAAAATAGTTGAAGTTGAAGGGAGAAAACGTCCACAAATTGACTTAAATAAATGCATATTTTGTTGCCAATGTGTTGAAAGTTGTCCACGTGATGCTATAAGGCAATCAGGATTTTACGAGTTAGCAACAACTAATAAAGATTCATTAATTATGAAGCCAACACTAAACAAATCTGAGGGGGCATCGCAATGATATTTGAAATCCTCGCTATAGGTCTAATAGTTTCGGCTGTTCTTGCTCTATTCCTTGATGAAATTGTCTACTCTGTAGCTGCTTTATCTGGTGTTTTTGTTTTCACAGCTATAATTTATTTGTTGAATGGTGCAATTTTCGCCGCAATTTTTCAGTTTGTAGTTGGTATTGGCACGTTAGCTGTTCTGTTTTTATCCGGAGAAATGTTAGGTGAAAAACCTTCAAGAAAGTTCTCTCCTTTACGTACCGCTGGGTTAATTGGAGCTGGATTCCTCTTATCTTTACCCGCTATTTTCCTGTCAGTTTCAACCCCATCACCTGTAGGTTCTGGAGTAGCTTTAAGTGATGCCCTTTGGAACCTTCGCGGTGTTGATGTTTTATTGCAGGGGCTTCTTATTTTGACGATAGCCTTGGGAATTATTATCGTTTTATATGAAAGGAGGAAGAAGTAATGGACTTCGTAATCCTGTCTTTGGTTATGTTGGCAATTGGCATTTATGGTTTATTGACTAATCGTCAATTACTTAAAGTGTTCATTTCACTTGAGCTTATAGCTACTGCTGCCACAATAGACTTTGTTATGCTAGCTTCAACAATGGGTTTAGGTATGGGCGAAGCATTGTTAATTTTAGCTTTTTCAGTAGACACTGCTATAAGTGCTGTAATATTAGCCCTGCTTGTTATAGTATCCAAGAGGTATGGCACAAGCGACCTAAGCAAGATAATTGAGCAGATGCGACAAAAAGAAGAAACCGAGGTTGATGAACAATGATGCTCGAAGAATTCTCAGCATGGTTTGTATGGATTATACCATTAATTGCAAGTTTATTTGTTCCTGTAATTGCAAAATACAGTGAAAAGGCTAGAAACTATTTCGTAATAGCCATTGCAACTGTAACTGTGATTTTAGCTCTTACCCTAGTTCCAGGAGTCTGGTTCGGTAATGGTGAAGTGGCGATTTACAATTTTCCATGGATTTCAAGTTTTGTAGAAGCCGGCGTATACGTTGATTCATTAAGTGTACTCTTCACTTGCCTTGTAGCATTTTTTGCATTAATCCTTGCAGTCTACTCTCAAGGTTACATGAAGGGTGAGGAAGGGTTAACTCGTTACTATTATCTTTTGTTGCTTTTTATTGGTTCAATGATTGGTTTAGTTATTTCTGATAACTTGTTGCAGATGTTCATCTTTTGGGAGATGGTTGGTCTTTGTTCGTATGCTCTTATTTCATTCTGGTACAAAAAGCCTGAGTCTATTCATTCTGGTGTTAAAGTTTTTTTGATGACTCGTATCGGTGATATTGCTTTGCTTGCTGCAATAGGTATGTTGTTTTTTACCTTCAACACTTTTAGTTTCAAAGAAGTTATAGCCGGAATTGGTGCTGGCGGGTTTAATACTGGTTATATGGTTGTTGTGGCGTTTTTGGTTTTGGGCGGTGCGATTGCTAAGTCTGCGCAGTTTCCGTTGTTTACTTGGTTGTATAGTGCTATGGAGGCTCCTACTTCTGTTAGTGCTTTGCTTCATGCTGCTACTATGGTTAAGGCAGGTATCTATTTACTATCAAGGTTCATACTCATTTTTGCTGCTGCGCCTGTTTTGATTGAGGCTTTGATGCCTGTTTGGTTTCCAACAATAGCTTGGGTTGGGGTTATTACTGCTTTTATTGGTGCAACTTTGGCTCTGATGACGACTGATATTAAGGGTGTTTTGGCTTATTCTACTGTTAGTCAGATTGGTTTTATGATGGCTGGTTTGGGCACTGCGTTTTCTGGTCATGTTGTTGATGTGTCTTTGTCTACTGGTTGGTTTGCTAGTTTATTTCATATGATGAGTCATGCTTTCTTTGAGGGCCTCGGATTCCTCCTAGCAGGATGGATAATACATGCTTTAGGTACTCGTGATATGCGTTTGATGGGTGGTTTAAAGAAGGTGATGCCGATCACTTTTGGTCTGGCTATAATTATGATAATTACTACTAGTGGTTTGCCTCCCTTTGCTTCGTTCTTCAGTAAGGGTTTAATCATTACAAGTGTTATGGAGACAGGTAATCTTGTTCAGGTTGTGCTTATTTTTGTTACTGCTGCTTTGACGTTTGCTTATTGTGTTAGGATGTTTAGTTTGGTGTTTATGGGTAGGGCTTCTGAGCATATGTTGGGGCAGCGTGTTCATGAGGCTCCTTGGAGTATGGTTGTTCCTGCTGGGGTTTTGGGTGTTTTGTGTGTTGTTTGGGGTGTTTTGCAGCCTGTTGTTGCTCAATTTATGCATATAGAACTTGAGCATTCTTTGTTGAGTGCTTTTACTAGTGTTGAAACACCTATCTTTTTTGGTTTGTTGTTTCCAACTTTTTTGTTGGCATACTTTACTTACTATAGAGGTTTTAGTGGTCTTAGAAGGGTTGCTGCAGGCCGTAACCCCTTAACTATCCTACTAAATCAGGCCTACTTTATAGATGACCTCTACTACACAATCGCTAAAGGTGTTGGTAGGTTGTCGGAGGGTTTTATGTGTCTTGACAGTTTAATTAATCATTTTTGCGAAAAAGTTGGAAAAGGT
>JAAZBP010000169.1 GCA_012513715.1 Thermoproteota archaeon | reverse complement strand
TGTAGTTTCTGTAACTAATATGGGCGATGAAGAGTATTCTATTCCAGTTGCTGTAGAGTTTCCAAAGGATGCTAGTATCGTTTATAGGGAGGCTGACAAGTTTCTTGTTAGCCTAATTTTAACGGTAAGTGGAGTGGTGCTCTTGTGTTTGGGGTTAATTACGTCTTTATTTTTACGCAAAAGAAAAAAGCTAGCAAAACAAATTAGAACTGGGAATCCATAAAACTCCACATGCATATTACAACTCAAGGCTGGCTTCCACGAGACCCCTATATTCCGAGCCACCTAAAACTTGCCTCTAACAGGATAGATGGATAAGTAAAGCAAAGATTGTTACTGGGTCAACTTTGGTGCTGATAGGCTTAATTGCGCTGTTGGTATCGATTATGGCTGCGCAGCAGATATACGAAATTTATAGTGACTCTTGTGTCTTCTTGGAGTCTAACCAGAAAAGCGTCGGGGTATCGACATCAGGCGGCGGACTTTTTTCTCATCCTTACTATAATCGCTGCTTTGAAGGGCAAATAATTGTTGAAGGCAAGAACGTGGAGTTTAGAGTCATCAATAGAGAGCCGACGGTGATAACGCGTGTTGTTAATGGAATAAAGGTAAACAGCACTGTTTTTTCACGGGATTCACCAACCCACGATGTGCTCAGCATAACCGTCGATGGCACATACAGGTTCAATCTTCCCGCGAATGGGGATTATTATGAATGCGCCCTCCAAAATACGGGCAGTCAGCAGGCAAAAGTAACCTTCCAGTTAAACGAGATACAAACAGATATCGGCAAGCTGATACCCGGCGCAATAGCACTGTTAGTTACTGCTCTTCCAGGAACAGCTCTAATTATAAGCGGGCGTAAAGGCAAAAAGCAACTTGCTTCGACACCGCTAAAATAGTGGTGCTATTTCTCCATTTCAGAACCAATCTGTAAGCCCGGAGAATATTTCCATAATGGTGACCATCCAACTACCTGATGCCAATGCTTTGACTAACTAAATAATCAAAAAACCTTATCTTCCAACCACCACTTTTTAGCCCTGCGCTTTAGATTAGCTTCACTCTAAAGGTATCTATCGAGCCATACTGCCCATTTTGGTTTTTGAAAGCCTTTCTTCTTACCTAAACAATAACCAGCTACTCCACCCATCATAGGCGCTATCACAAGAGAGAAGCCAAGATACCAGTCAGTCCAAAAAATAGTTTGCAAAAGCGGTTGTTTTGTAATTTCTTGGAGTGCTCTCATGATAAAGCCCGCAGCAAAGAAGAAAGTGACTAAGCCAAGAAATATGCCGCCAAGTGTGTATCCTATTCGCATGCGAGCTTTCTCTTCTTTTGAACCTGAAATCGGGATCGTACGTTGCATCCTGTAGCCAATGTACAACACTACAGTCGCCATGACAAAGTAGCTTATCGCTAAAATAACCCTGTAAAAATCAACTATGCTTAGTAAATATAGGGTTACTATGATAGTTAAGTAGAGTATTTGACTAGCAGTCAATATTATGAAAAGTCGCTTTTGCCATTTTTTCCGTTCAATTTGGTTGTTCTGAGGAAACTCTGTTAATAGTTTTAGTGCAAGCTTGCCCTTTTCAGATAGCCTATATTTTTCTGTCTGATCTTTTTCTAAAAGGTCGCCTAAAACCTTTAAGTGATAGTTAAGTGTGCCAGTGCTGGTAATTCCAAGGCTTTCCATTAAGTCAGTATAGCCTACGCTGCCTTTCTGGTTGAGTTCAAGAATGATTTTTCTGCGAGTTTCATCCTTAAGAATTTTGTGTAGTGAATCAATCGTTGATGTCATTATCTATCCCTATGTTACTTTAGGGGATTTTAGGTTTTTTGACGATAAAAATCGTCAAGCAAAAGAAAAGAAGAAATTAGGGTTTTGAGTATGCGACCAGAGTCTTCTCTGTGTACATGGTTGAAGTGCTGCCAATTCCGGGTGAGTTTGTCGTAGTTATTTGTGTTAAGTCTGCTTTAATTAAGCGGCAGGTACCCTGCTCTATGTAAGAGGTTCCGTTTAGCTGTAGAGTCATGCCGTCTGGGATTTTTATGATGGAACTGCCGTCTGAGTGAATGCTGAGAACATTGCTGGTTACTTCAATCTGCATCGTGTGGAATGTGCCTGCTGGAACTGTTAGGTCTTGGATTCCTGCGAATGTTAGAGTGACTTCACCTGTTAACCCTAAGCTTGCATTGCCCGTGTTGACTGGGATTTTCCATACATCGCCAACCTTAACTGACTGCTGAGCCAGGTATGCTGATATCGTTGGGTTACTGCTATAGTTATAGAAGATAAGTGGTCCTCCGGGCGCCATGAAATTGTCGTAATAGCGTGTTTTGCTGATGTTTAGGGTGATTGTTGGCAAGGGATGATTGAACAGGTTGGGGGAGGCGGTTATTGTTTCGTCTATTGTGTAGCCTTCGCTGCTAGCACTGATGATGTCGATAATTACGGTTGAATTGTAACTTTGAGAATTCGTGACGGCACCTATGGCGAGGGTTGTATTGACCATCTGGTTTGTTATGATGTTTGTGGTGTCATAGACCATGTGTTCTCCGACTTGATAATTTAGGCTTAACTCGATTGATGAAGCTGAAATTTGGGGAATCAACAGAGCAGCGCCAGCAATGATAACTATTGCTAATCCTGCAAGAACGGCATATAGGCTTCGGCGATGCTTCTTGCCATTTGCTGGCTGTTTGGATTCACTTGGCATCGAAGGGGGCAAATTTGAATCTTGTCTTAGCATCAAGACATCTCCAACAGGTAATCTGGCGGGCTGGGGATTTAAGGTATTTTGACTAAAAATCTCGTCAAGACTTGAATTAAGCGGTCTCCAAGTCATTCATAGAAATCTTGTCTACTTAGGCGGTTAAGAAAGGTTATAAGGATGCCTGCCAAAAAAGGTAAACCTTAGTCTGGGATAGCATTCCAACCAACTATCTGCCTCTTGAACAGACCTAACATAGTCTGAGGTTTTTCCAAAAGGTTGATAACGACTGACTGCGAACTCTTTTTTGAACCTTGGATGATTGTTTGCGGCCTTACTTGAGCATCGAAAAACCGTCAAACAAGTATGCGAAAGAAAGCCTTATATGGATTAATGCATAACGCTTACAATGTAAGCTGTTATTGGCTTACAGGATTGCAAAATGACCCTAAGCCTCGGATACCTAACGCCCAAACAAAGAGCCATCTGGGACCTCAAAACTAACGGACTCCAAGAAGTCCACATTGCGAGGAAATTAAACGTCACCCGCCAAACCGTCCACAAATCCCTCGACATAGCCAACCTCAAAATAGACGATGCCCTTCAAGAAGTAGCAAAAATAAACAAAATTGACATCGAAACAGTCAACGCCGAAAGGGGATTCCTCAAAGGATACAGCAACCACTTCAAAACCCCCGCTTTTGTAACCTTCACCGCCAAGAACGGCATCCAAGTCTGGTACAAACACGAAGGCGACTGCGAAAAATGCAAAAAACTAGAAACATGCAGAGACACCCTGCTCGCAGAAGCCAAAGACAGAAACTTCCTCCTTTTAGATGACACAAGCAAGATTTTGCCATCCAAACTTGCCGAAGCACTTTTCGTAAAAATAACAGGTGAACAAAATGAGTATACAAAAAAAGATTAAAAACCTCATAGATTATTGCCCACAACCCCCAATGCCCTTAACGATAAGACT
>JAAZBP010000168.1 GCA_012513715.1 Thermoproteota archaeon | reverse complement strand
CCCTTTTGTTTGTCTACTGCTAGATCTTTTATCATGTCTTCTGTTATTGTTGCTGCCATTATTGCTTGTCCAATCTGGTTTAATTGATTAGACTGTTGTTTTTGTTGTGTGGTGTTTTGAAGTAGATGTCCACCTATTTTCGCTATTTGTTGTATGTAGGTTGTTGGGTTGGTGTTGGTTTTTTCTATTTGTTGTATTGTTTTGTTTAGTTCATTTATTGTTTGTTTTGTTTGTTTTGTTATTTGGGTTAGGAGTGGTATGCATAGTAGTTTTGCAGTTATTTTTTTTGGGTCTGGTTCGTCTCTGATTTTGTCTTGTAGTTTTAGTATGCGGTAAGCTGTTAGGGTTTGTTTTGTTGCTTTTTTTGCTTGTTTTGGGTTTAGTCCTGTTGATTGAAAAATCTGTTCTAGGGGTGCACAGTTGGTGCATAGATGGTTTTTTGGTACGATTCCATATGTTTTAAATATGCAATCCATAAAATAACCAATCATATTCAATTGAAAATGTGCATATAAGAGTTATCAAGTAATGATTATTAAGAGATAAAATTAAAAAACCAAAGTTCTAATGTTGTAAAAGATGGCAAATTAAACGTAGAATTAAAAAGGCATAAAAAATTGAAACATATCTTTTCTGAGAAATAGTTTTGGAGCTTGTGGTTGTGAGTAAATTATATAACATTACAACTTGACTATTCCCTACATGAATAGGTCAGCTAGACTTGTCTGCTTAGGTTTGGTTGTGGCTATTGTAATTGGAATTTTGGTTCCTACAGTTACATATTTACACTTTACGAATGCCTATAGCTCTGATTTTGACTCATACAGAAATCAGATAAAAGACTTGCAGCAACAGTTAGATGAACTCATCGAGGAAAACAGGCAATTGAGGGAAAAAAATTTTCACCTCACAGAAATTATCAAGCCAAATCTTGTAACCTCTTTAGGTTGGTATCTACACAAGAGTGATGACCCTGTTGAGTCATCAAGAAACACTTTCACTATTTACGGAAAAATATCTAACACTGGTCTATTTCCCGCTAATAATGTAGAATTAACAATCAAATTTTATGGTAACGATACTTTATTTCAGTCTTCAAAAATACATGTTGGTACTATTCAATCACTAAATTCTACCCGACCTGCTGAAACAATCAGGAAAGATATTGCTTGGTCAATGGCGGATTCTGTGACAACTATAGATGTATCCTTACGCTATGAGTAAAGGTGAAATTCGCCAAGATGGCTGTTTACTATTAAATGTGAATTTTTGAGTTTAGCTCTATATTTTTCTTTTTAATTATACCATACATGGCAATAGCTGCTGCACTTATAAGCGCAACTGATCCAACGGCAATTGAATGTAGTGGAAAGACCACAAAAATGTGGTGAGGATAATAGGCAAAGCCTGAGCTGATTATTTGAATAATTCCAATTGCCCCCAGTATCAATGCTACTTTTTTATTGTGAGAAGGAAAAATCCATAACGCTATTAGTCCAGCTGCAATAGCTGCGCCAGTTATCCATGTCAAATAATTTATGTAAATAAACATTTGTGGGATTAGAGAAATTAAAGTAAACATTTTATGTGCTTCTTTTTAGGGTTTTCAATAATTAATATTACAACTTTATTTATAAAATTTAGTGTATAATACGCTGGACCAGTTAATAGTGGTATATGAGGATTGATTAAAAAATACTTTTGATGGATATATTTTAGTCAGTTTTAAATAATTAATGGTTGCATTTTGTTGTTGATGCTTATGGTTAAACATGTAGAGTCTCCTGAGGGTGCTGAGGCTGGGTATGTTTATGATTCGATTAGGCAGCAGCAGAATAAGCAATCTGAGCAGGTTAATAGATGTAAGAAGTTAAAGAAGAAAATTGATAAGTTATCTGGAAAGAATAGAAATTTCAAATTGAAAAGATAATACTTTTAAAAACTAGTTCTGGAGCATCTGGTTCTAAGTAAATTATATAACGTTACGAGTGGTTAAGTTTTATTGTGGCTAGATTGAGTAAGTATTTCTCATTTTGCTTAGTTGTATTATTACTATTCTCTAGCCCATTGATGATTGAACATACTAATGCCCAAACTGAGAATATTACTACGTCTTGCTATATAATTGCTAATAATATCGTTGAAGGGCAACCGGTGACAGTCACAATTCTTGTGTCGCCTGCTCCTCCAGCTGGTGAAGTTTTCAATAACATAACTGTATGGTTGTCTTCTCCACTGCAAGGTATTTGGGGTAATGGCGGTAATGGTCCTTGGAGTCAGAATAATATCTTGACTGGCTCTGATGGTAAAGCAATTGTGAGTTTCAATATAGTAACTTTTAGTGGTTACTGGAATATTGGCGTATATTTTTTAGGGCAATATTTTGATAACAACACACTGTATTATCAGCCAAGCGATTGGCAAACTGGATTTACTGTTTTCCCAGCTAAAACTCCAACACCTACACCCATAGCTACAGTAACTCCATCACCAACACCTAATGTAACGTCTACTCCAACACCGACATTAACAAGTAGTCCTACGCCCATTGATGATTCTTCTTTTAATTTAATTCTGATTATTGTCCCAATTGCAGTCCTGATAATTGTTGTTTGCATTATCTCTATTCTGCATTATGTTAGGCATTTGAAGAGAAGGAAGCCTGAAAACTATTTTTGAGCATCTGGTTCTAAGTAAATTATATAACCTAGCAAAGAGAAGTTTGATTATGGCTAGAATGGGTAAATATTTCTCATTATTTTTGGTTGTAATCTTAGCGTTGTGTAGCTTGATTATGGTTGAATCTGCATTTGCTCAGACTATACCTACGCCAGCAGTGCCAGAATTCACAGTCAAATTCGTGAATGCTTCATATAGTATAACAAACACAAATCCGTATACTGGATTAAATGAACTTCAACTTGTTGATAATAATACAGTCGAAATTAAAATTAACAATCAGCCTTGGCAACACTCAACTTATCAAATCTACTATAACATAAGGGTTAAACCTAGTTTTGGCGGCGACTGGACTGAACTTTATCCACTAAGAAACCAAACAAGCTCATACACCAACGGCGTCTTCACTTATGCAAATTATATTATTCCTGAAGCTCCCATTATGCCTAATTCAGGACAAATTGTCATTAATTTCCCAGTGACTCCAACAGAATACTATGGAGAATCCGGCTATGATATAAAGAGATACTATTTCGGAGATGGGACACAAGAAGGACATTACTTTGCATTTTTACATGGGATTCCTTATGGTGGTCAACTTGATTTTCAAGTCCAAGCACTGGTTGGGCACAATGATACCTACTGGTATGTTATGCATCCTTTGTGGCCTCAATATGGAGGGTATTACCAATCAGCAACAGCATATGATAAAGCAAGTAGCTGGAGTAACACACAAACAATCATTATAGGTCAAACTCCCAGTATTACTTCATCAACTCCCACGGAATCTGTGCCAAGCAGTGCTTCTGATAATTTGAGTGATGATTTAGTTGTAACTTTGGCTTTGATAGCTGTTGCATTCTCTGTTGTTGCAGTGATTTCTCTGCTAATCTATGTTAGGCATCTTAAGAGACATATCTCTAAGAACTAGTTTTACAGCGTTATAACCTTTAATTGATAAAATTTATATGATCTTAGTTGAAATAGATGCAACTATGTATCTGGTTGCTTTAGCTTCTGAAACTTTTTTGGTTGTTCCATTGCCTCTCATAATTCTTACTTTAGTTGCATTGGGGCTTGTTGGACTATGTTTATTGTGGCAGAAAGGAAGACGAGTGGAGGCTTTTTGTCTTCTTAATACTGTGCTGCTGATAATAGTGATTATTCTGCTATTAATGCTGTTTTGAGTTTTGACTAACAAACAATTTTGGAGCATAAATTTTTTTATTTTTACAGTCAAATATTGGTTGAGTATGCTATGAGTGTTAAGCAGGTAATCAAAGATTTTATTCTTCTTGGTGCACTTTCTGGGTCAATTATTGTGCTTGTTTTTGTTCTCTATCAGTTTTTTCAGACTGGAGATGTTAAAATGCTCTATTTTGGGTGTTTTGTTGTTTTGTTTATTGTTCTTGGTACCCTTGCTAGGTATAGGTATGTTACAGATTATATTTGGACCCTATTTAAAAGCTGGAGATAGACTAAAAATAGTTTCCATAAAACTATTTTTGGCTTTGGTTTTCAAGTAAATTATATAACTTTACAGGTAGTTAAGATGGATTGTGGGTTAAATGGGAAAGACTCTGGTGGTCTTTTTAGTTGTGGTTTCAATAGTGTCTAGTCTATTGCTGATTAGACCTGTTGGTGCTGAAATCACAAGTTTTTATGGAAGAGGTTTTTATGGACCAGAATCTGGTGTTAACTATTGTTCTTTCTACATAACAATAACCAGTCCAAATGCCCAAACAACATATACTAACACAATGCCTCTAAATTTTAATTTAACTTGGATAGATTTCCCAAAATTTCCCTTTAGCAATGCTCCATCCTTGTATGGTTACTATGCCTATAGCATAGATGAGGGTCCATTTGTGGAGATTACATCTTTTCAATCAGTTAAAGATGTTTATTATGAGACTCCAAATAGCTATTTCAAGATTAATCCATATTTTTCGCATTCAGTAAATATTTCCCATTTAAAGCAGGGTTATCATAATATTGTGATTAATGCAAGTTTATACCACAATGCTGCTCCTCCTGCTGGTCACTTCTATTTTAATATTACAACTTCTCCAATCAAATTCTTAGTGGGAGAGTCAAATTCAACCTCTCCAACGTGTACTCCTACAGTTACTCCATCTTCTACAGTTGAACCTACAGTTACTTCTGCTCCAATAGCGTCTGATTTTACTTGGTTGTTGATAGCATTTATTGCTGTAGTATTTGTTGTTGCAATACTTGCAGTAGTGCTTGTAAAAAGACAGAAAAGAACCAATTTAACATATTTTTCTCCTACACCATAGAATTTTAGATATCATTTTGTTTTTAGAAAAATAACTTGTAATATGCTTTATTTCTGCCAAAAAGACAGTTAAAAAATCTGTAAACAAACATTACTCTAAAACTATTTTTGGAGCGTATGGGAATTAATAGAGTTCTTGTCAAGAAATGTTGACTTAACTTAGTCAAGAGATGTAGACAAAAAAGCTCTTATTGATAGTATTTTAAACTGAGATTATGAATAGAAAGCTTCTGGTGATTTTTAGCATAATAATTGTAGTTGTGCTATTTGTTGGATTGGTAGTCTATTCTTGGTATGTGATACCTCAAGATTCTCAGCCAGAAGCTCAAGCTAGGATTGCTGATATTACAGCTGATACTTCATTTAAAGGCTGTTTGGTTGGAGTAACTACAGATATTTGGTTTAATGTGACAGTTCAAAATACAGGTGAAACAGATATTTCTGGAGCAAATGTTACAGTGGAGATTTCTGGTGTAAATGATTCTTCAGTCTGTGGTTATGACAATCAGAGTTTAGGTGTTCTTCATGTAAATGAGGCACGTCAAATTAAGGCTGTTATTCTTACTGATATTAGCCATTTTAGTGAAGTAGCTATCTCTAATTTTACAGCTAAACTTATTGTAAATGGCACAGTTTGGGATGAAAAAACCTACTATAATTTGGCTTCCTCAGTTGTATCAACTGACCATGTTGTTTTTTTCTATCATGAAGGTAGTAGAAGAGCAGTAGGCAATAATACACAGTTATTTTTGGTGATTAATGCTACTTTAGTAAGTGGTGATTGTGTTACTATTGATTATTCTAAATTCTTTTTGTGTGTTTGGATTCAATCAGAAGATGGCTTGTACCATTTAATGTTGTGGCGTCCTTTTGATTCAATGGATTATGGTTTTGTAACTTTGAATAGTGTTGATAGAGCTGCTGTTTTTGTGTTAACTTTTGAGTTTCCAACAAGAGTTATGGGCTTGGATGGTTATGTTGTGTCCTTTTCAAGGTATTCATTAGAATATAGGGGTCAGGATGTTGGGGTTACAATTATTAGCAAGTAAACAATCTCCAAGTCATAATCTTTCTTAATCAAATCTTACTTCTCAATACCTGTTTTGTGCTTAAGCTTTTAAGTGCTAAAGTACTATAGTAAAAACTAAAAGATAGCCACTGAAATCAATTCCCCTAAAGAGGTTAGTGAGCTGAAAAAACGCTGGATGATAATCTTCTCAATGGTTTTGATTGGAATCTGTATTGTAGCTTATTCAATTTATCCTCAACCTAAACAAGAAAAAGAACTCAATATTTGTTTGCATCTATCCGATTATAATTATGAAACGATTCCATACCTTGTTGATTTGAATATAGAATGGGTTAGAACTGACTGGTTAATAACTCCTGATAAATCAATGCAAAATTATTGCCAAGACCTCCAAAATAACAACATCAAAATCTTAACTATAATTGATGTTAACACTTTTGGTAATCAGAATTTTACTTTGGAACAATGGAACATGACTGTAACAGAGATTGTTACCTCTGAAGGATTTGATACTGTTGATGCTGTTGAGATTTGGAATGAACCAAACGCTATAGCATACATTGCTCCTGAAATATACTGTGAACTGTTGAAAAGTGCTTATGTGATAATTAAAAATTATACTTCAATACCAGTTGTTTTAGCTGGAATTTCACCAAATATCGATGGTTGGCAAACTTATCTTAATGAAATCTTCGCTAACTCATACATTGAAGAATATTTTGATTATATGGGGATTCATTTGTATGATGATGTGGCAACTAATTTTGAGACTTTGCAGTTTGTTAGAAACCTTACTAGTAAGCCAATTTGGTTAACTGAGACAGGTAAACCATCAGAAAATAACGCTCAAGCGGCACAAGCAAACTATATTGAGTCTATTTATTCCAATTTTAGGTTCCAAGTGAACAAAATATTCATTTATGAATTATATGATGGTGAAGGAGCATATCCAGAGGCGGAGAACTATTTTGGTTTATTGAGTTTAAACGGAGTTAAAAAAGAAGCCTACAATGTTGTTTGGGAGATTAACAGAAAATAAGTTTTCCTTAAGCTTTCACGCAATGATCAATAAAAATTGAATGGGCCTTCTCACTTTTAAAATCCAACTTAAGCCTGGAAAGTGATTTAAGGAGTTAAAAATTGATTGTTCTCTTCAAGATTTTTGGTATAATCGTATTTAGATTTTTTTTTAAAAAAATATCTTAAAACCTTGGAGTAAATGTTTAAGGGTAGAGGTGAGACACTTCGTCAAAATGAATTGGTTCTTTGGAAGTCTGATCAAATGAAAGGACAAACAATTAATTTTAGATTGGGTTAGAGGTTATAGTGAATAATCAGTTTTTCAAATTTATTACCTTTCAAATTAGGTTTTACATCTCAGTGCTTGTTTATGGTACTTTTTCAAATTAGCTCCAGAAGAGCTATTGCCCAGAATATTCGGATATAAAATAAAAGTAAACTAAATTAGTTTAGTCAAGAAACTTTGACTTGTGTCAGTACAGATTTGTAGACAAAAAAACTTTTATGTGCTCTGATATAACTCGAAAATATGGAAAAAAATGTTATAATCCTACTTTCTATAATTCTTTTTTCAATTATTCTTATTATTGGAGTATTACTTTACTTAAATAATAACTTATCAGAACCAAATGCTGAATCAACTATCAATGTTACAATAACTAGTTTCAATTACACAGGCTCCAGTAATCCAGTTGGTGTTGTTTGGAATGATATGTTTCTTCTCACCTATGTAAATAATGAAGCCATTGATGTTTATAATACAACTATCTCTTTTTGTACCAACAGCACGTTTGAGATGAGTAGATCAATCGGTGTCTTTGATTCTACGCCTCCACATTATTATATAGGTGACTTTTTAATGGGGGAGAAATACTTGCTTGGACTTATCAAGGCAAATGAAACCAGCGAATTTCATGGTTGCATATGGAATAGTCTTGGAGATACTTCTAAGGTGCATGGAGCTGCTTTTATTGTCACCTTAGAATCCAATGGTACACTGCTAGATCAAGAAACGATTTATCTGCAAGGTTCTCAGAACCCTGCTGATGTTACGTGCACTTACCATAAGACAAGTTTAGAAGTTGTTGGAGAAGATACAAAGGTTGTTCTTTTGGTTGCTGCTAACTACAATAGAGGTAACCAAGTAACTATAAGATATGATGACTTTTACCTAAGTCCATACTACACAAAAAATGATGCCTATAATACACCGCTATCTGGAAATAAAACAGCGCCATTTGAAACAGGAGCTATAACTATAGATAGCAACAATAGAAACTCTACTTTCCAATTGACTTTTCAATTTCCAACAAACCATAATGGATATCCGATTACTAATTATCCACTGGTCTACCCCGGTTCCTCTGAAAACCCAAAAATAATAGAAGTAATCCATGAAGATCTCCTAGATAAGGAATAGTGAAAATAGCGATTAAGAAGCGAAGTTATTGTTTAGTCAAGAAACTTTGACTGTGAAAAAACAGTTTAGTCAATAAACCTTGACAAAAATCCTTTTAGGATAAAGAAATGTGCTAAGCATTCTGTGTTTAAAATGAGCTGCCAGAAAACGTTTGCCGTTTCGGTTTTAACCTTGTCTCTTTTAATCTTGACTTTAACTGGACAAGGCGCAGCGGCATCTTCAGATGGCTTGATTTTTAATGACGATTTTGAGAATTATACTGTAGACAGTTTTCCTTATCAATGGACTTTAGTCTTTAACGGAATGGGTAATCAATACCAGAAAGTTATCAGTGACCCTTTAGACTCTTCAAATAAATGCTTCAAGTTACAGGGTGAACGTAACTGGGCCGCTGATGCAGTGAGGTATTTCCAAAGCAGTTCAGATATAATAGGTTTTGAAGTAAGTGTACTGGTAACCGCTAATACTGGAAAATCCAGCGACGATGTTAAAGTTGGACTTTGGAAACAGGTCTATTGGGGCGGAGCCAAATGG
>JAAZBP010000167.1 GCA_012513715.1 Thermoproteota archaeon | reverse complement strand
GCCGTCTGAGTAACTCTGAGTTTTCATCCTTTTAAGTCAATTTAATGCCTTCTCATCATCCGGCAACATATAAACTGTTAATGGAAAATAAAAGGGTTATACATAAAAACAAAAAAATACGCTGGGAACGCTTTTATTTTTGTTTTTTATTCCATACACTTTACGGAGTCCAAGAAAATGAATTTTATTGGAAGTCAAACTGAGAAGAATCTATTAGCAGCATTTGCCGGTGAATCACAAGCACGTAACAGATACACATTTTTTGCTAGTGTAGCAAAGAAAGCAGGTTACGAACAGATAGCAGCAATTTATGAAGAAACAGCAGCTAATGAAAAAGAACATGCAGAACTCTTCTTTAAACACCTAAAAGGCGGCGAAGTAGAAATTACAGCAGCTTACCCAGCTGGCGTTATAGGAGTAACATTGGATAATCTGAAGGCATCTGCAGCTGGCGAAAAAATGGAGTGGGGTACACTTTACCCGAACTTTGCTGAAGTAGCAGACAAAGAAGGATTCAAAGATGTTGCTAAAACATTCAGAATGGTTGCTCAAGCTGAAGTTTACCATGAACGCAGATTTAACAAACTTATAGAAAACATCCAAAACAATAAAGTATTCAAAAAAGACGCCCCGATAAAGTGGAAATGCAGAAACTGCGGTATGGTTGTTGAAGGAAAAGAAGCCCCAGACAAATGTCCTACATGTGACCATGCAAAAGCTTACTTTGAAGTTTGGGTTGAAAACTACTAACCATTTCTTTCTTTTTTAATTCTTAAATAATCTTTTACTTCTATAAACGTTAAAGCCACATTTGTAAAGTAGCTGATTAAACAATTTTAAATGAAATGTAAAGCTGAAATTTTTTAAGATTAACTAGATATCTTAAACATACACGAAGATTCATTTAGAATAAACAAAAAATTGATAAACAACAACTGCTTTTCTGATAGCGTTAAGGTGAAAAATGAAATGGCAACCAATGTCCTAGTAAAAGACATTATGTCAAAAGACGTCAAAGTTGTAGATAACAATACAGTTGTGAAAGAAGTAATTTCAATAATGAACAAATATGACAAAGACGCAATACTTGTCGTACAAAGCGGTAAACCTACAGGCATAATAACTGTAAAAGATGTTCTGATTAGAGCAGTTGAAGCAGATACTCCATTAAAAACAATAATCGCCAGAATGGTCTACACTAACCCATTAGTAGTCATTGATGAAAACGCAACAGTTGAAGAAGCAGCTAAACTGATGAAAAACTGGAACATAAAACACTTACCAATAGTTGACAAACAAGGCGCACTAGTAGGAATGATAAACGATCGCGACGTAGTCTACGCAGTTCCAAAACTAATACCAATGATGCAAGAATTCTGCCGCAAAAAATAAAATGCGGCATTACTAATTTCTTTATTTAATCCTTTATTTTTTAAAAATAAAAAGAAATAATAAAAAATAGGTATATAATACCTACTGAGTTTGCAGTTTTTGCCATTCTTCTTTGGCAGTTTTTGAAATATTGTCAATGTTAGGTTGAGCAGTTAAATCAGTGATAACATTATTAATCTCATTCTTAACTAACAATGCAATTTCACCTTGCCTTAATGGTTCAGGCCTTGTAGATTGATAAACATGTAAAGCACGTAGCACAAAGTGAACCATTAATTCATTCAGATTATTCTGTAAGTCTGTTAACTCATTTTTGCTATCTTTCATTTTTTGAGAGAAATTTTTTGAGTCCCATTTTCCTTCTTTTGACATTTCAATCTATCCTTTAAGCACTCATATCAATTGCACATAATAGCTTTTTCTAGCATTGAACACAAAACTATGAAAGAGACCCATTTCGGTTACCAAGTTTCCTGTTAACGCATCCACGAATAAACCCATAATATTCTGGCGAGGGTTTACCGAGTCTACTCTTGAATTCTCCATGAAATTGTGAAGCGAAATAGAAGAATTTATCGGGTAACTCTAAGGTTTCCATCCTTCTTCCGTCACTACTCTTACCTGTGAAAGATAACCCCTTATCTTTTAGGGCTTCTATATAATCAAGGTTGACTTCAAAACGGTGTCGGTGGCGTTCATAAATTACTTCTTGACCAAATAGCTCATAAGCTAAACTGTCTTTCTTCAATACTACTTTATGTGCACCAAGACGCATTGTTGCGCCTTTTATTTCTATACCACGTTGTTCAGGCATTAAATCTATTACTGGATAGGGCGTTTCAGGGTTGATTTCAGTACTATTGGCATCAGTTAAACCACAGACATTACGCGCAAATTCGATGACTGCTAATTGGAAACCGTAACATATACCTAAAAATGGAATATCATTCTCTCTTGCATATTTGATAGCTGCTATTTTGCCTTCTGTACCACGTGGACCAAAACCATAAGGCACGAATACTCCATCATATTTTGAGAGTTCCGAAACACTTTCAGGAACACGCTCAAAGTTTTCAGCTTCTAGATAAGATATACACACCTTGGTTCTGCAAGCTGCACCCCCATGACGTAATGCTTCAGTCATACTTACGTAGCTATCTGTTAAACCTGCATATTTACCCACTAACGCAATTTTAATTTCAGTATCAGGATTTATCATTGCATCTACGTATTTTTGCCATGTGCTGAAATCTTTTGATTTATATTTAAGACCCAATCTTCGACATATAAAATCACCCATACCTTGATTGTCTAAGACCAAAGGCACTTCGTAAACAGTTTCAGCATTATCTGAACAGAATACCGCACTCTCAGGAATTGTACCGAAAAGCGCAATTTTCCTTAATGTTTCAGCATCAATCATTTTAGGGCTTCGCGCAACAATAGTGTCAGGTTGGATACCAATGCGACGCAATTCATTAACACTATGCTGTAATGGTTTTGTTTTCATTTCGCCAGTAACATCTAAAATTGGTACAAGGGCAACATGTACATATAACGTGTTTTCGTAGCCTTCTTCAACACGCATCTGACGTATTGCTTCAAGAAAAGGTAAGCCTTCAATGTCACCAACTGTACCACCAACCTCTGTAAGCACTACATCTACATCAGAGTTTTTACCCACATTTTTTATACGGTTCTTTATCTCATTTGTTACATGAGGAACAATTTGAACACATCTACCTAAAAAGTCACCGTGACGCTCTTTCTCTATTACTGAACGATAAACAGTACCTGTAGTTAGATTATTTTCTTGTTTGAGACTCAAATCTAGAAAACGTTCATACCAACCTAGGTCAAGGTCAGTTTCGCCGCCATCGTCAGTGACAAAAACTTCTCCATGCATGTATGGATTCATTGTACCTGCATCAATGTTTACATATGGATCAATCTTGACTACTGTTGGTTTTAAGCCCCTAGCCTGCAACATTTTACCGATGGAAGACGTTAAGATACCTTTTCCGACTGAACTCAAAACGCCGCCGGTTACAAAAATATACTTAACCATTATTTTCCCTTGCACAGACTACACCTTTTGTGGAACTTAATATAACTCTTTTGTCAGCGGAATTGCAAATATATAAATCCGAAATGATTTACTGAAAAAATAAAGTTTAATTATTTTAAAAATGGCGGGTTTTATTATTTCGTCTATACCATAGAAGTAACAACCATAACCCCAAAAGTATGATCATTATTGGCCAGAAATAACTCCAGAACATAGTAAAACCAGTGATTGCGGCAACCCCAATCATTACTAGAATTAAACCGCCTATAAGTAGACCAATACTACCCCCGCTTTGACGTTGACTTTTAACATTGCCTCGACTACTATAATATTCAGGTTTAACAGTGGTTTCTCGTTCCGTCACCATCAATGAGGCACCACAGTTTGTACAGTTTAATGCTTTTGCATCATTATAACTTCCACATTGACTACAATAAACCACTTGTGAAGTCTCCTTATCTATCATTCTATAGTAATCTGCTCATAAAATTTTTGGTAAAATACAAGAATTAGTCTTTAAATTTTGCAGATTTATTGCATAAGAACTATTAATCACTGATGCACTAACAATATCGGAGATTCCAAATGCCGAAAGCCTTTGTATTAATTAATGTTGAATCAGGCACAGAAGAAGAAGTTGTCAGTGAACTAAAAAAAGTTGAAGGAGTCGAAGAAGCATACTACTCCTATGGCGTTTATGACATAATCAGTAAAGTAAAGGCTGATTCAATGGATAAACTCAAAGATATGGTTACCCGGAGAATACGTACCCTTGAACGTGTCCGTTCAACACTAACACTTATAATGATGGAAGAATAAAATCATCAATTTTTAATTTAATTTTTAGCACATTAAATTTTATTAGTGTATACGCTTACAATTCAAGATTATGTTGCAGCACAAGGCATGTTTATTGATACTACTAGTTGTATTAAGTACTTTTTCTGTTGCAGTAGGAAATTTAAAAGTGGGTGTCGAAAAAGGGAACTGGATAGAATATAACGTTACGTATACAGGTATCCCAACTCAAGGTCATGATGTTAATTGGGCACGTATGGAAGTACTTAATGTACAAGGTCCAAATATTTTAGTTTTAATATCTTCAAAATATTCTGATGGTTCTATTCAAAATGTTAATTATAGTTTAAATTTAGAAACAGGTCATTTGATTGACAATTTTATAATTCCAGCTGACTTAAATAGAGGAGACTCCTTCTATGCCGAAAATTTCGGTGAAATTACAATCAGCAAAGTAGAAAACAGAGAGTACACAGGATCAATGCATACAATTTTATGTTCATCATTCAATAATAACACATATTTTTGGGATCAAGCTACCGGAGTAAGCGTTGAAGGAATAACCCAAACTGAAGAGTATACAATACACACAATTGTCACCGATACAAACATGTGGATTAGTTCGTTTGCAGGAGTCTTTGATTTTTCATCTATTTTCCTGGTGTCAAGTGTTTTGTTGATTTTCTTTATTGCAGGTATATTAGCAATCCTGCGTTATCTAAAAATGCACAAAGAGAGAAAATAAAAAATTCATAATCCAGTATCTTGAAAATAAACAAGGACTTGAAATGTAATGAAACCAGCAAGAAATAACTCGAAATCCAAACTTATGTGGGTAGTCTTAATCGCTGGTTTAATTGCCTTTGTTCTATACATGATTTTCTATATTGACCTATCAGAAGTAGCGTCGATACTTACAAAGACAAATCTTACAGTCTATGCAGGTGCATTTGTTGCATATTTACTTTACACTTGTTGCTCAGCAATGGTGTGGCATCGACTCCTCGATAATCTTTCAGCCAAAATTACAAAAAGCAAAGCGTTTCTATACACATGGGTAGGCCTATTCTTTGATGCAACAGTACCTCAACTGGGATGGTCTGGGGAGGTATCAAAAACATATCTTTTAGCAAAAGACTCTAAAATTGAAACGGGAAAAATTGGCGCTTCAGTAGTTGGCCAAAAAATAATTTCAATGACTCTAACAGTTGTAGCATTAAGTACCGGTTTACTTTTAATCCTTTTTAAATACAGCTTTCCTATCGAATCAACATTATTGATTTGTTTAATCCTATTTTTATCAATTCTTACACTTTTTGTTGTTTATTATGTAAGCATTAAACCTTCAGCAACAAAAAAAATCGTTAACTTAGTAATCAAAATTATAAAATTTTTTCGAAAAAGATGGAGTGAACAAGAATTAATAACAAAAGCAGACGAAGGACTAAATAGTTTTCATTCAGACATTGACAAGTTAAAATCTAACCCTAAAGGGTTAATTCAACCAATAATTTTTGCTATTTGCGGGTTCATTTTTGAAGTTTCAGTTGTTTTCTTGTCATTTGCCGCTTTGGGACAACCTTTACCTGTTGATGTTGTTCTAATAGTTTTTACTTTAACAGGAACTCTACAGACGGTAGGTGTAGCATTTTTTGGTTTTCCCGAATTAATTATGTCAATGACTTTCATGGCATTATATATTGATCCTTCAATAGCAATTTCAGTCACACTATTAACAAGGGCTGTAAATCTTTGGTTCCGACTTGTAGTCTCTTATACAGCCCTACAATTAGCAGGTATAAAAATTATAAAACAAAACAAGGATAGATAACAAACAAATAATTCTTTTAAAACCATCAATGTAAAGTTTATTGCTGTGTAAAAAAAGGTCAAAACAGGTGTTTATGAGAAACATTTTAATTCATACTTTATCTATTGGAGTATTAGAGGATTGATATGCCTACAGCATTTGTATTGATAAATACCGAGATAGGTTCTGAGGCAGATGTTTTAAAGGAACTAAAAAAAGTTGAAGGAGTAGAAGAAGCATCAGCTGTATACGGAGTCTATGACATCGTAGCAAGAGTGAAAGCAAATACGATGGATAAACTTAAGGAAATAGTGACGTGGCGAGTTAGGCGATTAGACAAAGTACGTTCTACTTTAACAATGATAGTCGTAGAAGACAAGTAACAACAAAATTTTCTTTCTTTTATTGTCAAAGAAAAACTAAACAAAATAATTTTCTAAAAATCAAGTAAAGTTAATAATACGTAGGTATAAGACCAATCACTTAAGTTGCTTTTAAAACAAAATTTGCCTATTGCTTAAGTTAAATGAAGTATCAAAATAAATTTTCAAAACAAACAGTATTTTTACATTAAAACTTTTTATTTCTAAGACGAAGTAAAGAAAGTTGATGTCACTACAAATAATGCATATTGGTTTAGACGATACTGACTCAAAAAAAGGAGGATGTACAACATACCTAGCTGCTTTATTAATTAAAGAACTTGAGCAGTTCAAAGTACACTTTATTGATTATCCTCTTCTAATCAGGCTTAACCCAAACGTTCCTTGGAAAACACGAGGTAATGGATCACTATGCCTTCGTTTCAAATATAACGTTCAATATGAAGAACAAATTAAAGAGACAGCAATCAATTTGTGGGAAGAACAATCAAAATTCAAAGAAAAAGGAACCGACCCAGGAATAGTCATTTATAAATCCCAAACAATTCCGGAGGAACTAACTGCTTTTTCAAAAAAAGCTGAAACAACAATTGTGAAACTCAAAGAAGCATTAAAACTAATCAAAAATGTTGGAGCTGAAGCTATTGGTTTCAATTCATGCCGAGGCATAATAGGTGCTTTAGCAGCAATCGGAGAAATATTAGACGCCGACCACACTTACGAGTTGATTGCATATAGAAAACAAGAAAACATTGGAACTAAGAGACGGGTAGATGAAAAATCTATTTTTAAAATGGATGAAATTACAGCGCCTTATACTTTTAATAATGTTGATATAGAAAAAAATAGGATAATCATTACACCTCGGGGACCTGACCCAATCTTATTTGGTATAAGAGGTGAAACAGCAAACATAGTTAAAGAGGCATTTGAATTGGTTAAAACTTGGGAGCCTATAGAACGCTGGGTTATTTTTCGAAGTAACCAAGGTACAGATGCTCATTTAAAAGCAATTAAGGATTTAAGCAAAATTACCCCTTATTCTTCAGTAATTGTTAAAGGTATTGTTTCAAAAAACCCGCGTGTTATTCCTGTACGTCACATCATTTTTTCAATAAAAGATGATAAAAAAGAAGTAGATTGTGCAGCATATGAACCGACTGGGAATCTACGTAGAATAGCTAGAGAATTGATTGTTGGAGATAACTTGGAGGTTTATGGTGCAATACAGAAACCTAAAGCTGATAAACCTTGGACAATCAACTTGGAAAAAATTGACGTTTTAAACCTTGCCCAAAAAGTTACTACGGAGAATCCGCTTTGTCCTCAATGTGAAAAACGTCTTAAATCTATGGGAAAAAATCAAGGATTAAGATGTGAAAAATGCAACAGCGTATTTCCAAATTTAAAAAAAATAGAAAAACCGGTTTTGCGTTCAGTAAAAAACGGATTATTTATAACATCTACACGTTCGCAACGTCACCTAACTAAACCGTTTAGACGTTTTGGTCAAGAGAAAAAAAATTATAGAAATCAAAGCTTAATTAGTAAATGGCATTCTACGTCTGAATAGTCGGTATTTTTTTGTTCTTATCTAATTCACATTTTATTTCATGATTTAAGAATAGTAACCCGACAATTGTTAGAACTATTCCAACTATTAACCAAGGTATTAAATTAGAATTACCTAAATATTGATCCAATAGAGTCCATAGACTTCTAAATACTAGTACTGATGCAACTAAAACAATCATTTCGCCAACTATAATCTTCAGCAAATGCATAATGAAGTATAAAATATACTAACTTAAAAAACAATATGTAAAATAATTATTTGGTCAGAACCTAATAAAAATGGGAGTAAACAAGCCAGATTACTTACAGGCGAACAAGGCTTTAAATTTATGAAGATTATAAGACCTTTCCACACTAACCTTTAACTTAAGGACTAAGAGGCAACTAAATGGATAAAAAGACGTTTCCCGCAGAAGCTTACACTCTTCCATTCTTTAAAGAAGAAGGATTTGTTCGTAAACTTTGCCCAAAATGCGGCGAATATTATTGGACTCAAAATGAGAAACAGGATACATGTGGCGAGTCAGGATCAGATGAATGTGGTTGTTATAGCTTTTTAGCTAATCCACCGACCACAAAAAAATTTTCCTTACCAGAAATGCGAGAGGCGTTTCTTTCATTTTTTGAAAAAAATGGTCATAAAAGAGTTAAACCTTACCCAGTAGTAGCCCGCTGGAGAAAAGATATTTACCTTACCCATGCGAGCATAATAGATTTCCAACCATATGTAACTGAAGGTATTGCGCCTCCACCTGCTAATCCATTAGTGATTTCTCAACCGTGCATTAGACTTACAGACATATCAAATACAGGGCCCACTTTTGGTAGACACCTAACTATTTTTGAAATGGGCGGGGCACATGCCTTTAATTACCCAGATAAAAATGTATACTGGAAGGATGATACTGTCCGTTTTCATCAAAGATTCGCTACTGAAGTTTTGGGTATACCTTCTGAAGAAATAATTTACAAAGAGGGCGTATGGGTTGGTGGTGGAAACGCGGGACCGGATGTTGAATGCATTGTACGTGGATTAGAAGTTGGAACTCTAGTTTTTATGCAATACAAGGTTATTGGAGATGAATTTGTCGAATTACCTATTCGAACGGTTGACACAGGGTACGGGCTAGATAGGTTTACCTGGATTAGCCAAGGGGCTCCAAGCTTATTCCAAGCCATATATGGTGACCTCTTAAAAGAAGTCTATTCTATGGCAGGCATAACTAATGTAGACAATGCCTTTTTGAAGCAAGTAGCAAAATATTCAGGGTTAGTTAGTGTTGATAAAAGAGCAAATAGACTTGTTGCTCGTAAGCGTGTTTCTGAGTTAACTGGAATAGATTTAGAGACCCTTGACAAAGTACTTATTCCAATTGAAAATGCTTGGGCTGTAACAGATCACACTAAAACTCTAAGTTTCATTTTATCAGAAGGCGTTGTTCCATCTAATATTCAAGAAGGATATTTAGCTAGACTTCTTTTCCGTAGAGTATACCGTCTTATGCGCTCTCTTAATATGAATCCAGATATGCTCTATGACATAATAGATATGCAAGTTAATTACTGGTCAAATGATTTTCCTCACATCAAAGAAATGCATAAAGAAATTGTTGAAATGCTAAAAGTTGAAGAAGAAAAGTTCAAGGACACACTAAAACGTGGAGAAGGAATCATAAAAAGGATAGCAACAGATCTGAAAACTAAAGGCGAAATTAACCTTTCCAACAGTAAACTTGCAGAACTTTATGATTCACATGGACTACCTCCTGAAATAGTGAAACAAGTTGCAGAAAAAGAAAATATACAAGTTGAAGTTCCTGAAAACTTTTATGCATTAGTAGCTAACCGACACATGCAAACCTGTAAACCTGCAGAAGAAGAAAGTAGTTCTGAAGAGGAACTAGAAGAAATAGCAGAGCAGATTACACCGACTGAAAAATTATACTACAAAGATGCGTATATGCAAGAATTTGATAGCACAGTAAAAAAAGTAATAGATGGAAAATATGTAGTGTTAGACCACACTTGTTTTTATCCTGAAGGTGGTGGACAACCTGCAGACCAAGGTTGGTTGATTACAAATGATTCAAAACATGAAGTTATTAATGTCCAAAAAATCGGAAAAGTAATAGTACATGAGGTTAAAAGCGGAATTTCACTTAAAGAAGACATAATTATTCACGGAATAATAGATTGGAATAAGCGCTATTCACTAATGAAAGCCCATACAGTTACACACTTAATAAATGGTGCAGCACGACGTGTTTTAGGGGAACATGTCTGGCAATCAGGTACACAAAAAGGTTTAGAAACATCCCGTCTTGATATTTCACATTACCGCAGATTATCCCAAGAAGAAATCCATCAAATTGAAATCTTAGCAAACAAAGCAATAACGGCTAACATGAAAGTTGAAACAACTTGGTTGCCACGTAATGAAGCAGAAGCCAGTTATGGATTTAGACTATATCAAGGAGGAGCAGTTCCAGGCAAAGATATTCGTGTAGTTAAAACAGGTGATTGGGATGTTGAAGCATGTGCCGGGACACATCTAAAAAGCACCAGTGAAGTAGGATTAGTAAAAATTACATACAGCGAACGCATACAAGATGGTGTAGAAAGATTAGGTTATGCAGTTGGATTGAAAGCTTTAGAGGCTGTTCAAAAACAAGAAGAATTACTTTCTAAAGTCTCGTCAATATTAAATTCACCAATAGATAAAGTGGATAAAACAGCAGAAAAAATCGTAAGAGAACTTAAAGAAGCAAATATAGAAAAACGTCGTTTAATTAAGGAATTAGCAGAAAAAGAAGTAGTCACAGGATCAATGCAAAAAACAGAAAATGAATCTGAAATTAATGGAATTACAATTGTTAAACGGGATTTCGGCGATATAATAGATGTTAACAGAATGGTTCAGACAGCAAGTGAAGCAATTAAACATAACGAAGCTATAGTTACACTTTTCTATGGGTCTGATGGGAAAACCTGCAGAATAATGATTATGGCTGGGGAAATAGCTACACAAAAAGGAGTAAAAGCAAACATAGTAATCAAAGATGTCGCAGCGATTTTTGGTGGTGGAGGAGGAGGAAGAGCTAATTTTGCACAAGGCGGAGGAACCAAATGTGATAAAATTAAGGAGACAATTCAAGCTGCAGAAGCTGCTATTAAAAATCAAATAGAAAAATGCTAAAATATTCTAAGTGTGCTTTTATTTGACTATCATTTTTATAGTAACCAACTACTAAATAATAGAAAATACGGTGGAATGTCGAGTGGATTCATTCAAAGTAATTGTAATAGTCTCTATGCTTCTTTGTTTAGCTTCCTTAACTTTCATAGCATACGTCGCTATTGACTCGATACAAGGAGCCAAAATCCCCAACCAAGAATACGCAATGGTAATCTCGAAAAGCCCAGTGAATGATAACCCAATTGCCAACTACACGGTCGTTCTCTCAAGTGGCAAAATACTGTATATCCCAAACAACACCACGCTCTATGATAGCATCCAAGTGAACCAATCATACCTGTTTGATGGCCGAGTGGACTTCAATAACCAAATGATATTAATCGACAGCGCAACACAACCACCCAGAACTGCAACACCGTAAACACTCTGAAGTGACAGAACAAAATGCTACTCTGCATTAACTTCACTTTAATAAAGACACAAATGGAGAAATGAGACCGGATAATATATTTGGTTTACTTGTTAGCACAGAAAATATTTATAAACTGGCATGCACACGTGTGCATTAGGTGAAGCGGTGCAGACTTCACCATACACTGGTGAACCTATGCGTAGAAGTTTAACAGTAACACCCGAAAACGACAAAAAAATCCTACTCACAAAGGGACGATTTCTAACCGGAGACGAACCCTTTGACATAGACTACACTACATTAGTCAACATCTTCATAGAATTAGGTCATAAACTGATGTCATCTGCTTGGAGCGACAGCAAAAACCCGAATGTTATTGTAAATAAAGATGAGATAACGGAATCTTTCAAAAAACACTTCTTTGACTCAGAGCTAAAAGAAGAATCAGTCGGAGACTTAGTAGCTGAAATAATATTTAAAAAATTTGTTGAACAAACGAACATAGTTGCAACTGAGCAAATATCTCAAAAGAAGTTCCCAAAGCTACCTGCTGAACAACCACACTCTGCGAAAACAAAGAAGGAAAAATACATAACATAACCTAAACAGGAGTTAACAGTACATGAGTGACGATAAAGAAACAAAACCAGTTGATTTTGAGAAACTACTTGAATGTGAAAAAAAACGTTCCGAAGATTACCTTACAAGACTAAAATACTTACAAGCTGATTTCGAAAATGTTAAGAAACGTTTCGAGAGAGAAACCGAGGATATAAAAAAATACTGTAATGAACGATTAATAATACAACTCTTGGACGTTGTAGATGAGCTGGAGTTGGCGTTGAAAGTTGCTAAATCTTCAAATACTCCACTAAAAAGCTTAAATGAAGGGGTCGAAATGACCCTTAAAAAGCTAATAAAACTTCTTGAACAAGAAGGAGTTACCATTATAGAATGCAACGAAGGGAAAGCTTTTGATCCATACTGTCACAATGCAATCACAGCTGAAACTCAAAAGGAGATTAAAACCTGCACAATAATTGAAGTTATACGAAAAGGCTACAGGATGAAAGATAAAATCTTACGTCCAACAATCGTTAAAGTAGCCAAACCATCAGAGTAATAAAATTAAAAATTGGAGGAATAAAATGAGTAATCAAAAAATAAGTCAAAAAGTATTAGGAATAGACTTAGGAACAACTAATTCAGCAGCAGCCATTTATGAAGGTGGTCACGCAACAGTCATCCCCAGTGCTGAAGGCCCAACTATGGCTGGAAAAATGTTTCCATCAGTAGTAGCTTTCACCAAAGATGGACAACTTTTAGTAGGCGAATCAGCCAAACGTCAAGCTACAACAAACTCCGAAGGAACAGTTTTTGAAATAAAACGTAAAATGGGAACCAACTATAAAGTAAACATCTACGGTAAAGAATACACTCCACAACAAATCTCTGCATTCATCTTACAGAAAATAAAGAAAGACGCCGAAACATATCTAGGTGGAACTATAAATCAAGCAGTAATTACAGTTCCAGCACATTTTGATGATAATCAACGCCAAGCTACCAAAGATGCAGGAGAAATTGCGGGGTTCAAAGTAATGCGCATCATCAACGAGCCTACTGCAGCATGCCTTGCATATGGCATCGACAAATTAGAGAAAGAGATGAAAATTCTCGTATTCAGCTTCGGTGGCGGAACACATGATGTTACAATAATGGACTTTGGCAAAGGAGTTTTCCAAGTACTTAGTACAAGCGGAGACACTCAGTTAGGCGGAACAGACGTTGACAAAGCAGTTATGGATTTCATTCTGGATGAATTTAAACGCCAAACAGGCGTTGATGTATCAAAAGATAAAATGGCTATGTCGAGGCTAAAAGAGGCAGCAGAAAAAGCCAAAATTGAACTGTCCACACTTATGAGTACTGATATTGACTTACCTTTTCTAACTGCAGATGCTTCAGGTCCTAAACATTTACACATGACTTTAACAAGAACCAAACTCGAGTCGCTTGCAAAACCAATTGTTGAAAAAACAAAACCAACACTATTAAAAGCACTTGAAGATGCAAAACTCTCACCACAACAAGTTGACAAAATCATTCTCATGGGCGGTATGACAAGAATGCCCCTTGTTCAACACTTCGTTGAACAAATCCTTGGAAAGGCACCAGAACGTGGACTAGACCCTATGGAATGTGTAGCTATTGGAGCAGCTATTCAAGCAGGTGTAATAACAGGCGAAGTCAAAGATCTACTACTCCTAGACGTTACGCCTCTTTCATTGGGTGTCGAAACAATGGGTGGAGTATTCACAAAAGTTATTGAGAAAAACACCACGATTCCAACTAAACGCAGTCAAATATTTAGCACAGCCGCAGACTTCCAGACAGCAGTGACAATACATGTACTTCAAGGAGAACGCGCTATGGCGTCAGATAATGTTTCATTGGGAATGTTCAACTTAGTTGATTTGCCACCAGCACCAAGAGGTGTCCCACAGATTGAAGTAACATTTGACATAGACGCAAACGGTATACTAAACGTTTCAGCTAAAGATCGCGGCACAGGAAAGGAAGCAAAAATCACAATTACAGCTTCAACTAAACTATCTAAAGAAGAAAAAGAGAGACTAATCAGAGAAGCAGACCAATTTGCAGAACAAGACAAAAAGAAGAAAGAAGAAGCAGAAATACGCAACAACGCTGATAGCCTAGTTTACACAGCCGAACGAACCAAACAAGACCTTGCAGGTAAACTTTCAACAGAAGAAACAAGCAAAATTGATAACGCCGTAACTGAACTCAAAAACGCCTTAGCAAGTAATGATATGACACAGGTAAAATCAAAATCGGATGAGCTACAAAAGGTTCTCCAAGAAGTTGGAACAAAAGTGTATCAGCAAGCAGCAGCAGAAGCAGCAAAACAACAGGGACAACAAACAGGTCCCCAACCAGGAACTGGACCAGAAAATCCACAAGGTGGAGAACAGCAAGGCGAAAATGGCGAAAGCGTTGTCGATTCAGAGGACTACAAAGTAAAATAAAAAAACTAATTCCCATATCTTTTAATTTTTTTTGTTTAAAAAAAAATAATTACAGAGCAGAGCACTTATAACCAAGTTAAAACACGTCTATCTCGAAAGGTATCAGCGACATATGAAAAGTTTAAGCGAAACACTTAAGCAGGAAAATGTAGGTCCCATCATTCGCAGATTCTTCATAAACACATTGTTTGATTCAACCTTTATGCTTTTAGGAATAATAGTAGGTTCAGCATTTACGGCAAATGCAGCGCTAAACGTTATAGTTGTTACTATGTTAACAACAAGTTTGGCTTTGGGAATTTCTACTGGGGTAAGTGTTTATGAGGCGGAAAGTCTTGAACAGGAAAAACGAATTACTGATTTAGAGAAGGCATTATTTACTAATCTTAAAGAAACAAACATAGAAAAAACAGCAAAATACACAATCATACTAGCTACAATAATTAACTTCGCTACGCCCTTGCTATCATGTGCAGTTACAATTACACCTTTCGCATTAGCTGCAGTTGGTATAATCGATGTTGACATCGCAGGATGGATAGCTGTAACATTAGCGTTAACTACATTATTTGTTGCAGGTGTATTCATGGGCAGATTTGGAAAAACAAATCCATACAAAAAAGGAGTAAGAATGGTTGCGTTTGGTGTACTTGCATTCTTAATAGGTTATCTCTTAAATATGCTAATTTAAGCTGTAGGACGTTGCATGGACTGCTTTACTTTTGAAACACTTACTTCATCCACACCTTTAACTGAAACGCCATTATCCTGCAAAATGTTCAGAATACCATCGTACTCAATGTTTGTGCCTCTTACAGTAAGCTTTATTGTATCAGTTTTAACGTCAACATCAGTTACTACTATGTCACATTCTTCAACGCCATTAACAGAACAAAGAAGTTGAGATAACTCCACCAAAGAGGTTTCACGCGCTTTCAAAGCTTCAATTAATACTCGTCTTATTTGAACAGTCATTAAATATCACAAAAAAGAAATTATTGAAATCCTTTAAAGGTTTTGCCAATAAATTTTGCTAATTTGTTATTAAAAAAATAAATTATTAAGAGAATTGACGTATAAAAAATATCTCGGTAATAATTAAACAATTTTTTACGAAATAAAAATGGAAAAGCAAGGAAATTATATAAATCTTAGTCGTAAGCTATCTATGAAAGTTTAAAAAAGACCTGAACGGTAAGGCTTTATGAGCGAAAAAAGAGACTATTATGAAGTATTGGGCGTACAGAGAAACGCTAGTAAAGATCAAATAAAAGATGCTTACAGAAAACTAGCGTTACAGTATCATCCAGACCGTAATAAGGAGACGGGAGCTGAAGAGAAATTTAAAGAGATAAGTGAAGCCTATGCCGTTTTAAGTGATGACCAAAAACGTCAACAATATGATACATTAGGCCATTCAGGTTTTGATCAACGTTATACAAGCGAAGATATCTTCCGAGGTGCAGATTTTAGCTCTATCTTCAGGGATATGGGTTTTGGCGACTTATTCCGCACTATCTTTGGAGGCGGATTCTCCAGTGATTATGAGGAGAGTAATGTAGGTCAAGATATTGCGTATGAATTGGAAATAACTCTTGAAGAAGCAGCTAGAGGTGTAGAAAAAGAGGTAGATATTCAAAGAACAGAAAAATGCGATACCTGCTATGGATCAGGTGCAGCTCCAGGAACAACTGCAAATGTCTGTTCAAAATGTAATGGAGCGGGAAAAGTTCAAAACATGCGGAAAGCAGGTTTCGCCACTTTTGTGCAAGTGACAGCTTGCCCAAATTGCAGAGGTAAAGGCAAAGTGATTAATTCTCCCTGTAACAGTTGCCAAGGCTCAGGATTGATGCGTAAACGCCGAACAATTACAGTAAAGATTCCGGCAGGCATTGAAGATGGCTCCCAACTTAGACTGCGAGGAGAGGGCGAAATGGCGCCTAACGATGGCTTATCTGGAGACCTTTATGTTATTGTTCACATTAAACAGCATCCTGAATTTATACGGGAAGGAAATGATTTATGGTATGTTGCAATCCTAACATATCCCCAAGCTGCATTAGGCGCTGAAATTACTATACCAACCTTAGAGGGTGAAACTTTACTTAAAGTGCCCGCGGGTACACAAGTTGGAAAAGTTTTAGTTTTAAAAGGTAAAGGTATGCCGAGGATAAGAGGATACGGTAGAGGCGATTTACTTGTGCGGATTGGTATCTATGTCCCAGAAAAACTTACAGCCAAACAGCGTTCTCTTCTTGAAGAGTTAGCTAAAGAATTTGGTTCTGATGTTAAATCAAAGAGCCGAAAATTCCGTTTTTAAATACCTAAAATATTTTTAAAGTTAAAATTTAAATATATAAAAATCCAATATAAAAAAATTTTGATTTCTTTTATAAAAAAAAGAAAAAATTATTTGGTAAGTTGTTTTCTTAGTTCGTTGTATGTTGCTTTGATGTCGTCTATGGATCCTTCGTCTTCTATAGTTGATGTGTCGCCTAGTGGTGCTCCTGTGAGTACTGCTTTTAGAAGTCTGCGCATTATTTTGCCGCTACGTGTTTTTGGCAGTTTATTTACCATAACTACTGCTTCAGGAGTTGCAATCGGCCCTATTGTAGTTCTAACGTGTTTAATTAATTCCACTCGTAGTTCATCAGATGGAGTAAATCCGCCTCTAAGAACAACGAATGCAACAGGAACTTCACCTTTTACTGCATCTTCTTTACCCATTACTGCAGCTTCTGAGACAGCTGGGTGAGAGACTAATGCACTTTCTAATTCAACTGTACCAATTCTGTGACCTGCAACTTTAAGTACTTCATCTGCGCGTCCGAGGAGCCAGAAGTAGCCATCCGGGTCTCTGATTGCGTAGTCGCCTGAAACGTATATTCCTGGCCATCTTCCGAAGTATGCTGTTTTGAATCGGTCTGGATCTTTCCAAAGGGTCATAAGCATACCTGGCCAAGGTGATTTTATAACTAGTACACCTTTGTTGCCTGCTCCTAGTGGTTGACCGCGTTCATCAAATATGTCTACGTTAACTCCGGGCATTGGCATTGTTGCACTACCTGGTTTTAGCGGTGTTAATTCAATTCCTGCAGTTGGAGAAATCATGAAACCTCCGGTTTCTGTTTGCCACCAAGTGTCAATAATTGGAAGTTTCTCTTTCCCTATGACTCTGTAGTACCATTTCCACGCTTCAGGGTTTATTGGTTCACCTACTGACCCTAATAAGCGTAGACTGCTTAGGTCATGTTTGTTAACCCAGTCTTCTCCGAATTTCATGAACATACGAACTGCTGTAGGTGTTCCGTACAGGATTGTGACACCGTGGCGTTCAATCATGTCCCACCAGCGGTCTTGTGCGGGGTAATCTGGAGTTCCTTCAAATAGGAAAGCGGTTAATCCGTGACTCAGGGGAGCATAAACATTGTATGTGTGACCGGTAATCCAGCCGATGTCGGCAACACACCAGTATATGTCCTCGTCGTTGGGGTTGAAGGCCCATTTAAGAGTCCAGTAGGCCCAAACTAAATATCCACCTGTACCATGTTGAACTCCTTTGGGTTTACCAGTGGTTCCTGAAGTGTAAAGAATAAAAAGTGGGTCTGTAGACTTCATTTTTTCAGGTTCAACATATACATTTTCGCCTGCACTTGAAAGTGCTTCACCATACCAGACATCTCTGCCTTCTTTCATTTGGATTTGTTGACCTGTACGTTTAACAACTATGACCTTTTCAATTCCCGGCATGTTAGGTAATGCACGGTCAGCATTGTCTTTAATTGCTACAGGTTTTCCTCTTCTAAATGAGCCGTCAGCAGTAATCAGTATCTTAGCCCCACAGTCATTTACGCGGTCAGCTAAAGCTTCAGCGCTGAAGCCAGAGAAAATTACTGCATGGACACCACCGATTCTAGCAGTTGCTAGCAAACTTATTGGTAATTCAGGGATAACAGGAAGGAAGATCGCAACACGATCACCTTTCTTTATTCCATTGTCTTTTAATACTTTTGCAAGTTTATTTACTTCTTTATATAATTGATAGTAAGTGTAAGTTTTTATTTCTCCCATCTCGCCTTCCCAGATGTAGGCGATTTTATTCTTACGACTGCTTTTGACGTGCCTATCTAAGGTGTTATAAGATATGTTTAGTTCACCGTCTGGGAACCATTTGAAGAACGGTGGGTTTGAATCATCCAACACTTCGCTGAATGGTTTAAACCAGTCAATGGCTTTTGCTTTTTCTGCCCAAAATTCTCGCGGATTCTTTATGGATTTCTCCCATTCTTGTTTGCGAATTTCACCAGAGGATATTTTCGCGATACTTGGAGAATACTTCTCATTGAAAGGTAAACTAGCTTCGGACATGTTCTCATCCTATAGGTGTTGGGTGAATAAGCTCTAAAGCTTATAAGTTTTTTCAACTAAAAAGATTAAAATAAAAAAATAAAACGGTTTTTTTTATTTAACTTGACAGGTAGGCAAAACTGTCTTCTGGTGAGCTTCATTTAAGACTTCTGCAAGTCCAAGATAGACAGCGCTAAAACCACAGATTATACCTTCTATGCCCACAATTGTGTTAAACCATTGTGGGTTACCTAATAATTCTCTTGCAGTCAATAGGAAGAAAAGTATTGATAGACTCATGAAAACGAATTGTAAAGCGCGATTTGTTTTAAGAGTACCAAAGAACATAACAAAAGTAAATAACCCCCACATTAAGAAATAAGCCGCCATCGCCAACGTTGAAGGCGCATTGATGCCTGTTAAGAAACTTATTTTTGGCAATAATATTAATCCTACTAGAGACCACCAGAATAGACCATAAGAAGTGAAAGCTACTGTACCGAACGTGTTACCTTTTTTGAATTCCATGATGCCAACGATAACTTGTGCCAATCCACCGTAAGCTAAACCCATAGCCAATATCATCGCGTCAAGTTGAAATAATCCAGCGTTATGCATATTTAACAGAACAGTTGTCAATCCAAATCCGAGCAAACCAAGTGGCGCAGGATTTGCTAATTTACTACTCAAAGTGTCACCTATATTCTCAAGTTGTAGGTTTATGCTCTAATAGGTTTTGTTTTCTAAAAAATATGACCTTTAAAAAGCATCCCTTTGAGAACAGGACTCATACCAAATGATTGTACTAAAAAAAGGCATCTATTAAAAAAGTTTGTACACTTATTAAGAATACTTGAACTATTAAGCGAAAAGGATTTAATTAAGTAAAACGCAAAATTTGCGCTGTGAAATAAACTTTGGAAAACACAAACGTTTCCGGTTTGAAAACTAAAATTATGAATCGTTGGATCGTTGTTATTGGCGGAATTTTGATACAGCTTGCCTTAGGAGCCATATATGCTTGGTCGGCATTCACTGGTCCCTTGCAGGGCGCACCGACTGCTCTTAGTGAGTTTAGTTTTACAAAAACTGAAACACAAGCTATTTTCAGTGTCGGCCTTTTAGTTTTCGCAATCTTTACCATAATTGGTGGTCGGTTACAAATTAAACATGGACCAATGAAAGTTGCTCTTTTAGGTGGAGTCTTGCTTGGTTTAGGTTATATTCTTGCATCTTTTGTGGGTGCAAATTTCATTGGCAAATTGATTTTTATCGGCATTTTAGCTGGAGCAGGAATAGGTTTAGCTTATGTAGTTCCGATTGCTACAGGGGTAAAGTGGTTCCCAGATAAAAAAGGATTAGTAAGTGGACTTGCAGTTGCAGGTTTTGGATTTGGAGCATTTATTTGGGTACTGCTAGCTAATCCGCCTAGTATATTAGGCTTCACAGGTTTAATTAGTCAACAAACAGGGCAATTTGCTTATACAGTAACAAACGTTGATTTTGCATTCTTGATATATGGAATACTATTTTTAGTGCTCGTTATTTCAGGTTCATTTACTATGAAAAATCCGCCTGCGGGGTGGAAACCCAATGGTTGGAATCCGCCACAACCAGTTGCAGGTAAAGCATCTGGCGCAAGTTTAAAACCGAAAGCTATGCTAAAATCGAAAAATTTCTATTTGTTATGGATGATGTTTTTAGTTGGGGCACTTGCAGGTTTAATGGTTATAGGTAATGTACAGAACTTTGCTAAGAGCCCTACAGACGGCTTCTTTGCTTACGGATTTAGTGCACAGGAGGCAATAGATTTCGCGGTTATTGGAGCAGCTGTCTGTCTACCGATATTTAATGGTGCTGGGCGTATAATATGGGGACAAGTGTCAGATCGCATTGGACGTGGCAAAACTATGATTGCTATGTTTACATTTCAGGCAGCTATGATGGCAATATTCTTCTATACTACATCTAACCCAATTTTGTTCTATGTGATAGGAGCATTAATAGGCTTTAACTTTGGAGGTAACTTTGCATTGTTCCCAGTGTGCTGTTCTGATTCATTTGGGTCTGAAAACCTAAGCATAAACTATGGATTCCTATTTACTGCATACGGTATAGGTGGAATCGTTGGACCAATACTGGCTGGTATAGTTCAGGATGTAGGCATGAGTTTCTTATATGCATTCATGCCCGCGGCTGTTCTATGTATTTTTGCAGCAGGATTAGCTGTTGTTTATCAACTTGGATCAAAGAAATGAAATTAGGGAAATCCTTCCCCATTTTTATTAAAAAAGTTTTTTGAATTTCTTAGCAATTTGAAAATTCATTGTTGGTGCTTCGGTATTTGCGACTATGCACATAAAGTGAAATAATACCCACTACTAAGACTAAAAGAGATAGACAATATAGTAGCCAAGAAAAAAGTGGTCCATAGCTAATTATTTGTCTTTGCCAATCCCATGGAAAACCAACTGGGTTTCCAAGCGGCCAAGCTCCGACAACTACATAAGTAAATCCAAAAGAAGTTAATAGTAGAGCGATGTGTTCAGTGTTATAGTTTTCTTTTGTTTTTATTTCATATATATTGTATAAACAGAGGCTTACTGCGCCAATTAGTAGTGCAGGTAAAGAGGTAACAAAGAAGAATGGATTAAGTATATTTGGTGGTATCAGAGGAGTCACCACTGTCTGCGGAACTTCAGAAATATAGTTTATCCAATCCAGAGGTGTCCAATAACTCATAATAACTGAGATGAGATAAAAAGCTCCGTATGCTACTAGGATTATGCTTAAGGATAATTTGTGTAACTTGACATAATTCTTTAAGTTATTAGCTTGAGTGGTAATATTTTGTTTCATAGTTCGCCCTGTATTTTTTAGTATCTTTTAGCCTAAATGTTTGATACAGTTTTTATTCTCTGTTTTTAGTTGTTTATATAAATAGGAAGTTCTAGAGTATATTAAAGGTGTTTTAATGAAATTTGAAACACAACTTCAAAAGGTTATTCAGCGAACTTCAAATGTAATTAGTTTCAGGTTCAGTCGCCCTGTCGGTTTTGAATATAAACCTGGTCAATTTTTAAATGTAACCTTGAAACATAACGGTAGAGAATTAAGCAAGTATCTGAGCTTCAGTAGCAGTCCAACAGAACCTACACATATAGAGTTCACTAAGAAATTAAGCGACAGTGAATTTTCAGAAGCACTTAGAAAAGCTAAACCCGGAGATTGGGCGAAAATAGAAGCACCTTATGGCAAATTTACTTTTGAAGGCGAATACCCAAAAATTGCGTTACTAGGCGGAGGCATAGGAATAACTCCTTTTATAAGCATATGCAAATACGCTACATACAAAGGATTGAATAACAAAATCACGCTTTTTTATGGATGCAGTACCCCAGACGACGTAGTATTTAGAGAGGAATTCGAAGAATTAGAAAGAAACAACAAGAATTTAAAATTGGTTTTTACTGTAAGTCGCCCCACACCAGAGTGGAAAGATAAAACTGGAAGAATAACCCCTGACATGATTAAAACGGAGTTACCTGATTTCAAAGAATACATTTTTTATGCCTGTGGTCCTCCACCAATGGTTAAAGGAATGGAAGCAATAATTGATACATTAGGTATACCAAAAGAGAAATTTAAAATCGAATATTTCACTGGTTACACATAAGCAATTTAGAATCAAAAAATAATGCTCAATCAATAGTAATAAAAAATTGTCAAAAGGCTACCTTCTTTTTTTTCTTGATTGGAAGTTCCGATTTGGTTGCAATTTTAGATATTGCATTATTTTCAATATCTTTTATGTGAAAGATCAATAAAAAATATAGAAATGAAATGAATTTAGGGATAGAAACGGCGGGTAGTTCTTGGGAAAGGAATTGCATCAATAATGTTGTCTAAGTCAAGCATCCAGATTAAGAGTCTTTCTAGACCCATTCCGAAACCTACGTGGGGAACTGAACCGTACCTTCTTAAGTCAAGGTACCATTCGTAGTCTTCAGGTTTTAGGTCTTGCTCTTTCATGCGTTGAATCAGGAGTTCTTTGTTGTCTTCTCTTGCTCCGCCTGTACTGATTTCACCAATTCGTGGCACCATCATATCAGCTGACATGGCAATTTCTGGGTGGTCAGTGTAGGTTTTGCAGTAGAATGCTTTTATGGCTGTTGGGTAGTCATATACGAAAAAGGGTTTATTGAATTTTTCAGCTAGTACTTTTTCGTCTTCATATCCAAGGTCTGAACCCAAAGTTAGAGATGGATTTTTTTGTTTAAGCCAGTCTATTGCTTCTTTATAGGTGATTCTTGGAAATGGAGGTTTAACAGCTTTGAGTTTTTCAATGTCAGCGCCTAATTCTTTAAATTCAGTTACACATTTCTGGGCTATAGTTTGGCAGACATGAGTCATTAAGCCTTCTTCAAAGTTGATAAGGTCATTCATATTTGCGAATGGCCATTCTGCTTCTATGTGCCAGTACTCTGTTAAGTGCCTTATTGTTCTGCTTTTTTCGGCTCTGAAAGAGGGAGCAATACAGTAAACATTCTGCAGTGAGTAAATGAGTATTTCGAGGTATAGTTGACTGCTCTGGGTTAGGTATAGGTCTTGGTCAAAATATTTTAATCCGAAGAGTGTTGAGCCGCCTTCTACTGCTGCAGATATGAACATAGGCGGTGAAACTTCGGTGTAGTTCTGTTTTTTGAAGTATTCTCTTGATGCTTCCAAAATTTCTGCGCGAACTTTCATTATCAGATTCATTTTTCTGCTGCGTAACCAGAGATGGCGCATGTCTCTGATGAATTCTTCACTTTTATCTTTTGAAATTGGAAAAACTTCAGCTAAACCTATAATGTTTATTGATTCTGTACCAATTTCGAAGCCTCCTGGGGCACGTTTATCTTCTTTTACTGTTCCTTCAAGTTCAATTGAGGATTCGATTGTTAGTTTTTGTGCTTCAGTCCAATTTGGATTTGCTTTTTTAATTGTTGACTGTATTATGCCTGTTGAGTCACGGATTACTATGAAAATAAGTTCTTTTCCTTCGCGTTTACGATACACCCATCCGCGTACTGTAACTTTTTGGTCTGTGCAATTACCGGTTAATATTTCAGTTATTTTGACTATTGCCATCACGTATCAACTGTTTGCAGTAATACTTGTCTTCAAACCTAAATGCCTATCGATTTGGTTATGAATTGGTTATCATGGTGATAAATAAAATAAAAGATGTGAATATTTAGTCCACTAAAATAGTTGGGGTTCTTGGAATTATTCTTAAAATTTACGATTTAGAGTTTGATGTGTTATTTTTTTAAGGTTCTCTGATTTTTGGTTCTTGTATTTTTTTGAATACAAAAATAGAAATGGGTATCATTGATAACGCGAATATGATGAAGGGAAGCTGCGGTGAAACATAAACGTAGATTAAACCAATTATAATTTGCATTATACCCTGCATTATGAACATGAAGAATTGAAGGCAACCTGTTACTGTTCCTCGGAGGTTTTTGGGAACTAAATCACCCATCAATACTTGATGACTGTTCAATTGTAGCAGATTACCTAAACCAAAGAAAAAGAAGGCAAGCAATAAAACATTGAAGTCAGCGTTAACGAACAGTAACATTCCTGGTATGTAAAGCAAGTAACCTATTATGAGAAAGCGTTTGCGACCTAATGTATCCATACTAAAACCTGCAAGTATAGCTGGTATAGCGATTGTCAAGTATCTGAAGGCTATTACAGTGGCCCATTGTTCAAGTGAAATACCTAGTTTTGAAGTTGCGTAAACTACAAAGTATGTTTGACAGCTAATTACTAAGCCATTCACTATTATTATAGACCAAAAGAGGTTATAAGCTGATTTAGGTACCTTTCGCCATACATATATGCCTTCTTTTACAGCTTTCGGATAATGTTTTAATGCATCAATAAAATTGGGTTTTACTGTTTCATCAGTCTGAGGTAATGTTTCTTTTAGTTTCAGTCTTACTATTGCGATTATGAAGTAGGCTATGGTTGTGATTGAGTAGGCTATTCGCATGCCCAAATCGAATTCGAATGTAACAACTAAGTATTGGGCTATTATTGGTGCGGGTAATAGAACAAGGGTAGTTATTACTGATTGGAAACTGAAGCCTGCGCCTCTATTTTGAGGTGGCAGCGAATCCATGACCATAGCCATTAATGCTGGACCGTACATGGAGCATATGTTTTGTATTAAAAGTCCAATCATTATAAAGTGCCATGAGGGAGCAAAAACGAAGAATAAGCTACCGACGGCTATACCTATGGTCATTGTAATAATTAGCCATCGTCTACCATGTTTATCTGCTAAATAGCCGCCGGGAAATTGTACTAATGCAACTGCGATTGAGCTTGTAAATGCCATTATTGAGAGGAGTAATTCGTCTGCGCCGAGGTGGAGATAGTATAGACTAGCATATGTGTCGGGGATAGGAATTGCAAAAAACATTATGATCCATGTTATAGTTATTAGTAGAAAGTTGCCTCTTAGTACAGCTTGGTCGCCGCGGAAAAGCTTAGAGATACGCATCTTGAAACAAGTTCAAAAAGCAATTATATAAATTAAAAGCGGTGATGTAGGACTTTTTTGTTTATACATTCTGTTTTTTAGAGTTGTCCATAAATCTTAAATCGCCCTTGAATGGAGCTTACTTTGAGCATGAAGAAATGCAAGGTCTCAATGAGGGTAAACATAAGCTTAAAGCACTTAAAATTTCGGCTTTTGCCATTTTTAGTGTTGTTATAGTCGAGGTTTGTATAGGATTATTCGTTAATAGCTTAGCGATAATTAGCGATGGATTACATGCATTACTTGATGCTTTTACATGTGTGATGTTATTTTTTGCAGTTAAAGCTGCAACCAAACCACCTGATGAGGAACATACGTATGGTCATGAAAAATTTGAGGCAATAGGAGGGCTGATTGGAGGCTTAATTCTAATTGGAGTAGCTATTCTAATTTTTTATGAGGCAGCTACAAGATTACTTGTTAACGCGCAACTTGCTGAAGGTTTTCAGTTAGCTGGTTTTGTAGCAATTGGCTATGCGCTTATAGTGTCTATAGTTAGGATTTCGGTTTTTAGAAATAATCATACAGAAAGCCAGTCTATGAAGGCTGGTTTTTATGATGCTATTGCAGATTTAGGCTCGACAACTATTGCCCTTGTAGGTTTTGCTTTGGCTACACTGGGTTTTACTGTTGGAGATGCATTTGCATCTATTTTTTTGGGTATCATGCTTACTTACTTGAGTATTAAACTTGTTAAAAGTAGCATTTTAGAATTGAGTGATGCTACTTCAAAAGAGTTTGTTGCTAAGACAAAAAAAATTATTCTTGACTGCGAAGGAGTAGTGAAAACTGAAAAAGTAAAGTTTCGTAAAGCTGGATCAAAAGTGTTTATTGAAGCATCAGTCCAGGTTCCTAATGCTATGGGATTAGAAGATGCGCATTCTTTAGCTTCAAAAATTGAGGGGTGTTTGAGGAAAGAATTTGGAAATGTTGATGCAACTATACATGTTGAACCTTCTAATAGAGAAGAAAAAATTGAGAATTTAGTTAAAAAATTGGCAACAATTGATAGTGTAAGAGAAGTACATGATGTAGCAGTAAAATATGTTGATGGAAAACTCTTCATTACGCTGCATGTTTATGTTGATCCTGAGTTATCAGTTGAGGAAGCACATAAAATTGCTGAAAGAATCGAGGGTCAAATACGTGTAAAAATTAAGCAGGTTGAAAATGTAATGGTCCATGTTGAACCTTCAGGGTCAGCAGTTTCAGTTGGAGAGTTTAATGAAATCCAACTTAGACAAGTTGTATCCAATGTTGTAAATGGTGTTAAGGCTGACTTGGAAGTTAAACGGGTATTAACTTATGTTGCAGATGGTAAACGTTACATAAATGTTGATTGCTGCTTCACTAAGCATGTTCGAATAAAAGAGGCCCATCAGGTAGCTTCGCTAGTGGAGAAAGAAACTAAAGAACGATTTACTAACGCAGTAGTTACGGTTCATATTGAACCCCAAAATTAATATTTTTTTATAATCAAAATTTAATTTTTTACACTGGTTTTCAGGTTTTATTTTTTTGGATTAAGTATAAGAGTACAATTTTTTGGTGTTTATTCTTGAATAAAATTTTAAACAAAGTGTTTTTTGTGACATAAATTAACGCACAAACTTTTAATCCTATAAGTTGTATTGATTAGTAAATTTGAGGTTTATTACATGGTGTCTCGCTCAAAACTATCTAAGCTTAAGGCATTTTTAATTATTGATTTATTAATTGTTGCTGTAGCTGCTGGTTTGTATCTTTATCTACTAAATGAGGGCACTATTACAGGGGCTAGTAAACCTGCCACGTTTACGTTTTCTGATTTAACAATAAATCCGTCTGAAGCATACATTGGTGAAACTATACTGATTTCAGCTAATGTAACCAACATAGGTGATGTTGAAGGAAACGTTACAGTAAATCTTGAAATTAACGATGTCATCAAAGATTCTCGGAATATAACTCTTGCAGGTTTGAAGAGTTCGGAGATTATCGAATTTACAGATATAGAGATGGATCCGGGAAATTATAGTGTTAAAATTGAAGATTTAATGGGTAGTTTTTTGATTGAGATGCCACCGCCAGATACCAGCAAAATTGTTCTTTCAAATTTTAGAGCTACACCATATGAGGCTTGGGCTAATGAGACAGTGACAGTTACTGCTAATGCAAATAATCCTTCATCTGACTCTGACATATTATTCATACGAGTTATGGTGGATGATGTACTTGTTAATTCTACATTAATAGAATTGGAGGCTGGTGAATCTAGAACGTTAGAATTTTCGGTTAATGCAACAACAGAAGGAAAACATACAGTAAAATTAAACAGTTTATCAGGTTCATTTACTATTGTTAAAACTGGTTATCATACAGTCATGATTAATCGTTCCGGCGGCGGCTCACATTCTTTGCCTTTTACACTTAACGGAGAAGAACATGGAACACCATATACTGCTTTATTGCCTGTAGGTGACTATACTATTTCGGTGCCTACCCCCTATGATGTTGGGACAGGAGTATTAGGGTTTGATTCTTGGAGTGACGGCGTAAAAAGTTCCTCAAGAAGTTTTACAGTAAGTGACAGATTGATTCTTGTAGCATCTTATTATTTAATCAGTGGTTATGCGTCTTGTCCTTCACTCTACATTTGGAACGGAACAGGCTATAGTTATGTAACTGAAGTTTCAAATTCAGGTTGGTTAGGCTACATTGGATACATGAATTCTATTGGAGACATAACTTTTGTCGGTGGAAATCCATGGGACTACGTTAAATTAGATAATGAGCTTTTGGCGACTAGAAATGGTTACTTTGATTTGGCGCTTTCTCAGCAGTGGGATGAACTGTTCTATTTAGATTCAGTCGAGTTTCTAGCTGTTGACCACCCAATTGGCACTGATGCTTACATGACTATGACGTATTACCTTAATGATGGTTCAACTGGTCAAGTTTACACTGTGGGTAAAAACTTGTTACCGCCAATAAGCGCTGTTAATGAAAAAGGAGACGATGTCTTAGCGATGATATTGAATAAAGACGGAGTTTTTACTCCTGGAGTGAATGTTATTCAAAGCCCAACTTGGAATAATCTTTCCTATAACCAGTTGACTTTGGATTTAGGTGACTTATCAGATGCAGAGTACTTAAAATTGGTGATTACAGGTATAGTTGATTGGGGACCTCCTGAGCCCTACTATGAATATATAGCTAAATTCAAAGAAGCAGCTAAACAGGGACTAATATTTGATAAAGCTGAAATTACGCCGCCTCCAATCATGGAAATTAAAGCAGCTAACGGCAGCTGGGTTCTTGTTCCACAAGATAAACAGATTCCGATTCCTTCAGATTATAATGCTAGAACCTTTGCTGTAGATTTAACTGGATTATTCCCTGATGACGTAGAAGAGTATCAGTTAAGAATCACGAATTATTGGAATGTAACATACGACTACATAGCAATAGATACGACTGCACCTGTGGAGCTAAACGTTCAAGCTATTAAGCCGACGTCTGCTGTTCTTGATCAAGTTTGGGAGACATTATCGATTTCTTCTGGTTACTTTACTCGTTACGGTGACGTTAAACCACTAGTTTTAGAAGCTGATGACATGTATGTAGTTGGTAGACAGGGCGATCGTGTTTTACTAAAGTTTGATGCTGATGAACTGGGAGATGTTCCTGAAGGTATGGAGCGAGATTATTTCTTGGCTGTTGCATGCTGGTTTAAGGATCCTCCTGGAAACTGGGGTTACGGTTTTGACTTTACAGTTGATCCTTTGCCGTTTATTGACATGAGTGGATTCCCATATACAGATGCAGAAAGCTACCCCTACGATGCTGAGCACCTAGAGTATCTACAAACATATAACACACGATACATTAACCCTTAACTTTTTTTCTTTTTTTGTCTTAATTGATTTGAAGTTGATAGTAACGTTTGGAAAATGTGTAAACTTTAAATGTTCTAATCCATTATTTGCTGTAATAAAAATTCCAACGTGACCATCTGAATGTCGTTGATACCACAAATTTCAGACCCGTATATTGGAGCGTTTGCAGGAGGCTTGCTGTATGGTTTGGGCGTTTGTACTGCGTCATGCTTGCCTGTTGTTGCGGGTTACATTGCTGGCGTCGGTTCAGGTTTTTTCCAAAGCGTTAAAATTACGTTGATTTTTAGTTTTGGAAGAATTTTAGCTTATAGTTTAATTGGAGCTTTAATTGGGTCATTTAGCGGTTTGCTACATTTGTTTGTTGCTGAACAGTTTATTTCGCCTTTTCAAATGTATTCTTCAGTTACCTTTGGGGTAGTAACTTCGCTAATTGGGGGGTATTTGATTTATAAAGCTCTAAGAGGGGGCAATTGCAGCGTTCAAATAAATAATCAGGCTGCAAATGCTAAAAATAAATATGGGGTTAATTTTGGAGCTTTAACTTTGGGTTTAACTAGAGGTTTAGTGCTTTGTCCACCTTTGATTTTGTTGCTTGTTTACTCGTTGACTTTTGCTAGTCCTTTGGGTAGCATTGGTATTGCAATGTTGTTTGGGTTAGGAACTGTAATTTCACCTATTTTGTTTTTAGGTGGAGTTACTGGTTGGTTGTTCAGTAAAGCACCTCTATTTCGTAAGTGGATTGCAGTAGGCGGGGGATCAGTGTTAGTTATGTTAGGGTTAATAACTATGATTAGTTCGTTTAGTGAATTAAGTTAATGGTGTAAAATATGGCTGGAGAAATAATCGGGGACATACTAAGGTT